>JAILQK010000081.1 GCA_024699045.1 Lachnospiraceae bacterium | reverse complement strand
GCCGTCATATCTGATAAGACCGGCGTAACTTCCGATCCATATAAACCCGTCGCTGGTTTCCGTGATCGCGTTCGCCTCGGATGTCGGAAGACCGTTGCTGTTATCATAAAGCACTGCCGAAAAGCCTTCCTTCAACCCGGTTGGATCGACAGATATAGTCTCACTTACGGGATTAGCCATATTCGAAAGAGGTGTCCCGGCACAATATGCCATGCTCCCATAACTGAATACCATCGTCCACGACAATATCGTGTTAATTGCCATCTTTATCATTTTACGCTTCACTGATTGTTTACCTTTTTTCATCGATCCCTATCCTTATAATCCGATCCTGATTATCCTTTATAAATTCCTGCCAGCTCCATTAAGTATAAAACATAATTAACCTGCTTGCCAATAAATACAAAAGCAATGCTGCCTCAACACCATTGCTTTTAACTTTGATCCCGAAATCAGGCTTGGTTGTTCTTTTGTCTGTTTGATTCAGAGATCACTCTGCATTGCCTCTGAAATAAAAGATCAGATATATCTGCCGATATATCACAAAACACTGCCATGATCACCGGATACCTTTATATGGAAGACATCATTTCATTAATGAACCTCTGTCTGTCATCGGTTAGATCTATCTGTGTCCTTATAAATTCCATATCCTCTTTTGATAACAGGGGATTACTGCCGGATCCTCCACTGACCATTTCCAATAAATCATCATCCGATTTTACCATACGTTTGTCTTCCATGAAATAATCTCCCATTTTAAGAATACAAATAAAACCTACTCCTGATTGTTTACACGATTGAAAAAAGACAATGTCAATTATTTCCGTGGCCGGTTCCGAGCGCTCCCCCCGTAACCTGTATGGGACTGAGAAACGAGGATGGCTGCAGGCTCTTTCCAAGGCTTTCTCTGATATAGAACAGATGCAGCTTTTTAGCCGCGCGGGTCATTCCCACGTAAAACAGTCTCCTCTCCTCCTCGAGCTCCTCCTGCATCACCGCCCTATGATAAGGGATCGTCCCTTCATTCACATCTACAATAAATACTTCCCTGAATTCAAGTCCTTTGCTGGCATGAAGAGTCATGACGGCAAGCCCCTCCTCGGCCGCCCTTTTATCTCCACCCGAAGCAGCGCCTGGATCCTTTTCATTCCCACCCGAAGCAGCGCCTGGATCCTTTCCATTCCCACGCGACACAGCGCCTGGATCCTTTCCGTTTTTTCCCGTCAACTCGCATTCTACCGCTTTGAGCCACTGTCCAGGCGTTCGGTATCGCCCGGCTGTTTCAGCGATACGCTGCAGATCTTCAGGATCATTTCCTGAATTTCTCATATAATCTCCATAGCCTGCAACGTTTATCAGGTATCTGATCGCATCTGCAGGCTGCAGCTTCGCCATGCGCTTTATATCCTCAGCGAAACGCTTTGCGTTTTGATATTCCCTGCTTCTTTTTCCATAATAACCCAACGCATCCTCAACTCTTGCGGCCTCTTTGCCGAATGCCTCACGGCTTATATAACGCATGGGTCTGTTTACGACCCGGAGTATGTCCGCTCTGTCATAGTGGCCTGAAGCAAGCCTGATATAAGCGAGGATATCCTTTCCTGTTTCCGTGGAATAAAAACTCTTCTTCCTGCCTCTGAAGCTGACACGTATCCCGCGGCGTCCGAGCTCATCCGCAAATAATTCCGCAAGCTCATTGGTCCGGACAAGGACGGCCTGATCCCCCGGATGCTCCCGGTCCACGCTCTCAACGATCGCCGTGATCTCCTCCGCCCGGGTACGGAAGCAACGGATGTCCGGGGCTTCACCGATAAGTTCAAAAGAAGAATGATGCTTTTCTATCCTCGATCCGTTCAGAGCGATGACCTTGTCTGCCGCTTCCGCCACGGGAGCACAGCATCTGAAATTAACGGTAAGCTCATACCTTGCTATCCCGGGATGCTCAAGGATGAAGCGCTGAAGCATACCGGGACCTGCGCCCCTGAAGCCGTAGATGCTCTGATCGTCATCCCCTACCGCAAAGATATTGGCCTCTTCGCCTGCCAGAAGCTTCAGCACTTCATACTGAACCGGATTGATATCCTGAAACTCATCCACCTGGATATATCTGTATCTCTCCCGCCAGCGCCGCAATAGATCCGGATCCTTTTCAAACAGTGTCCTGCATTTAAGGATCATGTCGTCGAAGTCCAGAAGCCTCCGCTCCTTTAGCCTGGCATTATAGAGCCTCAGTATTTCTTCCTGCTCTTCAAGGCTGCAAAGACCCCTGTAGCTCACCCCGTTCTTTGATCCGCTTATCATTGCGGAAAGCTCACCGGCCGCGGCACTCATATCGTCGCTTTCATATCCGGTCTTTTTTGCGATATCACACAGGATCATGTATTTATCATCGGCTTTTAATATATTTGATGCATTGAGCGAAAACGAATGCTTAAGGATAGAGAAAAAAACAGAATGAAAAGTACCGAAAACAGGACCCGAAATGTGCTCATTGAGAAAAGAATAAGATCTTTGGCGCATCTCTTTGGCGGCGGCATTTGTATAGGTCAGGGTAAGGATGGATGAAGGATCCGTGTGATACTCGGTGATAAGATTTTCAAGACGTTTTACGATCGTAAAGGTTTTACCCGACCCCGGTCCCGCGATGACAAGTGCGGGACCGTCTCTGTGTCTGATCGCAGCGGCCTGCGCTGCATGAGCTTCATTCATAGGCTTTTTTCCAGCAGGTCTATCCCCGCTTTGATCCGGAGCAGGGACTCCTCCTTACCCAGGATCTCCATCAGCTCCGTCGCGCCGCCGGGGGTCATCTGTTTACCGGATACGGCGGTACGCAAAGGCCAAAGGATCTGACCGTTCTTTATACCCTTCTGCTTCGCATAGCTTTGGAGCGTTTCGTAAAGCCGGTCATTATTCCACTCCCCGATGCCCTCAAGCACCGGAAGTATGGCCTTGAGCTCTTCAAGCGAAGACTCCTTTGTCGTCTTCATCTTTTTATGCACATACATCTCAGGGTCATAATCAGGGAGAGCTTCAAAGAAATCGATATGCTCCTTGATATCCGGAAAGATCTCTATCCTGGTCCGGACCATTTCCGCGATCCTCTTAAGGTCCAGATCCCTGTGTATCACTTCTTTGATATAAGGGAGCGCGATATCGTAAAACTTCCCGGGTTCCATCATTTTTATATATTCCCCGTTCATCCATCTGAGCTTCCCGTAATCAAAAACCGCCGGGCTTTTGCTCATCTTATGATAATCGAACTTCTCCACAAGCTCCTCAAGGCTCATGATCTCCGCGTTATCCTCCGGCGACCATCCGAGCAGCGCTACGAAATTCACGACTGTCTCCGGCAGGAAGCCCTGCTCGAGCAGATCCTCAAATGAAGAATGTCCCGATCTTTTCGATAATTTCTTGTGTTCCTCATCGGTGATGAGCGGGCAGTGTATGTATTCCGGGATCTCCCAGCCGAACGCCTCATACAGCCGGTTGTATTTGGGCGAGCTCGAAAGGTATTCATTTCCTCTGACGACATGGGTTATCCCCATGAGATGATCGTCCACGACATTCGCAAAATTATATGTGGGGAACCCGTCACTCTTTATAAGGATCATATCGTCAAGCTCGGAGTTATCGACCGAAATATCTCCGTATATGTCATCATGAAAAGTCGTCGTCCCCTCCGTGGGGTTATTCTGCCTTATCACATAAGGGATGCCGCTTTCAAGCTTCTCCTTTACCTCTTCCTTCGTAAGGGACAGACAATGCTTGTCGTATACGGTGATCTCCTTATCCGTCCCCTCGACCTTCGTCTTCAGGCCCGCGAGGCGCTCCGGAGTGCAGAAGCAATAATAAGCCTCACCCTTATCGACAAGCTCCTTCGCGTATTTCATATAGATCCCTGCTTTGACCCTTTCGGACTGCACATAGGGTCCGACCCCGCCGTCCTTGTCCGGTCCTTCATCATAGGAAAGCCCGGTTTTTTCAAGCGTCCGGTTTATAATATCCACGGCGCCTTCCATCTCACGCTCCTGATCGGTATCCTCTATCCGGAGAATAAAATCTCCTCCCTCATGCCTCGTGATCAGATACGCGTACAGCGCGGTTCTCAGATTTCCTACATGCATCCTCCCCGTAGGCGAAGGCGCAAATCTTGTCCTTACTTTTTTCTCGTTCATCTTATCTCTCCGTATTCGTAACGTTGCCACAGTATGAATAAAGCCATTCCTTCTCCTCATCGCTCATAAGCGGCGACAGGCTCCGGCACACCTCTTTCTGATAAGCCTCATACATTTCGATCTCATCCGAAGACATTATGCCGTAATCCATGCCCTTATGATCTATCGGAACCTGCGTCAGACAATAAAATCTGTAAAAGACCCCGTCATCCGTCCTGCAGTCTTCCATGACAAGAAGGATATTCTCCGTCCTGACTCCGAATTTTCCCTCTCTGTAGATACCGGGCTCATCCGAAACAAGCATCCCCGGTCTAAGCTCGGCCTCTCTTCCAAGCGACCTTGTCCTTATGCTCTGCGGTCCCTCATGCACCCCGAGCATGTAGCCTATCCCGTGTCCCGTTCCGTGCTTATAATCGATCCCCTGCTTCCACATCTTTTCACGTGCAAGGACATCAAGGCTCACCCCTGAAACTCCCTTTATGAAACGGGCGTTCATCAGCCGTAACATCCCGCAGACCGTGAGTGTAAAGGCTTCTTTCTCCTCATCCGTGAGCTCCCCCATGACGATCGTTCGGGTGACATCGGTAGTGCCCCCTTCATACTGTCCGCCCGAATCCACCATGAGAAGACCCTTTTTCTCTATCTCACGATCATGCTCTGCAGACGGTTCGTAATGGATCATCGCCGCATTGTCACCATAGGCCGCAATGGTCTTAAACGAAAGATCGTTAAACTCCGGGATCTCCTTGCGAAGCTTCAGCAGCTCGCCCGCAGCGCTCATCTCGGTCTCATGCGTGTCGGTCGTACTTATCCATTTGATGAACCGGGTAAGCTGCAGCGAATCTTTCAGGTATATATCCTTGATATGCGATATCTCGACCTGATTCTTGACCGCCTTCATATCCCTGACCGGACTCACGCCGGGACAGATCTTCACTCTCTTTTTGATGATCTTATAAAGCCTGTAGTTAACGCTTCTCTCATCAAGCAGCACGGTTCCCGAAACCTTATCGCTTTTAAGAAAATCATAGATTTCATCATATGATCTTACGATCACCCCGGGATAACCGGTATCGGCATTTTCATCCATAAGAAAGACATAGGCCTTATCAGAGGTGATGTATGAATAAGCCATGGCGACGGGTGTATGCTCGATATCCTTCGCCCTTATATTATATAGATATGCGATATCTTCAAGCCTGGTGAGAAGGATCGCATCGCATTTTCTCTGACTGAGTATCTCCCTTATCCTCGAGATGCGGTTTATACTGCTCTCTCCCGCCGTCTCATCGGTTAAGGTCACGACCTCCGAAGCCGGAAAAGGCGGTCTTTCGAATATGCCCTTCGACAGATCCTTTTTATATGAGAGCCTGTGGCTTGGAAGCTCTTTTTTCAATGCCAGCGCTCTCGACGCCGTTACCGTGCGTCCGTCAAAGCCCAGAACTGCCTTCGCCGGCAGATTCTTTCTTATATAGCTGCCAACGGTCTCGACTCCGGGCATCCCCATGCGCATAAGAGTGATCCCGCTTCCTTCAAGCTCCTTTTCCGCCTGGATAAAGTATCTCCCGTCGGTCCAGAGAAACGCTCCGTCCATGGTAACGAGAAGATCCCCGTATGAACCGGTAAAGCCCGAAAAAAACTCCCTTACCTTAAAATATTCGCCGGTATATTCCGAATCATGAAAATCCGATGTCGGGATAAGATACGCATCAACTCCGGCCTTTCGCATGTTCGCGCGAAGTGCCTTAAGACGTTCGACTGTCGTTTGTTTTGTCATCGGTTATTCTTCTCTCTATGAAATACGGCTGAGGATCACATTCACCAGCTCCCCTACGTTGCCAAGAGCCTGAACTTCCTTCATTTCAAATTTGATATCAAATTCGATCTCTATCTCATTCATGAGGCTAAGATGCGTAAGGCTGTCCCAGCCGTCCACGTCCGCAGCCACCGTCTCATCGGTAAGCTCCAGCTCCTCATCGTCAAAGACATCTCTTGCTATCTCGGTGACCTTCGCCAGTACGTCTTCTCTTTCCATGATCCTCCCTTCAGACAGTGGACGCAGACCGTTCCTTACTCCGTCTCACTGATATAAGTCTTCCTCTTTTCAAAACCGCTTATGTCGAGACTATACAACCCTTCCCCGACACAGTCAAATCCCATGTCATCATAGATATGGCTGACCATCGCATTCTTTTTGGTAGGGATGTATTCCGCCCTTATCTTCTTTGCTCCGCTTCTTCCGGCTTCTTCCACAAAACGGTTTACTATGAATTCCTCCATGCCCCGCTTCAGCACCCTGCAGCTCATGAGCCAGGTGTCGATAAAAAATGTATCCCCGTCCTCCTTCTTCATTATGACCACGGAAACAAGTCCATGATCTCCGAACCGGTCCTTCAGGGTATAGTACAGTGTCACATAGCCTTCGTCGGAAGCGATACGGGCGATCTCGTCCTCCGTATATCTGACCGTCCTGAGATTGAACTGATTGGATCTTTGCGTAAGCTGCGCGATCCTCGGGTAATGGAGCTCATCGAAAGGTCTGGCCTCGCCTTCCATCTCAAGACTTTTAAGATAATCATCGATGGATCCGAAAGCCGCCTCGCTCTCCCTTCTCTTAGCCTCTGCCTGATACATCCCGGTCCTGTCCGCATCCTCCGAGGAATAAGAGGCCGTCTCAAAAAGATTGCAGTCCTGCAGGAATGAAAGATAGCGCGCCGGATCCTCAGGCAGCTCAGGCACGCATATGTCCGGGATCAGGGAACGGACCAGCTCTCTTTCAAATTTATTGTCATCCAGAAAGACTATGGAATCCATGCCTATATTGAGTGTCTCCTGAATATATCTGATATTTGAAGCCTTGTCGTTCCAGTTTGCAACAAACATGGCAAAATCGGAAAGCCTCAGCACCATCTCCTCATGACTGATGAAGGGCTCCTTCGCGGTGTCCTCCTCATTCTTGCTGCATACCGCAAGCAGTATCCCTCTTTGCTTAAGTCCCTTAAGCCAAAGCTGGAAGTCGGTAAATACATGTCCCCGGCCGAGCTCTCCGATCTCTATCCCCGAAAGCCCGTCATCACCGATGACTCCGCCCCAGAGGGTATTGTCCAGATCGAGGATCACGCATTTTTTCACACGGCCCTGAAGCGCCGCGATAACGTCATATACCTGACGGGCCAGATAGCCCCAGGATTCAAGCGCCACATTGACCTTGGCGTTATAGTAGAGCACCGGATCATAAAACTTATCCTGTCCCAAAGCGGTCTGGACCGAAAGCAGATCGACCGGATAGACTCCGGGTCTTTTCGCCTCAGCCTCCGCCGTAAGCCAGGAAAGCTTTCTCATCTGATAGGTAAACGACACCTCGGTCTTTGCCCCGAAGTTTCCGAAAGTACGGTCATCTATCTCCGTAAATCCCATCTGGAGGATCTTTGCCCCGGAGTTTCTTTCTATCATATCCCAGTATGAAATAAGCCGGGCCATCACACTGTCGGCAAAGCCTTGCCGCTCATTACTTCCAAGGTTCATGAAATCCTCATAGAGCCTGTCGGCAGCAAGATAAAGCAGAATATGATCAGGCTTCGATCCGTAGGTTTCCGATCCGGGATCCAAAAGCTGCGCATCTATCTGGTCATAGTCGGCATCAAACACCTTAAGGTTTGATCCCATCAGATGCGCATAGCCCTGGATGCACTGGGACAGGAACTGGGTAGCACAGTTTCCGAGGACCGCTATACGGTACTCTTTCCCCTCCGTCTCCTTTTTTGATGCCTTGACAAGCTCTCTGAATCTGTACATTTTTATTCTCCCGCAAATTCCCTGATCGAATCCATCCTTAATCTCAACTCCCTCTCCCCGAACTCCGAGATCACAAGATCCGGCTTTACAAAGTCTATGATCTCCTGATCAAGACTGTAGCTCCACACAAAGGTCAGGTCGGAAAAGCACTCGGCAAGCTGGGGCAGCAGGCATATCCCCACCATTGAATCTCCGCAGACAAGCACACTCATATCTTCGGCGCTGTCATTATGGAACATCGCGCAAAGCTCGGGATTGTAGACATTCTTTTCATACATCATCGCCTTGAAGGCTTCATATCGCTCTCCCTTGTCCACGACCTCAGCCTTAGGCGAAACCACCTCCCAGTCGGTGAAGTCCTTCTCCTTCAGGACTTCTCCGCTCCAGGTAACGGGGCCCATCATCCCGGCAAGATCGCCGTAATATGGTTCCTCAGACTTATAATACCTCACTTCACAGGGCTTCACATCCGCGATCCCCCAGTCTGACAGATCCTTCAGCAGATCCTCGTAGGCTATATATCTGCCGTATGTGGTCCAGTGCGTATCGGTCTTCAGATAGATGAGTTCATTTTCGGCATTGTCCTTCGCCCCGATAAGGTCCTGCTTCGGCCATGACACATGGACATCGGTATTCTCCTTCAGATATCCGGAAAGCGCATCCCCTATCGTTTCCTCGACGACATGTGAGCTGCTCCTGATATATTCGGGATAGACGGATGGTTTTCCCGGACCTATCATCAGGACATAATCAATCCCCTGTGATGCAAGCTTATCGGCGATCTTTTGCTGATCGGAAGCATACTCCGGTATCTTGTCGACGAACTCTTCGGACTTTGATGTCTCAAGCGAAAGGTTTCCCTCTTCGGCAAGGTACAGAAAATCATCACTTCCCAGCTCGACCTTACCCGTCTTTGCTCTTCCGAACAGATTATAATTGAGCACGCCGCTTATGGTAAGGTAAGCATCCCTGAGTCCCAGGTTATCCTCAAACCAGGCCTTAAGATCCTCCCCGAGCGTCATAGAGACACTGCCGTCCTCCTCTCTGATCGTAGGAAAAGGGGCAAGTCTTCTGTTTTCCGCAACGGACTCCCTGCCTTCCTCCCTGTTAAAAAAGATCAGCGATAAGGCTATGAGTAAAAAAAGCTCTGCGGTTATTATAAGTCCCGATATCTTCTCTGTGTTCTTCATTTCCATGTATCATTCATTTCCATCTATCATTAAGCTTCCTTTATTTCTTGTGTTCTTCATTTCCATGTATCAATCATTTCCATCTATCATTAAGCTTCCTTTATTTCTTATGTTCTTCATTTCCCTGTATCGATCATTTCCCTGTATTTAAGAGTTTATGTTTCCGCCCACTCAAAACTGGAAGTAGACAAACGACCTGTAGGTCCCGGTAAAGGCAAAAGCCAGTGAGACCACGAGCATCACGCCGTAGATCACCGGGGCGAGGATATTTATCATCCTCTCCTTCCCTCCGGCTTTCAGCTTGTCCAGGATATACGGGACAACGGGGAAGGAACATATGATCCCGACCGCAAGCGGAAGCAGGTTCTGTGTCAGATAAAACGAAGTCTCCGCCTGTGTAAGCGCATTTCCCGCCAGTCCGAACAGGCTTTTCAGATAACCGCCATACTGCCCCATACTCTCGCATTTAAATAGCAGCTGCCCGAAGAAGACCGCGACGATAAGATAAACATGTGCCCCTATCGTCGAGGGCAGCGTCTTTGAAGCCTTGCCGAGCCCCAGTTTCTTCCTCCTTGCCTTGCGCCGGTCAGCAACGATCCTCTCTCCGGCAATAAGGAAGTAATAATAAAGGCTGTAAAAGATCATTTTGGTCCCCACTCCGTGCCAGGCGCCCATGAAAAGCCATACGCCGAGCGAAGCGAGCAGATAACACGTAAGCTTCTTAAACTTCTTTCCCTGGCAGGCCCTGAAGATGGGAATGTAGATATAACTTCTGACCCAGGCCCCGAGCGTCATATGCCAGGTGTTCCAGAAGTCCGTGACGGACGAAGCGGCATAGGGATGATCGAAGTTCTCCGGGAGATGAAAGCCGAAAAGTCTCCCAAGTCCGATCGCGATATCGGTATACCCCATGAAATCAAAATACAGCTGCACCAGAAAAGCGATGAGACCAAGCCAGGCAAAGCTCACACTCCTTTCGGACGGCTCCATGCCAAAGCACAGATCTATTGCCGGGACCAGCATATCCGCGATCACAAGTTTCTTGAAAAGACCCATTATGATCCTTTTGATCCCTTCAAAAAAGTCACCGGCGTCAAAGCTTCTCTCCCTCATCTCCTTGATAAGATCGGTATATCTGCTTATTGGACCCATGGAGATCTGCGGGAAAAACGAGATATAAAGGGCTACCTCCGCAGGGTTTTTATTGACGGGCATCATATCCCAGTAAACATCAAGACAATATGACACTGTCCTGAAGGTAAAAAACGAAAGGCCGAGCGGAAGCGTCACGTTCGAAACTCCGTATCTGGCCATAAGGTATTTGTAATAAAACAGGATCCCGAAATTATAGGCGATCGAAAGGACCAGTATCAGCGGTCTGATAAAAGAGGCCTTGTATTTTACGGAAAGAAGAAGCCCCACCACATAGTTGACAACGATCCCGAGCAAAAGGATGTACATCCTTTTCGGCTCTCCCGCCGCATAGAAGATAAGCGAGGCGGCAAGCAGGAAATAGTTTCTGAATCTCTTCGGAAACAGATAATACCCCGCGAGGCATACAGGCAAAAATATGAAGATGAATTCAAGTGATGTAAATGACATTTATAAAACTACCTTCCGGGTCTTATCCTTATCCTCAAATTGCTCATGCTGCTTTACATACTCCGATGCCTTCTTTAATAGTGCGGCATCCGTGTAGATATCCGCGATCCTGAAGCCCATCTCCCCGGACTGTCTGATCCCGAATATATCCCCGGGGCCGCGGAGCTTCAGATCCTCCGAGGCGATCTCAAATCCGTCGTTAGTCTTTTTCATGGCTTCAAGTCTTGCTGACGGGGATTTCCCGCCGGACGTATCCACAAAAATGCAATAGCTCTGCTTATCCCCTCTGCCTATGCGTCCTCTGAGCTGATGAAGCTGGGAAAGCCCGAAGCTTTCGGCATTTTCGATCATCATTACGGTCGCATTGGGGACGTCCACTCCGACCTCTACCACGGTCGTTGAAACGAGCACATCCGCGTCTCCTGCCGCAAATCGTGTCATGACTTCATTCTTGTCCGCATTCTTCATGCGACCGTGAAGCGTGAGCACCCTCACCTCATCACCCCATCTCTCCCTGAGCTTTTCGGAGTACTCAAGGACGTTCTCTCCCCTTCCCGTTTCGGTCGGCTCCACCAGAGGACAGATGATATAGGCCTGATTCCCGGCCTTTGCTTCCTTGCGGATAAAATTATATGCCTTCTCCCTGTATTCCGTACCCACTACGGCATTCTTGATCTCAAGCCTTTTGGCGGGGCGTTCGTTCATCACGGAGATGTCCAAGTCGCCGTACAATATGATCGCGAGCGTCCTGGGGATGGGGGTTGCGCTGATCACGAGCACATGCGGACTCTTCGATCCCGCTTTGTCCGAAAGATCCTCTCTTTGTCTCACCCCGAACCTGTGCTGCTCATCGGTCACGGCAAGCGCAAGGTCTTTGTAATCGACAAGTCCGGTAATGAGCGCATGGGTCCCTATTATGATATCCGCGCTCCCTTCTGCTATCTCACGCCGGGTCTCTTTCTTTTGCTTTGCGGTCATCGCTCCGGTCAGCAGCACGCATCTGACTCCATACTCTTCCATAAGGGGAGCGATCTTTTTCATGTGCTGTGCGGCAAGCACTTCGGTCGGAGCCATAAGCGCCGCCTGATGGCCGTTCTTCACTGCTGTAAGCATCGCAAGCAGCGCGACTATGGTCTTTCCCGATCCGACATCTCCTTCTATGAGACGGTTCATCGCATAGGGAGAACCCATGTCGGATATTATATCATCATAAGCCCTGATCTGCGCATCCGTAAGCCGGTACGGAAGCGATTCCCTGAGTCTTATCGCTTCGGAAACCTCGATCATCGGATAATCATTCCTGCTCCTTGACGCCCCATCCTTAAGACTCCCCATGGATACGAGGAACTCCCGGAACTCATCAAAGACTATCCGCTCCCTGGCTTTTACATACGCCTGCATATCCTCCGGAAAATGCATCGTATAGAGGCTTTCGTGCAGCCCTCCCAAAGACAGCTCCTCTCTGTCCTTATCAGGAAGACAGTCTTCTACCGCGGGAAGCTCATCAAAAGCCTGCTTTACCGCCTTGGTCACCGCTTTTGAAGTAAGTCCCTTTACCAGAGGATAGACCGGGGCTAAGACGTCCTTCATTTTTTCGTACTCATCCTCTTTATATGTCTTTGGCTGGGATATGCCGTAGCTTTGTCCCCTTACCGAGACCGTGCCGTAATAGATCTTTTCATTCCCCGGGTGGATGTTCTTTTTGAGATAAGGCATATTGAAATAAGTGATCCTTATCTCCCCCGTATCGTCGCCCGCCATAAAAGTCAGCATAGACATGCCGCGCACATGGGCGACCTTTGCCTCCGTAAGGACAGTCAGCTTGAGCGCCGCTCTCTCCTCCGGACAGATATCGGATACCTTTTTGATCTCCGGATATTTTATAAAAGACGTAGGATAATAATGTATCAGGTCATAAACGGAAAAGACGCCTGCCTTGTGAAACAAGGCGGCACTCTTTTCCCCTATTCCTTTTATCGATGAGATCTCATCCTTAAGATCCATATTGTTCAGACCAAGAGCCCCGGCTCTTTATTCGACAGAGATTATATAATAATAGACCGGCTCTCCGCCTGCATGCATCTCCACATCAACATCGGAATACTTGCTCTCTATCCTGCGGACAAGCTCCTTCGCGTCATCCTCATCCGTGTCTGCTCCGTAATAGATGCTTACGAGGGATGAATCCTCATCTATCATTCTGTAGACCATCTCAAAGGCCGTATCCAGGATATCCGTTCCGACGGAAAGGATCCCCGAGTCACCTATTCCCATGATGTCGCCTTTTTTGATCACATTTCCGTCAAGCTCGGTACTGCGTACGGAATAAGTGATCTCTCCGGTCTTGACTCCCTTTATCGCCTCACACATCGCTTCTTTATTATCCTCGGAAGTGCTCTCCGGGAGGAAGCTGATAAGGGCCGTGATCCCCTGAGGGATGGTCTTCGTCGGTATGACGATGACCTCTTTGTCCTCCGACAGGCTTGCCGCCTGATTAGCGGCCAGTATGATGTTTTTGTTATTGGGCAGAATAAATACGGTTTCCGCCGCTACCCGTCCGACCGCCTCAAGGATATCATCGGTGGAAGGATTCATGGTCTGGCCTCCGGAGATTATCTCATCGGTCCCGAGATCCTTAAAGATCTCATTGAGGCCTTCACCCGAAGAAACCGCTATGAATCCGAACTGCTTCATTTCAGCGGAAGCCTCCGGATCTCCGGCAGCTTCGGTATCCGGAAGATCCGGGATACCGGCTTCGGCGATCTTCTCGGCTACGACCTGTGACGAGGCAACCTTCGCTCTGACCGGTCCGTTTGCGGTTCCCGCCTGTCCCGTGTATTCCATCTCCTCCTCGGGTCTTTCGACATATTTGCCGCCGTCAAGCTTGAAAAGCCTCTCCTGATGCTCTTCGCGCATATTATCGACCTTCATTGAAGTAAGAGCTCCGAATGTCAGGGCTTTCTCAAAAGCGAGTCCGGGATGATTTGTATGGACATGGACCTTGACTATGTCCTCGTATGACACGCACACGATCGAATCTCCGATCGACTCCAGATATTTCTTGAAATCAGCCTCGGTCTTCTGATTAAAGGCATGATTCAGCATTATGATGAATTCCGTACAATATCCGTATTTCACATCCGCGTTTGCGACTGCTTCACGGTTTATCCCGCCCGAGCTGCTTCCCGCGATCGCGGCAAGATCATCGGCGGTAAGATCACCGGTCTCACCGATGAGGGCTTTTCTTGCGCCCTTCAGTACACAGACGAGTCCCTGGCCTCCGGAATCAACGACGCCGGCCTGCTTCAGTACCGGGAGAAGCTCCGGTGTCTGAGTCAGTACATATTCGGCGTGTGAGATGACCTCCTCCGAGAACTCCTCTATATCCGAAGCCTTGTCCGACATCTCGGATGCCTTTTCAGCGGCGCCTCTCGCCACGGTGAGGATCGTACCTTCCTTGGGCTTCATTACGGCCTTGTATGCCGTCTCGACTCCTTTATTGAAAGCTGCGGCAAGAACCTCCATATCAACGCTCGGATGCGTCTGTATCTCCTTGGTAAAGCCCCTGAGCAGCTGTGAGAGGATGACTCCCGAATTACCTCTGGCTCCTCTCAGCGATCCGACCGATACCGCCTTGCACAGCGCCGCCATGTCAAAATCATCGCCGAGAGCGATAACTTCCTTTGCGGCTGACATAATGGTAAGAGTCATATTCGTCCCCGTATCTCCGTCCGGAACAGGAAATACGTTAAGATCATTGATCATCTCCTTGTTTGCGGCAAGCTCGGCAGCCCCCGCAAGGAACATCTTTGAGATAAGGGACGCATCAAGAGTTTTGTTTGACATCAGTCTATCACCCTTACCCCTTCAATAAAGACGTTTATCCTGCCGACTTCCATTCCTGAGAACTCCTCAACGCGGTATTTAACATTGCTCATAAGATTGTCGCAGACCGCCTTGATGCTCACGCCGTAAGCTATGATCACATGGAAATCAAGATTTATCTTGTTATCGACTATATCCACATTGATACCGTGAGAAAGGCTCTCTTTTTTGAGCAGCCTCACCAGTCCGTCCCTCACGGAATAAGTAGCCATACCGACCACTCCGAAGCACTCCATGGCTTCCGTTCCCGCAACCTGGGCTATCGCTTCGGTATCCAGCGAAATATTCCCTAGATCTGTATTCATTTTGGCTCTCATATTTACCTCCTAGATCAATTCCAATATCTTTATATCTCTTTGCTGGGACAGATCCACTACCGTCCCGTCCTTGCTCCTTACGACCGGTCTTCCTATGGCCCCGCTGTTGTTCATTATCACTTCACCCATCATCCCGTTGGACAGTCTTACATCGTTTCCGATCATCTCATCCATTATATGATTCAGGAAGGTCGTGATTATCGCAACATCATATTTAAGGAACATCTCGTCCTTTATTATCTCAACGACCTGGTATGGATTCATAGGAGGCCGGTAAGATCTGGCGCTTGTCATCGCCTCATACACATCGGCTATCGCAATGATCATCGCAAACTGATCGATCTCATCCCTGGACAGTCCCTGCGGATATCCGGATCCGTCACATCTTTCGTGATGCATCAGCGTTGCGTTCAGTATATGCTCGTTGATCCCGTACTTGCTGAGCATATGATAGCCGTAGAAAGCATGGGTCTTAACAAGATCATATTCCATCTTGTTGAGCTTCTCGTGTTTCCATATTATATCATTGGGAAGCATAAACTTACCAATATCAAACAGAAATCCGGCATAAATAAGCGTCTCGCAATCTTCCGGGCTCATCCTGAGCCACTTTCCCATCTTTTTGCAGATGAGGGCCACGTTCAGTCCGTGCGCATAGGACATGTCCGCTTCATCATGGATCATGATATTGATATACGAAAAAAGACGCTTTCCGGAAATGGAATCAGGACAAAGCGCATCCGCTATAGCCTTAAGATCCACAAATCTGAACGGGACCTTTTTATAAATGAATGAATCGACCGCCACCTTGTAGGCAGCAAGGTTTGCGTTATAATTCTTCTTGAAGATGCTGAATGCTTCGGAAACCCTTATCTTTTCATAATAAGTCTCCGCCAGGTCCTCCGCATCAAGTATGTTCACAGTCAGAAGCTTAAATGCCTCAAGCTTTGCTTTTATTATATGATCTACTTTGGTTCCGCTTTTTATGGCGACCTTATCGCCGATCACTATGTCTTCAGCGATCTGCATCCCATCCTGAAGCGCCATAACAGCTACAGTCTTCATCGTCTCACTCCGTATCTAGTTGCCAGTACTCCATAAAAACACATCATCTAGTATAATTGCCTGTAGTGTCAAAGTCAATTATAAACACACATTTTCTTTACAACTCCCTCCCTTTTTTATTATACTTTGATAATATGAACAAAAGCATAAAGGCTGACATCTCTATCCGATCCGCCTTTATCTTCCTGCTCGCCTGGATCAGAATGCAGGACTTTGGGTGACATTATAATATGAAATTCGCAAACAGGGTCTTTCTCGGAGACAGCATCAAGGACGATCCGTCCCGGGTGATAAAAAAACTGAAAAAGAAAAAATATATGTCCGGCATCTACGTCATCTGTCCCGCCGAAAACGGGGTGGATCCTTTGGAATACTATGATACCAAACAGCTTGCCCAGTCTTATTACAAAGACATCGATCTGAAGATCGTCGGGATCGCAAGATCCGAATATGAAGCGATCGAGCTGGTAAAGGAGATCTACGAGGCTTCGATGGAATACGGACACGAAAGCATCCGTTCTTATGTAGAGGAGCTGTTTTCATGATAGCGCTTCAGATACTTAAGATAATAGGGATAATCCTCCTTATCATTCTGGGGATCGTTCTTTTTCTGCTGCTCGTGATCCTTTTCGTCCCGATCCATTACAATGCGGACGCGGACTATACCGATACGGACAATAAATACAATGTTCACGCGAAGGCCAACTGGATACTCCACATCATCCGGTTCAACTATGACCGGAACAACGATTCCGATGACATGGCCGCAAAGGTCCTGTGGATCAAAGTCTACCCTTCCGCAAAGGACGAAGCCGGAGTGCTTGGCGAGCGCAAGGAGCCGGTAAGCGAGCGCTTCGAGAAAATAAAATACAAAATCACTTCTCTTTATGTTAAAATAAAGCGGATCATATATATGATCAATGACGAAAGAGACCAGCGGGCGGTTCAGGAGCTTCTGCTAAGACTTAAAAAGCTGTTATGGCATATCAGGCCCCGCAAGCTGAACGCAAACCTGGATCTGGGACTTGGCAATCCGGCGTCGACCGGAGAGATCGTCGGTATCATCTATTCGTTTTATCCCGTGTATACCGATCATCTGCACCTTAACCCGGATTTTGACCAGAAGGTCATAAAAGGCGATGCGTTCCTTAAAGGACACGTCCAGCTGATATTCGTTCTGATCGCCCTTGCACGGGTGTATTTTGATAAGGATATACGCAGACTATACAGACAGCTGCAAAAGATCAATGAGGAATAAAAGGAAAGAGAGGATCAGGTTTTGGCTAATTTGACTTTTGACGAAATGGTAAATTCCCTTATAAAGGGGCTGAGCGGTTTCTTCTCCACGAAGACGGTCGTAGGCGAGCCCAAAAAGATCGATGATACGATCATCATCCCTTTGGTTGATGTGACTTTCGGTATGGGAACCGGTGCTACTACCGGTGACAAGAAAAACGGCGGCGGCGGCGGTGTCGGAGGCAAGATGACTCCCTCTTCCGTTCTCGTCATCTCCAAGGGTGTGACAAAGCTCGTAAATATCAGGAACCAGGATGCAGTTACAAAAATGCTCGATATGGTTCCGGATCTGGTCAATAAATTCACCGACAAGAGTGATCCTTCTGCTCCCGGAGTGGAGAATAACGACGCGATCAACCTGGCTTTTGACGGAGACACCTCAAGCAGCGATCTGATCGATACGGACGATCTGTAATAATCGCTCTGTCTTCCGAAGATCTATAATACACGCTCTGTCTTCCGAAGATCTGTAATACACGCTCTGTCGTCTGAAGATCTGTAAAAAGCTCTATCATCACCTGGACTGTCAGGTGCACAAAAAGACCGGCCGTTAAAGGCCGGTCTTTATAGTTCCCATATCGGATCCAGATCTGTCATGCCCTCTCTACGGCACCTGATCTGAGACATCTTGAGCAGACATAAAGTCTCTTCGGTACTCCGTTGACCTTGCACTTTACTCTCTTTATATTGGAGTTCCAGATCCTGTTTGATCTTCTATGTGAATGGCTTACGTTGTTACCAAAATGAACACCCTTGCCGCAAACTGCACACTTTGCCATTTTACTATACCTCCCTGACTGATCGTTATTTGGGCCGAAAGCCCACAGCGCTGTTTATTCTATCAAAAATACAGCTTGTTTGCAACATTTATTTTCGCTATACTACACATATGCGCAAAAAGATCAAAATTGATTTCATAGATTTCTGGCCGGATCTTGATAAGGAAGACAACTTTTTTATCGATATCCTGAACCGATATTACGATGTCGAGATCTCCGACGATCCCGATTATGTCTTCTGCAGTTTTTTTGACAATAAACACCTCAAGTACAGGGACTGCATAAAGATCCTTTATATGGGCGAGAACCTCGTCCCCGATTTCAATCTCTATGATTATGCGATGGGATTTCATTATATCGACTTTGAAGACCGGTATCTTTGTCTCCCCCATTACGCATTATATACGATGCATCTTGATCTCTTTTACAAAAAGCATACCTACAGTGACGAATACTACCTTTCCAAAAAAGGCTTCTGTAACTGCGTCATCTCAAATCCCTTTGCCTGCAGGGAGAGAGATGAAATGTATGAAGCTCTCTGCCGTTACAAAGACATCGACTGCGGAGGACGGTATCACAATAATGTCGGAGGCCCCGTTCCTGACAAGATAGAGTTTGAAAAGAAATACCGTTTCACGATGGCCTTCGAGAACTCTTCCACTCACGGATACACTACCGAAAAGATCCTTGAGGCCTTTGCGGGGGATACTATCCCGATCTACTGGGGAGATCCGACGATCGCCTCACAGTTCGATCCGGCCTCATTTGTCAACTGCCATGATTTCAAAAGCTTTGATGCCGCAGTGGATAAGGTAAAGGAAATAAACGAAAACGACTCTCTCTTTCTGGATATGATAAAGACCCCGGCCTTAAAGGATGACAGTCTTGCGGCCCGATATCTGAAACCCGACTATGCCGACGCTTTTTTGCGGAATATCTTCGACCAGGATATAGGAGAGGCGATCCGAAGAAACATGGTCTATGTCGGAAACGATTATCAAAAGAAAGCCGCGATAGCCGGGAATACACACCATCTGATGGATATCGTAAGGCGTCCGGTCCACTTCATCAAGAAAACGGCTGTTCAGGCCGGTTCAAAGAAGAAAAACCGGGCCGACTGAGCGTCCCGTACCTTACCGGCCGCATTCATTACCAATCCCTTCCCTTACCGGTCACATTCATTACCAGTCTCTTCCCTTACCGGCCGCATTCATTGCCAATCCCTTCCCTTACCGGTCACAGGCGTCCCCACTCTCCTGTTTTTTCAAACTCCTCCGCTCTTTTTACGGCGGCTTCCGTTATCGACTCATCATAACCCATTATCTCAAGCAGCCTGATCGCATTCCGGCTTTTGGCACTGCCTTCCATGAGCTTGAACGAGAACTTCACGTCTCCGTCGCTTATATCCTCTTCAAAATGGTAATTATCATAATGTCCGGCCAGCATATCCGTAAGCTCCGCATCATGGGTCGCCGCAAAGCATATCACATTGTCCCTGACAAGGCTTTTTAATATCTCCGAAGAAGACGCGATACGCTCTATCGTATTGGTCCCCTTAAGCAGTTCATCCACAAAGCAGAGCACCGGGATCCCTCTGCCGCAGGCATCGATAAGCCGTTTTACGGCCTTGATCTCTGCCATGTAATAAGAGCTGCCGGAAACGATATCATCCGCGACCGTCATCGATGAGACGATATAAAATCTCGAAGCGCGATAGCTTTCGGCATAAACCGTTGCAAGGCTCTGACCGAGTATGGCCGCAAGTCCGACCGAACGCAAAAAAGTGGATTTGCCGGACGCATTGGATCCCGTGACAAGAACCCCCTTCCCGGATGCGCGGATATCGGAAGCGACAGGGTGATCGAGCAGAGGATGGCTGAGTCGTTTAACCTCTATCCCGGCCTTGCTGTCCCTTATGCCCCCGTTCTCCGTTATGGCATTGTCCTTGCTCTCCGTTTCGGCATTGCCCATTATCCCTCTCTCACTGTCATCCCCGGAAATGATAAGCTCCGGCACACACCAGAACGGAAGGCTTCTCCTGTACTCCGCCACCGCGATGAACGCATCGATCTCACCGAGCGCAATGAACAGCTCCTCAATATCATCTTTGTGCTCCAGGACCTTCTTTTGCATCGAATTGAATTTCATAAGATCCAGATGAAAGAAAATCCGGAGATAATCAAGGAGCATATTAATAAGCCCGCCGGTCAGACCTCTTCCTCCGGTCAGCAAAAATCCGCCTCTTACTACTCCGCTTAGCACGGATACTGCTCTTTCAAGCTTTTTTCTGTAGGATCTTTCGGGATCATCACGGACACTGAGCATGGAACGCGCCGCCCTGTATGCCCTTATCAGATAAGAAAAACAGGACAGATACTCTCCTATCTGTTCCTTTCTGCGAAAGTACGTCGATATATTAAGGATCAGTGTAATAAGAAAAATGATCAGACCCGCGGTAGGTGACACAAAGATCATGCAGATCGAGAACACCCCGAGAAGCGCGCATAGTATATGGCCGATGTTGCCCTGCTGCCCGGCCTCGGAGAGTTTCTTAACTGTCACGGAGGCCGGCTGCTTTATATCTCTTCCGATCCCCTCAAGCCTTCCCCGGTATTCCCGGCTTAGATCCTTTTCATTATCAAATAAGCGTATAAGCTCATCTCTTCTTCGAAGCTCCTCTGCATCAGAAAAAGGCTCACGCAGCATTGCGTAAAGCCTTTCCTCTCCTGCAAGTGAAGCACAGGTGTCGATCCGGGCAAAAACCCGGTCCATATTCATATCATTCCAGGTCTGATCGAAAAGTGATGTCTGCTTATCACTTTGCGGATCGGCAAGCCATGCATCCTTGATAAGCTCCAGTTCACCCGGATCATAGGATCTGACGCTGCTCATATGTCCTTCATCGCTCCGATCACCTTATCCACCTCGTTATATATCACCTCCGGATCCTCTCCTATATTGAACCGTCCGTCCTCATACAGGATCTTTCCACCGACCATGGTAAGCTTCACATCGGCCTTTGAACCTGAATAGACCAGATTCTTGGTGATATTGTTAAGAGGCCGCATCTCGGGTTTTGAGAGATCGATCATGATCAGATCCGCAAGCTTTCCCTCTGAGAGTACATCCGCTTCGGTAAGGCCCATTGCCCTGGCACTGCCTGCAGTCGCCATCTCCAGCACCTTATCCGCATCGACCGCCGAGGCATCCTTTTCTCTCAGCTTTGCAAGCCCGGTAGTCAGGAACATCTCTCTGAACATATCCAGACAGTTATTGCTTGCAGGGCCATCGGTTCCTATCCCGATCCCTATGCCGCGCTCAAGCAGTCTGGCTATAGGTGCCGTCCCTGAAGCCAGCTTGGTATTGGATCCCGGGTTCGTCGCGACATAAAGCCCGCGTTTTTCAAAGATATCCATGTCATGCTCCGAAAGATACACGCAGTGATATCCTCCGCCGCCGTTATCAAAAAGTCCTAAGGAATCAGCGAATTCGGTAGGCGTGAGCCCGTATCTTTCCTTACAGCCCTCAACCTCCGATGCCGTCTCCGAATTATGTCCCCAGACCGGAGCCCCGTATTTATGAGCCAGCTTGGAAAGTCCTTCCAGAAGCTCCTTTGAGCAGGTATACTCTGCATGGTAACCAAACATATATGAGGTAAGAGGATTTTTCCCGTTGAGCTCATTGAACCATTCTTCCTGAAGCTCCAAAGACTGGGAGAAATTATTCATCCCTCCCACCTGAACACATCTGAATCCGCTCTCTTCCGTAGCCTTAGCGATCTCATACGGCTTCAGATACATATCAAAGCAGGCGGTTATCCCGCTGGTAAGATACTCCATCACCGCAAGCTTTGTGCACCAGTAGATATCACCGTCCTTGAGCCTCGCTTCTCTCGGGAAAATGGCTTCATTCAGCCATCTGTCAAGCGGCAGATCATCGGCAAAGGATCTTAAAAAGGTCATGCCGCTGTGTGTATGCGCATTCTTGAATCCGGGCATGAGCAGATTGCCTTTTGCGTCTATCTCCCGGTCATACGATCTCTCCCGGGGCTCCTTATCAGAACTTCCAAGGTATGCGATCCGGTCATCCCTGGTAGTGAGTACACCGTTATCGATAATGCCGGTGCCTGCATCCATCGTAAGGATCCTTGCGTTGTATATCCTTATACTGCTCATATTCCTTTTCTCCGTTCCTTTCTCTTATTGCTTCTATCTTCTTCTCATCATCTGACCGATGGATTTATCGTAGGGCGGTCTGAGTATCCCCTTATCGGTGATTATCGCCGTGATCAGCGAATGATCCGTCACATCGAATGCCGGATTATAAAATCCGGCACCCGCAGGAGCCATGGGAGTCTTATACCACATGCTCCTTATCTCCTCAGGATCCCTGAGCTCTATCTCTATATCGTCACCTTTGGGGGTATTCATATCTATCGTGGAATAAGGACCCAGAACATAAAAAGGTATACCGTAATATTTTGCAAGGATGGCAACTCCGGAAGTCCCTATCTTATTGGCGGTATCTCCGTTAGCGGCGATCCTGTCACAGCCTACGAGCACCGCCTGGATCTTTCCCTGCTTCATGAGCAGTGAAGCCATGTTGTCACAGACCACGGTCTCCTCCACTCCCGCATTCACAAGCTCAAAAGCCGTCAGTCTCGCGCCCTGAAGCAGCGGTCTGGTCTCATCGGAAAAAACATGGAATGTATATCCGCGCTCTCTGCCCAAAAGGATCGGTCCGAGTCCCGTACCGTATCTCGACGTGGCCAGAGCGCCCGCATTACAATGCGTAAGCAGCCCGTCTCCATCATTAAGCAGCGAAAGTCCGTGCTCTGCGATACGCATACACATGGAAATGTCTTCCTCATGTATCGTACGCGCCTCCTCAAGCAGTCTCCCGGCGATCTTTACCGGCGTAATGCCGGCCGATATACCGCACTCCAGAAGCTTCAGCTGTCTTTGGACTGCCCAGGAAAGATTTACGGCCGTAGGCCTTGAAGACTCGAGCCACGCAGCATCTTCTCTGAGCTTTTTGTCAAACTGCGCATTATCAAGATCTGTGTACCCGGATGCCAGCACCGCAATGCAATACCCTGCAAAAACTCCTATACACGGGGCGCCTCTTACTGCCAGCGACTTAATGGCATCATACATCTGATCTGCCGTCCCGATATTCAGATAAACCACCTCTTCGGGAAGCTTTGTCTGATCCAGGACGATTATCGTCCTCCCGTCATCTGACAATCTCACCGGATCGGTATCTTTATATTTTAATGCCATCAAAATACCTCTATCGATCTGGTCACAAGCTTTTCAAATAAAGGAGCCGCCACTTTGCCGGCCTCTATCACTTCTTCTCCGCTAAGCTCATGATCGGATATGCCCGCCGCAAGATTGCTGACACAGGATATGCAGCAGACCCTGAAGCCGCAGTGCCTTGCCGAGATCGCCTCGCTCACGGTGCTCATTCCCACGGCATCCGCGCCAAGATTCTTAAGCATTTGGATCTCCGCCGGAGACTCATATGAAGGTCCGATAAGCTGGACATATACCCCTTCCTTAAGGTCGATGGAAAGCTCCGCAGCAACGCTCTTGATCTTATTCCTCAATTCCTCGTCATAAACGTGTGACATATCGGGAAATCTGACCCCGAGCTCATCTATATTATTTCCGACAAGAGGATTGACCGCAAACAGAGAGATATGATCCCTTACAAGCATGAAATCCCCCGGATTAAACGATGAATTTATTCCACCGGATGCATTCGTCAAGATCAGGATCCCGGCTCCGAGAAGTCTCATGACCCTTGAGGGAAGCACCACATCAGAGATGTCATAGCCTTCGTAAAAATGAATCCTTCCCTTCATGCATACAACTTTCTTGTCCCCAACCGTTCCGAAGATATACCTGCCGTCATGCCCCGGAGCCGTCGAAACGGGAAAGCCCGGTATGTCATTATACGGGATCTCGCATTCCACCTGCATGTTTCTGGCATAACCTCCGAGTCCGGAACCCAGTACCAAAGCAATCTCCGGCTTGAAATCAGTCCTGCTCCTGATGTATTCAACACATTTCAAAAGCTTTTCATATCTTTCGTCCATCTCTGTCCTCCCCGATTGATTTCCTATACGTTAAGACGAAGTATGCCGTTTTTAAGATCCGGGCTTCGTCGTTATGCACGGTCAAGCTGATAATTTATGCCGGTCATCCGCATCAAACTGGTAATTTATGCCGGTCACCCGCATGGTCCTTAAAGATCATCGATGCCATCATCTATGTCGTCCCCGCCGGCATGTCCTGTATTCTCTTCACCCTCTTCATCAAGAGGCATTTCTTCCGCTGCTCCGGATCCGAAACCGTCAGCGTCACCTCTGCGCGACCTCTTTTTCTTCTTCTTTGCGCCCTTTGCCTCAGCATAGCTAGCATTGAACTCGTCCAGTATCTTCTTGGCTTTTCCGTACTGATTGCCGTTCACATATATGACGCAGAGCTCCTTGGCTCCGCCATACTCTCTTCTCCTTAAGAGAGGGACCTTCTCCCATCTTTCGAGGTAAGAAACCCTGTGCTTTACCAGTGTGGAAACCACCTTGTCTTTGGCTCTGAGATCAGTAGTGGAAAAAAGTTCGATATCGTTGTTGTCCATGGTATCAACTCCTTATTAATACGGTATGCCTGTTGTTCTTATCCGACCGGCATTGCCTGAATATATCAATCTAACCTTGTAATTTTATCATAAATGCCCGATAATTGAAAAGCTATGGAATATACAAAATATACTATCAAAACTACGGTCGAAGCTGAGGACATCCTTTCATGTATTCTGGCCGACAACGGAATAGAAGGTATCGAGATCGCTGACTCCAAGCCCTGGAGCAAGGAGGAGCTTGATGAGATCTTTGTGGATGAGGTTCCTTTGAATAAAGACATACCCGAAGGGCAGGCGCTCATCTCCTTTTATCTTTCGGAAGAAGATGACAAAGACACCATCCTTTCAGGCATCCGCGCTGCGCTCGAGGATATGCGGGCACGCATCGAAGTCCCCTGCGGCGATCTGTCGATCTCATCATCGGAACTTGATGATGAGGACTACCTCAACTCCTGGAAAAAGTTTTTTCACTCCTTTGATATAATCCTTAACGATGGCCGCACGCTTTCGATCGTTCCCTCATGGGAGGAAGCCGATCACGGAAAAGACAGCGATATCCTTCTGCATATAGATCCCGGTACCGCCTTCGGAACGGGCGCTCATGAGACAACGAAGCTTTGCATCATAATGCTTTCAAAATACTTAAGTCCCGGCATGAAGGTCCTGGATCTGGGAACCGGATCCGGCATCCTGTCAATGGCCGCTTTTAAGCTTGGCGCCTCATGTATAACCGCTACGGACATCGATCCTAATTCACTCCCTGCCGTAGAGGATAACTTCACCAAAAACGACCTTAACGATACCGATTTCACGATGCTCACCGGAAACGCAGTGACCGATCAGGGATTCCGTGCAGATCTTGGAAACGACTACGACATCGTGGTGGCAAACATTCTGCCCGTCGTACTGACTCCGCTGACTCCCGTTATGAAGGAAATGGTACGTCCCGGAGGGATCGTCATTTATTCGGGGATACTCACGGAAAAAGCGCCTGCCGTAAGACAGACGCTTGAAGAAAACAGCTATAAAGTGCTTGAAGAAGATACCCTCGGGGAATGGTGTGTGATCGTCTCCGTATATAACGGCTGATCACTCTGTCCTTTCATCCTTTCCGACAAAGAAAAGAGCAACGGTTCCGGGACCAGTATGACTCCCTATCGTGGTACCTATATAAGTTACCTCTATCTTTCCCTTAAGCTTAGGGAAAGCCTCCTCTATCAGGGCAACTTCCTGATCGACAAGATCCATGCAGTCGGAATGTGATATATAGCATTTGCCGTCATAATCCGTTCCGTTGAGCGCATGTTCCTTCATCTTCTCTACCGCTTCCCTGATAACCTTCTTTGCGGTGCGGATCTTCTCTCTGGGAATGAGCTTGCCCTCGTTATTAACGTTAAGCAGCGGGCAGATATTGAGAAGATTTCCCACAAACCCGGCGGTCTTGGTAACTCTTCCTCCGCGGACCAGATAAGTAAGATCGGTCGTAAAGAACCAATGATGGATATAGAGTTTGTTCTCCTCGACATAATCCTTTAATTCATCTATCGTCTTGCCCTCATCCCTCATATCCGCAAGGATGTCCATGAGAAGGCCGTAGCCGGCCGAGGCTGCAAGAGAGTCTATCACATAAATCTTTCGGTCCGGATATTTCTCCTGAAGATCCTGCCTTGCGATCTGCGCCGAATTTACCACACCCGAGATCCCGGATGAAAGGCTTAAGTGGATGATATCCTTGCCTTCCTTGAGGAAAGGCTCAAAATAATTGACAAATTCATCTACATTGATCTGAGAAGTCCTTGTCATCGATCCTGTGGCCATACGCTGATAGAATTCATGGAAATCCATGCTCTCTCCCAGATCATCCATATACTGCTTTCCATCGATCTCAAAATGGAAACAGATATATTTGATATCCCTTTTTATGAAATGTTCTTTGGTGATATCGGCCGTCGAGCAGCAGCTTATTACATAATCTCCCATCTTTACGCACTCTCCTGTCTTTATTTAATGTAAAATAGCAAAATAATATTACTATCTGTATCGATCCTATGCGTCGGTCTGCACGGATGATGTGTCGCAGCATGTATCATAAGCTTGTGGTATCAACATGCAGTATCGGCCCTGTAATAGGGGATCCGTCTCAACGGTTAGTTATTGTAACAGTTTTTGATATCTGTTTCAATTACACACAATCTTTAATCTGACCATCGATCCGTTTTATGGATTTTATCATCCCGATGTGATAATATATTTTAGGAAATAAATGCTTCCGGATCGCTAAAAACCGGGGCTTTTATTGATCATAATCCGGTGTTTGCGGAGAGAGTTGTTAAGATGCTGCGTTTGGTTTGGACCATAGGGATATCACTCCCTTTCATAATATATTATTTTTTTCGGCTCATTTATGTCGAGGATCATCCCGACAAGTTCAGTGAAGAAGACCGATATCGTATAGGAAAGCACATGATCGATCAGGCCATGCGCAATTCCTTTGTTCACACGAAAGCATACGGACTTGAAAATCTCCCCGAGGAGGGCGGATATGTGATGTATCCGAATCATCAGGGTAAGTTTGATGTGCTCGGGATCATACATGTACATGAAAAACCCTGTACGATAGTGATAGATGAAAAGCGCTCCCATCTGCCGTTCGCAAATGAGGTCACAAGGCTTCTGCGCGGAGTCAGGCTTGACCGCACGGATATGCGGGCTCAGGTAAACGGTATCATGCGCATCGCCGATGAAGTCAAAAACGGCAGGCGGTACATTCTCTTCCCCGAAGGCGGCTACGCCTTTAACGAAAACCATCTGCAGGAATTCCTTGCCGGCGCGTTCAAGTGCGCAGTGAAATCACACTGTCCCATCGTCCCGGTGGTCCTGGTAGACTCCTATATACCTTTCGGGAGAAACGGTCTGCAGCCCGTTTTCACTCAGGTACATTTCCTGCCGCCGATCTTTTACGACGAATATAAGGACTGTTCCACCCATCAGATCGCCGATATGGTAAAAAAGGCGATCCAGGATAAGCTGAGTGAATTAAAGAAGGTATAAGCCCGATCCTGTTTCAGCGAAGCTGATTAAACAAAGGATAAGTCCGATTCTGTCTCAGCGAAGCTGATTAAACAAAGGATAAGTCCGATCCTGTCTCAGCGAAGCGAGAACAGGATCTGTCCATAGGTCGGATAAGGCAGGTATCCGTCGGGGATTATCTTTTCAGCCTTATCGACAAAGGTTCTCAACTCTTCCATATCCCGGAGTATGATATCATGATAAAATCTGGCCGCCTCAAGCGGATCGGTTATCTTCTCGGCCCGCTCGGTATCATCCCTCAGCTGATGGATCTTGTTTCCTATGATCTCACTTGTATCATCAAGCGTATTGATTATATCCGATTCATATGAGATCGGTAATGTCGGAAGGAGCTGCTTCTTTTTCAGTGCCTCATTTGTGACATCCTTCATATATGAGACCAGCCCCTGGGTAAAGTCCTTCCTTATCATCTCCTGAAGCGTCAGTGCCTCGATATGGATCTCCTTATTATAGTTTTCCAGGAATATCTCATATCTGGACTCAAGCTCGGCATCCGACAGCACCTCATGCTTTTTGAAAAGCTCTCTCACCTTTTCAGAAAGAAGATGAGGCATCGCATCGGGCAGGGATTTCAGATTGTAGAGGCCTCTCTTTTCGGCCTCTTCGACCCATTCATCGGAATAGCCGTTTCCGTTGAAGATCACTCTTTTATGCTGTTTCAAAAGATCTCTCAGGAGTTCGTCTATAGCTTCATCCCTCTTCCTGGCGGGTACTCCCTTGAGTCTTTCGTATATCCTGTCTATCTCCTCGGCAACCGCGGTATTGAGCGCTATATTGGGCTGAGCCACCGAAAGGGCCGAGCCCGGCATCCTGAACTCAAATTTGTTTCCGGTAAAAGCAAAAGGAGAAGTCCTGTTCCTGTCAGTGGTATCCTGCTGTATGTGAGGAAGCACATGCGCCCAGCTCATCTTGGTCGCTCCGGCGCCGTCATACTTTGTTCCCTCTTCCAACGATCTGAAAACTCCCGCAAGCTCATCTCCGATAAATACCGATACGATGGCGGGCGGAGCCTCATCCGCGCCAAGCCTGTGATCGTTTCCGGCCGTGGCGACCGAAAGCCTCAAAAGCTCGGCATAATCATCCACCGCAGAGATCACTGCCATCAAAAAGATCATGAACTGCTTGTTGTCCTGCGGGGTCTTTCCCGGATCCAGCAGATTTTCTCCGGTATCCGTACATATGGACCAGTTATTGTGCTTACCGGAACCGTTGATACCCTCGAAAGGCTTTTCATGGAGAAGACAGGCATAGCCGCATTTGTCGGCGACCTTTTTCATTATCTCCATCGTCAGCTGATTATGATCCACCGAAACATTTGCCGTCTCGAATACAGGCGCAAGCTCATGCTGCGCGGGAGCCACCTCATTATGCTTGGTCTTTGCCGGAACCCCGAGTTTCCACAGCTCACGGTCAAGCTCATGCATGAATTCCGAGACCTTGGGTTTAAGCACCCCGAAATAATGATCCTCCATCTCCTGTCCCTTGGGCGCCGGAGCTCCTATAAGAGTCCTGCCGCACATCACAAGATCCTTGCGTTTAAGATACATCTCTTTATCTATCAGGAAATACTCCTGCTCGGCGCCTACCGTGATGTTGACCCTCTTCACATCGGTCTTCCCGAAAAGCTTCAGAAGCCTGACCGCAGACTCCGAAAGCGCGTCCATCGATCTTAATAACGGCGTCTTCTTGTCCAGAGCCTCTCCCCCGTATGAGCAGAAGGCCGTAGGAATATAAAGCGTGCCGTCCTTTACGAAGCAGGGCGATGACGGATCCCAGGCCGTATAGCCTCTGGCTTCAAAGGTCGCCCTTAATCCCCCGGAAGGAAAGCTCGAAGCGTCAGGCTCCCCCTTGACAAGTTCCTTTCCCGAAAACTCCAGCAGCACTTCTCCGCTCCCCGAAGGATAGATAAAGCTGTCATGTTTTTCTGCGGTAAGACCTGTCATCGGCTGGAACCAGTGAGTAAAGTGGGTGGCCCCGTTCTCAAGAGCCCATTCCTTCATGGCCGCCGCCACTATATTGGCTACGTCAAGCTTTAAGTGTGTTCCGTTCTCAGCGGTCGTCCTGACCGCATTATAGACGTCCTTTGGCAGCCTCTCCTGCATTACCCTGTTCCCGAAGACCAGGCTGCCGTATAATTCTTTTATAGATCCGTCCGACATTTTGTTCCTCCCGTATCTTAGATCTTTGTTTTATGCCGTGCTCTGACTGCACCTTATTGAAGATGATCGATGCTTCTGCGCCTTATCGCAGATGATGATCGATGCTTCTGTGTCCTGCTGCAAATGGTCATCATTATTACCGCCCTTCTCTTCAAGGGTCAGGAAGCCTTCTGAAAATGCTGATAATCCTTCAGAGTCTTCCAATTGCCTCCCCAGGTAAATCCATGGGACATAAAGAGCTCGTAAGCCGCATCTCCGGGTCCGATCTTGTGCGGAAAATCAGCGTTCCGATCGGCGTAAGGTTCGGAGCCCGGAGGTGATATCCTCTCCACTCCTCCCGGATAAGTGACATATGGATTATAAAAAGGATTGATGTCTACCGCAAGTCCCAGCGCATGCTTGGAAAGATTTGTCGACCCGGCGACGGTGCGGTAGTTAAAGCATGATGTGTTGTTGTCTGCACAGGAAAGGTCGTCATCACCGCCATAATCATCGATGAGCCGCATCTTTTCTATCTGATATCCCCGGTTATAAAGCTCCTTAAATATCTCAGTCAGATCATCCGCGATCTTTTTGCTGCATACCATCTCACCCAGCTGGGTCTGTCCGTTAAAATCATGATACGAAAGCCTCAGATATCTGAGATCCTCTCTCGCTACAGAGCATCCATCGGGATAAGACACCCCTTTCATCCTTGCAAAAACCTCATCGGGGATCTCTTCCGACGTAAATGTTCCTCCGCCCGATGCCCCGGTTCCCGAAACCTCGTCCGATGCCTCTGCATCCGTAGTCTCACCTGATGTCTCAGCATCCGTAGCCTCACCGGATTTCTCTGCATCCGCAGTCCCACCGGCTGTCTCATTCCCCGAGACTTCACCTAATGCTCCTGTCCCGTCTCCGGCACCTTCGGGATCTCCCTGAGCCTCTGTTCCGCCGGACTGGATCCCTTCCCCGGCTGAAGCCCCGGGATCGCTTAAACGGGATGCCTTCGATTCTCCTGCGGTTATCCCCTCAAACGGTGTAGTATGAGGATCATCGGATATCAGCGATGAAACCATCGCAGACTCAGTCGCTGTCTCAACCGCTGTCTCAGTCGCTGTCTCAACTGCTGTCTCAGCCGCCGGCTCAGCATCCGATCCGGAAATGACCTCCGTCGGCGTTTCCCCGTTCGCGGCCGCGCTTTGTTCCGTTTCTTTTACGGCGCAGCCCGATAACAAAAGCAGGGAAAGAATAAAGACAAGTATCCTGAGCTTTCCCTTAAAACATTCTTTCCGGACAGGTAATGCTGCGTATCTATTCAAGACTCTGTCCTTTATTGATACTGTATGCCTCGATCCCTTTTCTTATCAGAACCCGGCCCTCAGCCTGTGAGCTCACGTATATCTCGGGCAGCCTTCGTGAAAGGAAAAGCACCGGCCCCTCCGTTACCGAATAAGCTCCTGTCCTCTTAAACCTGAGCACATCCCCCACGGAAACCTCAGAAAGACTTACGTTCCTTACAAGCACATCCGCAGTGGTACAAAGACTCCCGCAGATCATATATTCCTTCTTACTGCCCTCATGATCCTGCTCTATCGGAGGTATCTTCATTGCCGCATTCGGGCCGAAATATTTGACCTGATGCGTTCCCCCGTCGACTATCATATAGTCCACATCTCCCACGGTCTTGAGATCCTTCACCGCAGTCTCGTATGTTCCGCAGGGCGCGGCGATGAACCTTCCGAGCTCGATGCTGAGATTTATCCTTTCGGACAGTTCATTTATGAGCGGCGCCGTTTCCGCCAGAAGCTCCATATCCTTCGTTTCGCATTCATCCGCGGTCCCGGCAAAGTACTCCGCCGACAGTCCCGGTCCGTACTCGAGCAGTTCACATGTAAATCCGCATTCGGCCTTAAGCTCGTGGAGTACCTTCGCCAGATGACCGATATCCGCTTCCACCTGTTTCTTCTTCTTCGCGGTCCCCGAATAATAATGAAGTCCTGCAATATGAAGATCCTCAAGGCCTTCAGCCATCGTAAGGACAGTCCTGATATCCCCGACGCTCATGCCAAACTGGTTGCCGCTCGAAAGACGCAGCAGTATGCTGACCTTCTTCTTAAGCTTTGCAGCAGCATCGCGGATCAGCTCAAAATGTCTGATGCTTTCTGCGGTAATAAGATCCGCCCCATAGGTCAGGGCCTCTGCAATATCCGTCTCCTCCTTCATCACTCCGGAATAGATCATCTTCCCGGGCGACACCTGAAGCTCCCTGCATATGGAAAACTCACCGGGACTGCACACCTCTATATGAGCTATGGTATCCGGCAGGTACGGCAGCAGGAACGGATTGGCCTTGATGGAATAAACAAGCGGGATCCCGGGGATCGCTCCCCTTATATCGTCAATCCTTTTATTGAAGATATCCAGATCAAAGACATAGGAAGGTGTCATGATGCTGTCAGTCTTCCTCTTCTTCGACAAGCCGCGCGATGAGCGCCGTGATCGCATCCAGCGAATCAAAATTCACCGCGGTGAGCTCCTTGGGACTTATCTCGACGTCAAACTCATTTCCGAGCCTCGAGATAAGCTCGATTATATCGAATGATTCGATCACGTTATCGGTGATCAGCGCTTTCTCATTCTCAAAATCCACATCCGGTCTGAGATCAGTAAGGATCTCCAGTATCTTCTCTTTCATAATGTATCTCCTTTTAATTAAAATGATTCCTTAAGCTTTTCAAGATCGGTCTTGCCGTTTGCAAGCCTGGGAAGCGTTTCCATTTTAATAACTTTTCTCGGGACCATAAATCCGGGAAGAAAGCCCCTCATACCGACAATAAGTTCCTTTACCCCGGCATTTCCCGAATAAAACAGCCATATCGTCTCTTTTTCTTTGTCATAGACGGCTGCCGCTTCCGCCGTATCGGCCGATGCGAGCGCCGCGGCTTCTATCTCATCAAGCTCGACCCTGTGTCCCATATGCTTGATCTGCCTGTCACGCCGTCCGTGGAATTCCAGGCAGCCATCCTCCCTGAACCTCCCGATATCGCCGGTCCTGTAGATCGTTTCCATATATGATCCGTTTAAGGGATTCTGTACAAATGAGGAACCTGTCCGCTCCACATCATTATAATACCCCAGCGCAAGCGAACATCCCGCCACGCAGATCTCACCGTATCCTCCCTGTTCCACTGCCTCATCATTGTCCGATAAAAGGAACACTTTATAATTCTCGTAAGGTACCCCTACCGGTATGATCTCTCCCTCACCGACTACATGATCGATCCGGTGGTAGGTGCATGAAGCCGTGACCTCAGTCGGTCCGTACTGATTAATAAATTCGGTCCCGGGAAGCTCGGTCTGCCACTCCCTTAAAACCTTTGCCGGCATTACCGATCCCGAAAAGCAGACCTTTCTCAGAAACTCCGGTCTGCCGCTCTTAAACATCCGAAGCTTTGACAGCACACATAAAGCCGAGGTGCTCCAGCCTACGCAGGTTATCCGCTTATCATTCAAAAGACCGTTAAGGAGATCAGGCTGCATGAAATATTCCTTGGGACAGATAAAGCTGTAAGCCCCCCTGAGCAACGGCAGATAAATATCCCTTATCGCCGCGATATAATCAAGAGGAGACTGGGAACAAAGCCTGTCCTCCTCCGTGATCTTCATCACTCCGGCATAAGCCTCGATATAGTTCATAAGTGAATGATGAGAAGTGATGACTCCTTTGGGCCTTCCGCTCGAACCCGAAGTGAAAATGATATAAAGGGGCGACGTTTCCGTGAGTGAGGCTCCTGCCGCCTTAAGCCTCTCATTATCCACTTCATGACTTCTTATCTCTTCGAAACCGAAGCTCTTCACATTCCCAAGAAGCCCTTCCACAGGCTTTCCCTCGGTCCCTTTGTCCCGGATCACAGCCTCGGGTTCCAAAAGTCCGAGGATCTTCTCGATCCTTGAAACCGGCTGAGTGCTGTCGATGGGAGCATAGGCATGACCGGAATAAACTATCCCCAGATATGCCGCGATCGTATGAATGCTCCTTCCCATCATCACCGCTATGGGTTTCCCGGAAAGCCCCGCCTCACAGATCGCGGAGCCTATCCTTTTCGCCTCATCCAGAAGCTCCCCGAAGGTGATGCTTTCACTTATATCCTCATAAACCGTCCGGTCCGGATTTTTTTCTGCCGACTTTTCAAGCCATGCCAGTACGTTTTTTTCCATCAGATCCTTTTACCGTAATCCTTAAAACTGCGCGTAGATCAGATCCTCCACATCATAACCTGTGCCATACGCACCGAATATTATAACAACAAAAATACATACATACCAGAACCCGAATCTTACCGGGACCGGGAGGGCCTGAAGCTTTGCTCTTAAAGGGACTCCGATCTCCTTTAAGGTCTCAACGATCATCACAACGATGAGTCCGCCGATGATAGGGATATAACCATACCGGTCTATGCCGATATTCTCCAGGTTCTCTGCCATCACATCGAATCTGAGATCGGTGAAGATGCATTTTAACATGTCAAATCCCTTGCTGAGAGACTCCGCCCTGAATATCATCTCTCCGATCATGACAATGAACAGCAGCTTCACATACCGGAACACCCTGACGGGAGCCGATGTCTCCTTAAGCTTCAGGCGTTCCAGAAGCTTGAGGAACGGCTCCTCGACGATGTTCTCGATAAGTATCAGGACAAAATAATACATCCCGTAAAACACATAGGTCCACCTTGGACCATGCCACAGACCGTTTGAAAGCCAGACAAAAAACAGCGATATCGCCGGAGTCACGAATCGTCCGACCGATGCCCCGCAGACCTTCTTCACCTTTCCCGAAAGCTTTGCCGTATTCTTTGAAAGTGAGATCGGGTAGAAAATATAATCCCTGAAAAAAGCTCCCAGCGTTATATGCCATCTGCGCCAGAAATCGGAAGCGTTCTTTGCAAAGAAAGGCTGTCTGAAATTCTCGGCAAGCTTAACATTGAATATCCTCGCGCTCCCTATGACGATATCTATCGCTCCGGAGAAATCCATATATTCCTGTATGGTAAATGCCAGCGCCGCAAAAAGCGCGACTCCGCCATCCATATAATCTCCGTCATACAGCGAATTTACCGCCGGAGCCAGCTGATCGGCAATCACCAGCTTTTTGAAAAGCCCCCAGAGGATCCTCTGATACCCATAGGCGACATTATCAAGGACAAGCCCATCGCCCGCAAAAAGCTCAGGCACTCCGCCGTACCGTGTGATAGGTCCCTCTATCAGCTTGGGAAAGAACGACATGAAAAGCGCCACGTTCAGAAAACTCTTCTCTGCCTCCGTCTTTTCCCAGTATACGTCGGAAAGATATGCGATCGCTTCGAGCGTATAATAAGAGATCCCCACCGGAACCGCCAGTCCCAGTACCTTCCAGTCGAAGGGAATGCCTGCGATCTGCGTGATCCGTACGATATTCAGTCCAAGGAAATCCAGATACTTAAAGATCACCAGGACGAGAAGAAGAAGGACCACCGATATGACAAGGATCTGCTTCTTTTTCTTCTTTCTCGCCTTGCGCTTGATACTCTTGTCGGCATTAACGGACTCCAGTTTATTGCCCACCACCCAGACAAAAGCTGAGGTTAAGATATTGGCGATAAGGAGTATCCCGCTTAAGCTGAAAAAGAAAAACCAGCTTGCAGCAAGCAGGACATATCTTCTGTTCTTCTTCCCCGCAGCCTGATAGATAAGGGCCGTCAACGGCAGAAGCAGGGCAAAATACATCCATACGGTATATGAAAGCTGCCCCCACCATTCCAGTATGCATTCAGTGAAATATTTAAGATCCATCAGTACAATCCCGCCTCTTCATAAGACTCTTCCCACTGCGCATACTCCGGGTCGCCCCTGTGATCCGAAAGGCCGTATCCTTTTGTGATATGCTCCGCAATATATGACGAAACCTTTTTTGAGCCTTCAAAGTTCAAATGATCCCCCTCATCCTTTGTATCGGTATTCCAGTCAATGCCCAGCTCATCGGTAAGAAGATTGAGATCCACAAATTCTATATCTCTTTCCTTTGCCCATCCCGCTATCGAATTATGCTTTGACATATCGTAGTTCACCGGACTCGGCAGAGCGATGAGCATGACCTTTATATCGTTTTCTTTGCAAAACGCCATGATATCTTCCAGATATCTGCGGTTAAGCTCGGGAATATCGGTGACCTCTCCCCGGTCTGCCATATAGTCGGGATCCCCGGTATACGGTTTGGTATCAAAGGAAGGATCGAAGCCCTTCAAAAGCCTTCTGGCATCGATATCCGGATCCGACACGCTAAGTCCCTTATAAAAAGTATGATAATGAAAGATCGGAAATATCTTCTCGATAAGATTGGTCGGAAGGGCAAAATCATCTTTATACGGAGAAGCGTCCGTAAAGAAAACACAGGTCTCAAGCACGATAAGCTCGGGCTTTTGGGTAATGCAGGCATTCTGGATAAGGGTATACTGATCGCAAAGCCTCATGGCTCCGTCACTGAGGTCATAGGAAGTGATGCCTTCAAGTCCCCACATCTGAAGGGGCGAAAGATCTCTGAAGACAAGACTGTTTCCGGCAAAAAGGACATCTATTGTATTGTCCTTTTCAACCCTTATATCCTCGATCCTCTGGTTTGTGCTTTTGATATCATATACTTCTCCCCCATATGGGCTTACCAGACCGGAAGTAATAAAAAGAAGCAATATGAATATGATAAAAAACCACACTACACGTCGGGATCTCATAAATGAACTGTTTTCTCCTGCTATCGGTTATTTTCTCTAAGGCGTTTGACGGTCTCCTCATACATAACCTGCAGATCCCTTGTTTCCGAAAAGAATGAACAGCCGGTATAGATACAAACAGAACATGAAACCCCTTCAATAAACTGCGTGCCCTCGATCTCCCTTTGGATCTCATCGATCAGTCCGGTTATCTCCGAGCTCTTTTCAAACTGACGCACGACCATGAAATTATCGGTGAATAATCTGCCCGCTATGCCCTCGACTCCGATGATCTTTTGCAGCTTTGCCGCAACGTTCTTTAGGAGATGCCGGCACCATTCGTGACCGTAGTTTTCCGCAAACAGCTTGAAATGGGAAATATTGATAAATATCATTGCAAAATCAGACTGATACATGGCATACGCATCCTGATATCTTAAAAGCGCTTCCATCATGCCGAGGAAATTCATGGTCCCCGTCATCTCATCGGTCTGCATAAGGTATTTAATATCCGTATCCCTGCTCTTCTGATCCGTGACATCCAGGAAGAAACCTACGAGTCCCGCAATCTTGCCGTCAACATACAAAGGCATCTTACTTGCAAGGATATTTCTTATCTCTCCCTTGCATATACAGGTCCCGGGCACCATATACGTCTGCCCCTCACCCCGTAATACACTTTCCTCATCATTCTTGAAAGGCTCGGGATCGACATGCCAACCCATGTCTTCATCGGTTTTGCCGATGATCTGCTCCTCTGAAGTCAGGTCATAGTATTCCATGAACTTTCTGTTCACACCCACAAACCTGCGCTTGTTGTCCTTCCAGAAAAATCCCACATTTGAGTTGTTGCAGAAATTTTTCCAAAGGATGTCCGGAGTGAGCCCGATCTCCTCGGCCTTGATCTCATCAGACAGTCCTGTCTCTGCCGCCTCAACGCTGATACGGGCAACCGCTTCGGGCGCCAGCCTTCGGAAACAGCAAAAGATCTTTCTGTCGCTCTTTTCCCCGTCAAAAAGATAGGAATATAAAGCCCAGATATATTTACCGTCGCCGGTCAAAGTCCTGAAAGGCGCCGAAATATGCCTCGTAGGACTATCCTGTATCCTCTGTTCTATAGTAGTGAGATCCGTAAATCTCACAAATCTTTCCGCATCGTCGGGATAAATCTGATTCTCGGAATAATCTTTAAGCTCCTCTGCCGCGGGACGCAGATTGTAATCATGCTTTGTCGTAAAGGTGCTGAAGATCGTCTTGGAATAACCGGTATTCAGATCCACAAGCGTGATCATTTCATAGATCGAGCAAAGACTCCTCATATGTCTGTCAAGGGTTATCCCTCTTGATACGAGCGTTTCATCCGATACGTCGGTAAGAAGACAAAGATAGGCGTTGCCCCCCGGATACCCCGCTACAGCCCTGACCTGCGCGTAGCAGTATCGGCTTTCCCTGATAAAATCGACCCCGACTACCTCATTGGTCTCCTTGGCCCTTATAAGCATGGAAAGGAATTTATCCCTTAAAGGAGATTCACCTTTATTAAACTCATCCTCGATAGCCTCAAGTGAATCCGATCCAAGTCTGTTGATGGTCTCAATATAGCTGTGATTCGCAAAAAGGTATCTCAGTTTATCGCCGGAGTACTCGACAAAAGCGAGCGGGATCTGCTCCTCTGAATACGTCTTGTTGTCCCCTCCCTTATCGACCGACAGCATGGGCATTGCGCTCAGGATGTTTACCTTACCGATATCATGGTAGTACCTGCGCTTCTCCGGAGCCTCCATCTGATAACCTTTTGACTTAAGATAAACGAGTCCGTCATCATAAGACATAGGCTTTCCGATATAATATCCCTGAGCCTTCTCACAGCCGATACTCCTGAGAAAGTCAAGCTGCTCCAGGGTCTCCACCCCCTCGGCAAGAGTATGCACTCCTATCCGTTTTGACATATCGACTATGGATTTGACGATCTCCATGGATTTGGCATTAAAATCCCTTAAAAAGACCATGTCGATCTTAAGAGTATCGAAACGATAATCCTTAAGGACATTAAGAGAAGAATAACCGCTCCCGAAATCATCCATCCATACCCGAAGGCCCCTGTCCCAGAAACGGTCAATGACATCGTGCATGTATTCCTCATTATTATCCATCATGCTCTCGGTGATCTCGACGCGCAATGATTCTCTCGGAACATTGTACGCTTTCATCTCCGTTTCTATGATCTCATGGACATCCATGAGCTTGAAATCCAAACGTGACAGATTGAACGAAACAGTCACGGGAGAAATATCCCTGGTCTGTGAATCCGCATAATCCGCACATATGATGTGGATTATATGACTATCGAGCTTGTGTATGAGCTTTGCTTCCTCAAGTGCGCCTATAAAATCATAGGGCGGAAATATACCGTACACGGGGTCTATCCATCTTGCAAGGGCTTCCAGACCACAGATCTCGTTTGTGAGGGTTCTTACAACGGGCTGATAAAAAGCCGTTATCCAACCTTCTTCGATAGCCCTGTCAAGATTATCGACGATATATTTTTTCAATTCCTTCCCGGTCGGTCTTATAACTTCACTCATAGCAGACCTCCTTTTCGTTCAAACCCGGAACCCCCGTAACGCAGTCATGCTGATAAACCATTTGTATTAAAGGGCGGCACAAAATGTGTCGCCCATTGAGTCATAATAATAACTGTTTATAGATTATCTTACGAAAAAACTACTCTTCTTACCGCTTCTTCACCACTGGCAGTGGCATCGGTAACGACATTGGCATCAGCCTGTGTATTAAGCGTATTTGCATCAAGCGCCGCAAGGATCTCCATCCGGTCCTCTCCTGCGATCGTATCGTTAGCTTCGGGAGAAAATGCCGTTTCGATCTGCTCAAGATCTCTCTCTCCGCGCTCTTCGAGTACCGCCGCCCCTGTCATCTGGTTGCTGAACCTTGAATCATCGGCATTCTCGGCTTCCCTGCGCTCTTCTCTGGCCTCCATCTCCTTATCGTAATCCGTTTTTGAGATCTCGCCCTGGATATACATCTGCTCAAGCCTCATATCGGAGACCCCGTTATATGTCTCTATCTTATTATTGTACTCTTCTTCGGCCTCTTCCTCATCAGCTCTCTGATTGCCGATCTCTATCGCCTGCTCGGTCCGGCTTGTGCCGTTCAGCTGTCTCTGAGTGCTCTCGCTTATGGCTTCCTCAGTCTTTGTACCGTTTTCAAGAGTTTCCTTTGTCCGCTCCTCCATGGCCTGCTGGCTCTCGGTTCCCTCTATTGCCGCAAGAGTTCTCGCCTCGATCGCCTCCTCGGTCACTTCTCCGGTAACGGTTTGCGCCTGTCCGTCACGGATACTCTGCATATCCTGCCGGTCTGCCTGAAGCTCCTGAGCCTGTTGGGTCTGCTGATCCTGCTGTGCCTGCTGATCCTGACGGATCTCCATATGACCGAAAGCATCCTCCGCAAGTCTCTCTTTGCTTGTATCGGTAGCCTGTACGGTATCTCCGTCCTTTGAGACGGCTATTACATCCTCAAGCTGCTCCCGTCTAACCTCCGCGCCTCTCTCTTTTTGCGCATCCGATGTCTCTTTGAGCTTCTCAGCTGCCTTTGCGCCCGCGGAACGAGCATCTGTATTTGTATTTCTTAATGCAGAATTCGGGGTACTGATCGACGTTTGTACAGGTGATATAGAAATGTCAGCCATAACTCTCTCCTTTCTGGAGATAATCCCTCCATGGAACACACCATACTTAAGCTGATTGTACCATTTTACGCCAATAATAACAACTAAAACCTTATTTCGGTCCGAAATATCTGAACGCCAGCATCGTTATATCATCAAACTGCGGGGCAAGACCGACAAAACCGTCAACGGAATCTTTTACATTGATAAGAAGCTGCTTGGTATCAGCATCCGGATCGCTGTTGAGCACATCGAGCAAACGGTCCGTGCCATAGAGCTCGTCATGGGCATTGGTTGCCTCCGGGACGCCGTCCGTATATACAAAAAGCGTATCTCCGGGGAAAATCTCAAACTCATGCTGTTTGAAATTCAGTCCTTCTATGGTAGCGACCGCCGGAGAATGCCTGTACGTCACCATCTCATATTTACCGTCCTTCCTCCGCAGTATCGGATTCTCGTGACCGGCATTTGCCGCAACGCCCTTTCCTGTGGAGATCTCTATGATAGCTATCCAAACGGTGACAAAAAGCTCCGCTTCATTCCCTTCGCAAAGCTGCTCATTCGCATCAGCCAGCACCTCGGAAGGGGATCCCCCGAGCATTGCCCTGTTTTTGATAAGCGTCTTTGCGATCACCATGAAGAGCGCCGCCGGAACCCCTTTACCAGAGACGTCAGCCATTACAAGTCCGATATGATCCTCATCGATAAGGAACAGATCGTAGAAATCTCCTCCGACCTCCTTGGCAGGGGTCATGCTGGCATAAATATCGAACTCTTCTCTGCCGGGGAAAGCCGGGAATATCCTCGGGAGCATATCGGCCTGGATCTGGGTCGCGACATTAAGTTCCGCCCCGATCCTTTCCTTCTCGGCAGTGACGTTCTTGAGGTTCAGCATATAGTTTACAACGCCTTCTACCAGACTTTCGATGTTTTTGGCGAGCATATGTATCTCGTCATGGCCCTTTACGATGACCTTTTTGTATGCCAGATCCTCCGGTGGAGTACTGGCATCCATCATCTTTAAGAACAGATCTGTACTGTGTGCCATGCTCTCCACCGGACGGGTGATGAGCATGCCGACAAGGAAGATAAAGAACCCTATGATCACCAGCGTAAAGAACAATGCGGTTATCATTACGATCCTCAGGTATTCATTCAGATCCGTATTGATCTGATTGATATCGATATCCGCCCCGATGATCCCCACAGGATTTCCGTCACTGTCAAAAACCGCCCTGTAACAGGTGATCAGCCTTCCATATTCGCTCGTCTCGCTCTCCTCATATTTGATATCCGTATCGCCGGAGAGGAGACACTTCCGGAAAAGCTCTAGCGTACTGTCGGCAAAAGCATCCTCCTCACACGGTTCTGCCATGTAGCTGTAGATCTCCTCGACCGGAAGTCCTACATTAAGCTCCTCATCGTTCTTTGCGTTTATAGCGTAGCAGATACTATTCGGATCGTTTATATCCTCAAAATACACCGAATACAGGTACATGATATCAGCATTGTTTTTGATCTTGTTGAGTTCGAGTCTGGCCTCCTCATACTTCTCCCCCATGGAACGGTCCCTGATCATATCACCCATATCATAGGTATCAAAAACCGTATTTGCGGATTCTATCACGAGTTCCGCGTATTTCACATAATTTTTCAGGACATTTTTATTGAACGTGAAATAACCTATCCACGAGATCACGGCCGTCAGGATCGTCATGGCCAGCACCGTGCAGATAATGACCTTCGCTCTTATTCCTATCGTCTTTTTCATTGCGTTTCACCCCCGTACCTTTTGTATATCTTGCTTGCGGACAATAAAGTCTCAAGTGACATTTTAACTCCGGTCCGTCTTATGGTGTCGATGTTAAGGACCAAAAACGGCGATGTCAGATATTCCTGACTCAGCTCATCGAGGGAAGCCCCTTCCCTGTACTGTCTCATCGTGCCAGCGGCAAACCTGCCTATATTCTTGTAATCAAACATCTCAACCGCAGCCAGTGCTCCGCATCTGACGTCCTCCGTGCTGTTGATGGAAAATACCGGTATCCCATGCTCCATGAAAGGCTGAAGAACCTCATCAAAATCCTCGAGTCTTAAATAGGACGTTGTCAGGATATAAAGATCTATGCCTGCCGATGCAAGCTTCTCATGCGCCTCAAGCATCTCTTTTTTGTAATTCTGGTATGCCTCTTCGGTATCCTCGAATTCATCCGTAACGAATTCGGTAACGACCTTCTTCCGGTTTGCCTTTGCATATTCATCAAGGCTTGCGGCTCCACTGTAGATATAGGCCTCCGGATCCTCCGCGCTGTATACTATCCCCAGCTTGTCCGGATCAAAAATATCATCCATTACATCCAGCGCCTTCTCCTCGACTCCGGTACTGACATGCGCCCATTTTCTGGGATCTCCCGAATAGGTCACCCCGCCCGTGATCTCGGAACTCACCGGATCGCTGGCGATAAAATTCATATAGGGAACATCACTGCAATCCCTTACCATGGTCCCCGCGCTTGTCCCCATGGTTATCATAAGATCGATATCATTTGAACTTATGAGCTCTCCGAGCTTTTCTCCCGCGAGTACCTTGTTTATAGTGCTGAACTCTAAGGAAGCCGTATCAATATAGCATTCGGGAGTGAACTCATAGTGTTCGCTCTCACTCTCACAAAGCGCCGCCCATACATCAGCCGCGCTGTCTCCCTGCTCAAAACCGTCAAGCGTGCCCGGAGCGATCTCTCCGAGCTCCTGAAGCCCCATTCCGATCTGATAGAGCTGATAATCAAACTCATAATAATCTCCGGCCTGACAATATCCGATCTTAAGCTTTCCTCTGTCTCCTCCGGTAGCACAACGTCCTTCAACGGTATTAAAGATCAGCGAACCGGCCATCACAACGCAAAGCATCATCGCCAGGGGTTTCTTTCCGCCGTTATTTCCGCCCTTCTTTCCGATGATCCCGTTCATAAGCATGAATACGACCGCGCAGATTGCGATGAGGATCGCGATAAGAGCAAGGCCGCCGTTACCATACATCATGACTACACCGAAGATCACCGGAGCAGCCGCGCCGATCATGCTGCTGAAAAACCCTTCGATCCCGAGAGCCTTGGAGAAACCTATACGCTTTGAGAAGGGGAGGTCATAAACATACATGAACTGGATACTCGGCATTATCCCGTCCGCTATCCCGATGAGCGCCACTATCACTGCGGCGACGACCACAAAATTACGTATCGAAAAAGCAAACAGGCTTCCCGCGAGTATGAGCAGGATCACCGGCATAAGCACGGCCGAGTCCATCTTCTTTGTAAGCTTCGGACAAAGAGGCGTGCCGATATATGCCGTCACTATCCCGTATATGAGCATAACATAACCGATCGCATCGGTTGTTATACCCTCACTGTTGGCATAAACAGGGAAGAAATAATCCACAAACATCATTATAAAGAAATAAGGGATGATGATAAAAAGGATATACGCAGGAAATCTCAGATCCGGTCTGGAATTCTCGCCACTCGGATCCGATTCCGTCTCCTCGGGTCTCTCCTCCTGAGGCGCTACATTCATCCCAAACGACATGACAAGCATCAGGACTCCTACCCCAAGCACGCTCATCACGATATAAGCGCCCGAATATCCGAATATATTGGCTATGAGTGCTCCGAGGGCTGCCGAGGAAGAGAAGCCTACTATTATCCCGGCATTGGCTCCGGCGGTATATTCCGGCATATCCTCATCGGACGATACCGCGACCGCATAGATATCGATCCCCATCTTGGCAAATCCAAGCCCCGTTCCTACGAGCATCTGGGCCAGGATAAAAGGGACAGGACTTTTTGCAAAAGCCGAGGCAAGGGTTCCTAAGATCATGATCAGGATCCCCGCAAGCGAAGTCTTCTTCCAGCCGAACTTATGGATCACGATCCCCGAGATATATGAAGTGATCATCGAAATGAAGACCTGACCCGAAAGGGGCAGACTCATAAGTATCTCATAAGGGATCTCTTTACCGAAAACATAGATGGGCTGATAGATCTCCGCCAGTACTATGGACATGAAAGCGACCGCCATATATCTGAAGGCGGAAAAGAAAAACGAAAGTCCCCGCACAAGGCCCGGATTCTCAATGGTCTTCCGTTCACTGTTGTCCCTGAGTTTTCTCCTCTCCCGGTCCTCATCGACCAGAAGTCCCAAAAGGAATGACAGGATCTCGATCGAGATCATTATGGCCGTGATCGTGGTGACAAGAGTGTTTAATACGGCGACCGTTAGTTTCCTGTTGTAATACAGAGTCGAAATGACCGCATTGAGATATCTCTTCTCTCCGTTCTCATCTTCGGCAAGCTCTATCGAGATATCGCCTGCTCCTTCGGTCTCCGACAGCGATACGGAATCGATCTGTTCACTCAGATCGGCAATTCCCTTATAGTAGACCTCCGAATCCTTGATATCACTGTAGTTCACGCCTTCGGAGATTATCCTGTTGATATCATCCGAATTCTGAGCCAGGATGCTCTGAGCCACATCGGATGACAAAGCTTCGTAACCTGCTTTCAGCACGAAATATGACGGGAGGATCGAGATCACATTTGTAACGATGATCGCTGCCATGATGAGGAATTTAAGTCTTCTCTCCTTAAACCGGTGGGGCAGCAGTCTGAAGAGCACCAGAAAGAGCAGTATCCCTATCAGCGCTTCCGCAAGCGCAAACATATAAATACGGCGTACATACCGGTGTGAAAACGCTTTCATCTTTTCGGTGCTGCAGGTGATCCCTATATAGCCCGCTCTTTCATAAGCACCGTTGATCGACTGAAGGATATGCTGGGTATTACCGTCGACCCAGAGGATCTGCTGGCTCTTCTCGGTCTCCATTTGCGCGATCTTTTCGGACAGATCATCCGGCTGGCCTTCTCCGTACAGAAGCTTAAGATCGTTATCGACTATGTAGGACTGTTCCGATTCGCAATACTTCTGTATCTTTTCGAAGATATCCTCGATATCGTAATAATTATCTAGCTCCTTGCCGTATTTCAGTCCGTACTCAAGCGTCCCTTTGAGCTGGGAAAGGATCACCGCCTTATTTTCGCCGACAGCCTCCACGCTGCTGTACATAAAAGAATACGCGTTGAGTATCGCGGCAAGGGCTATGATCCCGCATATAAAAACACATATGACAAGCTGAAATACCCTACTCTTTTTTTTATCCATGTCAGTCTGTCAATCCATATCGTTTTGCAGCGCTGTTTATTATCTCTTTCAAAAGACCGTCATAAGTCATTCCTGCCGCTTTGGCACTGCTTTCAAAAGGCCCCTCTTCGGTCAGTCCGGGACGCGGTGTGATCTCTATCATCACCGGAGTTCCATCCTTCTTAAGCCTGTAGTCACATCGTCCGAAATCACGGCATCCCATATGCCGATAGAGCTTCAATGACTCCGCCTTCATCCTGCCGGCTGTCTCCTCCGGAAGTTCACATGCCTCATAATGAGACCAGTCATAGCATTTATCCTCGACACAGTAGATCGCCACATCAGAACCGTCTTCTGCGACAACCCTGCCTACCGGGAGCGTATAGGCCTCGTCTCCCGTTCCCACGATCGGAACATAGACTTCCTTTCCGTCGATATATTCCTCTACCAGCACCGGTTCATGGTAATTGTCAAAATCGCTTTTCACTGCCTTTAAGAGCTCTTCTTTGTCCTTTACCAGAAATACTCCCATGCTGTAGCCTTCCTCATTGGGCTTTACAAGGAGCGGAAAATCAAGTCCTTTTTCCGAAAGCATCCGCATGATCCCGTCCTCATCCATGACGTTATCATTCCTGTAATCCAGATATATCCCGTCGGGGCAGGTGATCCCAAGGGCTCCGGCTACAAGCTTGGTGTGATACTTATTCTGTGAAAGCCCCATACAGTATGCATCGCTTCCCACATAGGGGATCCTGTTGAGCTCTAAGAGCGCAGGAACGATCGCTTCCCTGTTTCTGGACGAGATTCCCTCGTCACATACGAGTACTATATCGCAGTCCAGAGTATTGTTCCGGATCCTTTCATTCAGCTTGTACATGTTTCCGATCATGGCAGCGCCGTATCCGTTGCGCCTGATAGCAGCCTCCATGTATCCGATCTCCTCGGGATGGCAGAAATCGGCAAAGATCATACTGTCCTTTGCGATCCCGTAGTCTTCCCTCAGATCATAAGTAAGACCTACAGTCAATTTAGTTTTCTCCTGTTCAGATATAATATTTCGTTGTTGAATCTTCGGTATTGCCCGGAAGCACCAGATATTTTTCCGTCTCGCGGAGCATGTGATTTTTCTCTATCGTAACCTTGCCACCGTTATCACCGTCTGCGTCTATGATCAGTTTAGGCACTGCATATCCCGGCAGCCTGTAACGAAGCTTCTCCACGACATCGACTGCAACATGATAATCGGCATAGAAATGTGCCGTGCCGTCAACCCTGTCACAGATATACAGATAATAAGGCCTGACCCTTATCCCTATAAGATCGGTATACAGTTTCTCAAGGGTATCCGGATCATCGTTTATCCCTTTCAGGAAAACACTCTGATTCCCAAGCGGGATCCCCCTCTTCAGCAGACGGTCACATGCTTCCGCCGCTTCTTTCGTAACTTCCTTTGGATGATTAAACTGGGTGAAGACCCAGACAGGATGGTATCTCTCAAGCATATCACATAGCTCATCCGTGATGCTTGAAGGCTCGGTAACTATCGCCCGCGTACCGATCCTTATGGTATTGACGGTGGGAATACTGCGAAACCCGGCTATATAGTATTCAAGGAGGTCGTAAGGAAGAGCCAGCGGATCTCCGCCCGTGATCAGTATATCATTGATCTCAGTATGCTCCCTCACATAATCCAGAGCCGGCGGCAAGGAATCCCTGTCGGCTATGGAATTGTTCATGACAGTATTTTTGCGAGTGCAATGTCTGCAGTGCATATAACAGAAATTTGAACACATAAAGGCTGCACGGGAATGATACTTATGGATCAGAAAAGGCACCTTTTCATACTGACCCTCGTTTAACGGATCTTCACTGTATCCCTTATGTTTTTCCAGTTCTTTCCCGTCCGGAATGCACTGGCGATATATCGGACAGTCCTCATCGTCCCAGTCGATCAGAGCAAAGTAGTGATCCGAGATCCGAAGTCGGTATTTCTCGTCTACCCGGGCTATGGTCTCCTTTTTACCGGCATCCAGCCTGATGTTTTTTTCTTCAAGTCGGGCAAAAAGCTGGTCAGCGTTATCTATCATTAGCTTAAGGACCCGTGTCTAAAACTTTTTGAAAATCGTCATTTGCAATTTATCGTTCATGATGCCTACCTTGACATCATCAGCGATATTGGCAACGATCGATTTCTCAAGGTCGTCCCTGACATCTTCGGTGAGCTCTTCAACATCTACGGCTCCCGAAACATCGTCACGATATTGTTTCAAAGACCATGTAAGCACTGCCTGACTCATTGTCTGATTATCGACACCCATCATGCTGTAATTTATCGGATCGATGCCATACTGCATCTGGATCTTGCCTATATCCTCATAGTTTTCCATCCAGACCTCAACGACTTCACGGATCCTGCCCATGATCCCCTTGGCCGCTTCATTCTTTCCGGATGTAGAAGCCTCAATGAGTTCTTTTCTTTTATCAGCATCCATGTCGACATCAGCACTGAGATGCAGCTGACATTCCTTATCATCGCCCTCAGCCCAGAAAAGTGCATTGAAATTTCCGGTAATGGCCTTCACCATACCGAGCATCTCTTCGGCAAGCAGACGTATATGAATAGCGTTTTTACCTGAAAGTCCGACTTTTTGGATAAAACCGTCAACCAGATCAAAAGCCGTGTCAAGACCTTCGCCACGACTGTTCACATATATCTTTTCTGTAGTCAACTGCTTCTCCTTATGACTCTATCGTAAGGATATCAACAAATCCCGTAACGTCGAAAATCTCCATGATCTCTTCGCTTGCGCCGCGGATCACCATCTTTCCCTGCTTATTCATGATCTTCTGCGCAGAAAGAAGTACGCGAAGTCCGGCTGATGAAATATACGCAAGATCCTTTATCTCAAAGATCAGATCCGTGATACCGTCAAGAGCGGTCTTAAGCTCTGACTCAAGCTGAGGAGCCGTTGTGGTATCAAGTCTTCCCTCGAGAGCGATCGTAAGTGTGCTGCCATCCTTGTTTTTTGTGATGTTCATTTTTCTTCCTCCTGATATTTATATGAATCCACAATGAAATTATTATACTAAACTATGCTTAAATCTGCAATCTGCATTTTCAGAACCGTATAAATCCAGAAAAGATCTGCATCCTCCCTACGGAGTACAAACTAACGCATCGTCATATTCCGTACGGTCTGGGCATCATATATCGCATACCCTCTCATAGCCCGCCTCAGATCCCTTACGGTCTGCGTACTCGGCTTCCTGCCGTTCTCAAGATCGTCGAGGAT
>JAILQK010000023.1 GCA_024699045.1 Lachnospiraceae bacterium | reverse complement strand
CAGACTCATAGCTTCGCAGCACATAAACCGGGACCTCCTCCTTCCCCCAGCCCATTTTGGCTCTGAAAGCCTCTATAGGCTCCGTCTCAATGAAACGAAAGCCCTCTCCGAGTATCTTATACAACTCGTCACAAAGGGCCTTCTGATGATGATTGAAATAATTAGAAAAAAAAGCAAGTGTTTTAATCAAAAATATCTCCCGTTATCCGAATTTTGCCCCCAGATACTTTATCACTTCAAAGGCAACGCATTCGAAAATATAAGCCCTGCTGTAGCCGTTATGCCTGTATACCTCATATCGCCTGCCTATCCTCTCCGGGATCTCCTTAAGCGGTATGTCCGACGAGACTCCGCCCATCGTAAAATCGGCAAGCACCTCATTTATTACTTCGATCCGGGCTCCGCTCCTTTTCACTGCAAAATACAGATCCATATCATCTGATATGTTAAGGCATCTGTACCGGAAACGGTCGTAAATACTCCTCTTTACAAACTGTGTGGGATGATTCCAGTCCCTTGATGTGGTATAGCGTCTGAGCTTTGCCTTTTTTACAAAAGTATTCCCCGAAGGCAGGATCATCCTGATATCTCCGTAGCAAAGATCAAAGTCCGTTTCCCGATACCTATTTACGACAGCCTCCAGGCATATTTCCTCATAAATATCATCTGCATTTATTATCCCGACAAGCTCTCCGCCCGCAAGGTCTATCCCCTGATTCATCGCATCATAGATCCCCTTGTCCGGCGAGCTGACAATACGGTAATCTATCCCTCTTTCACGGAATCTGTCCTCATACGAACGGGCTTTTTCCAACGTCCCGTCACTCGAGCCCCCGTCTTTTACGATGTATTCAACAGGCCCCCTGTAGGTCTGGGAAAGCACCGAATCGAAGGTGCGTTCAATGGTGGCCTCCGCATTCAAACAAACTGTTATTATTGAAACCCGCACAGGCGCCTCCGCCCGTTCTGCCCCTATAAAACCATCCGAAGAAGCCCCGACACGCTCGACACGCTCGACATTCTCTGCCCCCATCGAACCATCCGAAGAAGCCCCGACACGCTCGACATTCTCAGTCCCCATCGAACCCCTCCGTGGACTCCTCGGCGCTGAAAAAGACCGTTACGGTCTGCAAAAGGATCCTGATATCGTTCACTATACTGAAATTCTCTATGTACATAAGATCCAGGATCAGCTTATCGCGGCTTGTGGTATTGTACTTTCCCATTACCTGCGCATAGCCCGTAAGTCCGGCCTTCATCCTGAGCCTGTATCTGAATTCCGGAAGATCCTCCGTATACTCCTCCACATTCTTCATCATCTCGGGCCTGGGTCCCACCAGGCTCATTTCTCCCAGAAGGATGTTCACAAGCTGGGGAAGCTCATCAATCCGATATTTCCTAAGCCATCTCCCTGCCTTTGTGATCCTGTCGTCATCTTTGGTAACGGATGCTATTTCAGCATTTTCCTTCATGGTCCTGAACTTAATGATATTGAATCTCCTGCCCCCCACGGTAGCCCGTTCCTGCCTGAAAAACACGCTTCCGCCGTCCTCTTTTTTTATCATAACTGACGCTATCAAAAACAGAGGGGACGTTATTATAAGGCCGAGAAGAGAGATTAATATATCTCCCAGCCGCTTTATTATCCGTTGTTCAAAGGTCATCCTGTGCGCTTCACAGTGGTAGAACGGAAGGTCCGAAAAGAACTGTTCCCTCCCCGAGTGAAGAAGGATATCATCTATGTTTGGATTTATGTAAACCGAAATATAATTCCCGTAACAGATCTCCGTGAGCTCCTCCAGCCGCTTTTTCGACACATCATAGAAAACCACGCTGTCGCTTTCCTTTACCTTCTTCGCGAGATCGGGATCCGACTCCACCGTCATCCCGGTGATCGCATATCTGCGGTGGAATATCTCGATAGCCGCCCTGATCTTTTGATGCTGGGAGCTGTCTCCCGTGATGATAAGTGTTTTTTCCGCCGGATTTACCGCAAAATAAAAGGAATTCCCGATATGCGTGAAGATCGTTATTATTATCACCTGACAGAGCATTGCCACTATAAGAAAACCGACAGAGCTGAATTCTATCCGTCTGCCGTTTTCGTCATTTGTATTCATTATGACCAGTACAAGATAGGTGAGGATATCATCCAGCACCAGCGCGATGGACAGTGATATGACGATCGGCCTGGACTTTCTGACCCCCACGTTATATCCCCCGTAGGCGCGTACAAGCAAAAAGCCCATGACGATAAAGACAAAGCCCATCATTATCGATGTCCTGGATATATCAAGGATCTGCCAGTTCTCTACTCCGAGCAGCAAAAACAGGACCAGCATGCAGAGCGCATACATGATCAGGGCGAAAAGTCCCGTTATTGAATTCTTAAATCTTTTGATAAAGCTCATAATATTCTCTGTATTTTGCCTGCCCCGCATATCGCATGGCCTGCTCCCTGCACGGAAGCTCCCCCTTAAGCTGCTCCGTCGCTCTTATCACCGCGTCAAGATCTCCCTGACTGACCACTGCCCCGACCTTGTCGTTCAGCATTTCACCGCTGCCGCCGGCATCATAGGTTATCACCGGGGTTCCGCAGGCAAGCGCCTCGATATTGGTCGTAGGAAAGGTGTCCCCGAACGTCAGGTTTACATAAAAGTCCGCTGCCGAGTACCAGGCCGCGAGCTCCTCTACGCTTTCGGTATGCCCCGTCTTTATTATCCCCTCCGGTAACTCTGCCATCTGTGAGGACTTCAGTCCTACGAGAGCGATCCTGTATTTTCCGGGATATTCCTGCTCCAGCTTTTCATGCAAAGCCACAAATTCATACAGTCCCTTTCTTTCACGCCACGGGTTTGCGACCCCCAGCAAAAGGATCCTGTCTCCTATATCATATCTCTGTCTTAAGTCCGTGGACACCGGCTTGAACGTATCCGGATCGATCCCTGTATTTATCACCTGTACCGGATATTCCGCCAGGATCGACCTCTCTGCCGCCTTCTTAAGCCATTCCGACGGCGTCACGAGCTGCAGCTTCGGCACCCCCGTGAAGCACTCTTTCTTGCGGGCGATATTTCCCTTTGAGAAATCCCTGACATATGATGCCGGATATTCGCTCTTTTCAGGGCAGTCGGCGCATTCGGCCTTTTCCCACTTCTCACAGCCGCAATACTCATAATGTACACAGTGACCGGTAAAGCTCCAGCAGTCATGAAGTGTCCAGACGACCGGCTTACCACAGGTCTTAAGCCATTTGAACAGCTCAGGGTAGTTTACATAATATCCATGGATGTTGTGCAGCTGGATCACATCCGGATCATAGGCCTCGAGCTTTCTGATAAGCCCCCGGGTGGCATTTTTGCTGTACAGACCGTGTTTATCGGTGATACGGGTCATGATCCCGTGACAGAACATATCGAGGTCGGAGCCCACGCGGTAGTTGTCATACCCCGGAAGCTCTCCGCCCCGTCCCCGGCAAAGAAGCGCTTCTCCGCCGTTCTTTATTATCTCATCCGCGGTGCCTTTTGCGATGCGTCCGACACTTCCGGTACCTATGACTGTGTTAATTATGGCAACTTTCATATATCATCCCGCAGTCCGGAAAGCCGCTCCCAAAGTTATTGCTCTCAAAGTTATTTTTCCCAAAGTTATTGTTCTCCAAGGATAAGCTTTATGACTCTTCCCTGCCCCTTCGCAAATTTCTTTGAAAGCTGCAGATCTCTCATTTCCGCCCTTACATGGGGCATATCCGCGAGCCACATGACTGTCTTTATTATCGTAAGGGTATCGACCTTTTCTCCGATCCCCAGATTGATGAATCCATTGCCCATTCCCGCAAATACATGCTCGGCTTCTCTCTCGTTCTGGGCCAGAACGATCGCCGGCACACCCATGCTCGCAAGCTCAAATACCGTACGTCCCTGACTCGTGATGCACATGTCTGCCTTTTTCATGTATCCGGAGACCCGTCTCGCATCGTGATGGACAAATATGTTCAGTTCCGGGATCGGCTTGATCTCCTCCTTGTGGGAATAAGCAAAGCCTGTAAGGAAATGAAATTCGACCTGCGGCATCTTGGCATGGAGCACCTGACAGATCTCATAGAGCTTACCGGTCAGATTGGACGGATCCGCTCCGCCGAACATTATCATGATATTTTTGCACTCGGCGGAAAACTCCTTGGGAGTCTCGATAAGAAACTCATCCCTTATGAAATAATAATCAGAGCCTTCATACAGATTGTAGGGTTTATTGGGATTGTTCTCGTACAGCGCATTGATGACCGCATCCGCAAAGTACGCTCCCGGCCCCATATCTTCAAAGTTGACGATACGCCTGGTATATTTGCGCTCAAGCTTGATAAGCGCCTCATCGGTGTCGAGCACGTCGTTTACGACGATGTCAGGCATGAAATTTTTCAGGATCTTCTCATATTCTTCATCGCTCCCGATGACCTTATACGGGAAATACGACTCTTCAAGCTTGGCGATCCCTATGTTGCTGGCGGAATCGGTCACAAAGAGGATATCATGGCCTATGAGCTTATTTGCAAGCGATAGGCACCTGTAGATATGCCCCATGCCGAGCTCCATGCGTCCTACACATCTGAGCACTATCCTTTTGCGTCGTAAAATGGACTCAGCCGAGATCCAGTCCTCCTCCGAGTCTATATCGATAGCCTCTCTCTGCGCGGTCTCATAAACCGTGATCGACTCACCTATCCTTGAATCCTCGGTGACGCAGCCCCTTCTTGTTATCAGGAAGGCCCCGGTCTCGAGATAGTTGCAGGGCAGCTCCTGTGAATTAAGACGCTTCTCGTAATTCTTTACTATCTTGTCGTTTTCCCTGCGCCACGAAAGATGCGGCCTGTTGACACACGAGATCATGGTATCGTAATCAGAGTCTATAAAGGCATCCAGCGCATTGATAAGGGTCTGCGCCCTCAGAGTCGGCGAGGTAGCCTGCATCGTTATGACGATGTCATAATGATCCCTGCCCCGGTTTTCCATTTTGGTTACTGCGTCATAGATCACGGGATCCAGGGTTATATTGTCCGCCGACAGGCTCTGGTCTCTCCATATGATCTCTATATTGCGGCTTTCCGCTATCCCTCCCAGTTCTTCGTCATCGGTGGATACACAGATATCCACGTCATAGCTTGCCGCTACCCTGAGCGCATTATCTATGGAATACAGGATCAGTGGCTTTCCGTTCATCAGTCTGACATTTTTTCTGGGTATACGCTTCGACCCGCCTCTTGCGGGGATCACGATCAGTATCTTCATATATCGACATGTCCTTTATCTATTAAGATCAGTTTGTATTGTATCATAAAACAGCATGATCAGTTCATTATACCATATATGGTCTCAGTCAATCACCACGATGTCTGAGCATTCCGACGAAGCTTACGATATCTTTCCTCCACACAAAGGCCAGGATCGCAATGATCGCCGCAGAGACCGCATATCTTATGCCTGTGGTCCCGTAAAGCTGCCCCATTGCGGTTCCCGCCGCTATGGTCAGCACGAGCATCGCAAAGTATGCGGCATCGTTATAGATCTTCTTTTTGAGCACATGGACCGACGTGAGATAATGAAGGATCATCAGGATGAAATATCCCGCAAGCGTCGTATATGCTGCCGCTATATATCCGTACCGGTTGATGAAATAATAGTTTAAGATTATGTTAACCGCTGCCGCAACGCAGGAATTTACCGCCACAAGCACCGGTTTCCTGTAAAAGATCTCGACATTGACATAGTTGGTGTAAAAATACTGGCAGAGCGTTCCCAATGCCACCGGCGCTATCACCATCATTGATTCCCAATAAGGACGTGCATAGAGAAGCTTTACGATCTCCGGAGCCACCGCTATGAAGCAGATCGTCATAAAACATCCGGCCTCCATAAGGATCTTATTATCCCTTCGGATGCTGTCAAAATCATCGGCATCGAGCCTGTCGTTGAGCAGGGGAACCCAGGCGTTTCCGACCGCATTGGTGATGAACATCAGCAGGGAACCGATGGTATACCCGGAAGTATACAGGCCGACCGCTGAGTAGTCGCATATCCGCTCTATCATCGAAACATCGATCCTTGCGAGAAGTATCATCGCAAGACCGTGTGGGATCATGGGGATCCCGATAAAGAGGGCATACTTCCAATATTTTATGTTAACCAGAGTCTTCCCCTTCGCGAGCAGCACGATAAAGCAGCCCGCCGCGACCAGAGCCTGAGGGAGCACCGTACCAAGGATCTTGGCAAAGCCCTTGTTTTCGGGCATCAGCAGGATCAGCGCGATGGACAGCGCCACCGTAGCCACGGTAATAAATACCGATATCGCTATGTTCTCCTTGTACCTGTACTCAAAGCGCAGCTTATACTGCATATAGTCTATCGAGGGAAACAGGATCAGATAGGCGAAGAGGATGATGACTACAGGCTTCTCAAACCCCAGCATTCCCGAGGCGGGAGAAAAAAAGATCACAAGAAGCAGGACGACGGTCCCGAAGATGCTTGAAAGGCCCTGGATCGCCGACATATAACTGTCAAACTCCCGGCCCTTGTAATCTATCCTTGCCCTTCCTACGCTGTAGATCAGGCAGAGTCCCATCAAAACATAAAAGATGGATACGTAGTTATTGAAATTGTTTGCGTATCCCGTCTCGGCGGTAGTGAGCAGACGGGTATATATAGGGGCGGTGATCAGCCCCACCGCCCTTATCAAAACATTAGATATTACATACCATATCCCGGATCTTGCCGCTTTCCCCGAATTATCGCTCAAGCGCCGCTACCTTCTTTATCTGCTGCAGGCATCGGATAATCATTGAACATTTCGGGCTTCAGGATCGTATCCTCCTTGATATCCACACTCGCGGTGCGTCCGACCACAAGTCCTATCTCCGAGGGCGGGATCCCGGTACCGGGACGTTTGAAAGTAAGCATGTTTCTGGTGACCAGATCTCCGGCATCTATGGCACAGGCCGCCACTATGGATCTCCTGGCGTTCTCTCTGGCTGTCGTCTCACTCGGGAGCGCCGCGAGCTCCCCGTTTCCGGTAAGCATATCCATGCGCTCTATCGCCGCGAGTATCGCCTTCGCATCCGCAGGGTCCATCGCATGATAGTGATCGTTCCCGGTAAGCGTCTTATCAAGCGTAAAATGCTTTTCTATGAGCTGAGCCCCCATATTATAGGCAACCTTTGCCACATCACAGTCTTCGGTGGGCTTGGTGTGATCCGAATAGCCTATGAAGCAATCGGGGAACTGCTGTCTTAATGTCTGTATCTTCTTCAGGTTCGCGTGCTCCGGAGGAGTCGGATATTCAAGCACGCAGTGAAGCAGGGCAAGCTCCCTGTCATTTACCGACCTTATCGTATCCACGGCTCTTTCGATCTCCGGAAGATCCGAGGCCCCTATCGAAAGGAGCATCGGCTTGCCTTTCTTTGCCTGATACTCGATAAACGGGATATTCGAAAGATCGGAGGACGATATCTTGTACACGTTCATGAGATCATACAGATAATCCGCGCTTTCAAAATCAAAAGCCGTCGACAGAAATTCGATCCCAAGGCTGTCCGCATAGTTTTTCAGTTCCCTGTATTCTGCCTCACCGAAAGAATCAAACTTCTTAAAGAGCTCATATTGCGAAGCGGTCGGTTCCTCCGTCCTGTCCCAGTATGAGGGTGATTCCTTTGCCGCAAGCGTTCCCGCTTTATAGGTCTGGAACTTTACCGCGTGTATCCCGGCTTCACAGGCCTTTTCTATCATAAGCTTTGCGGCTTCCATCTCGGAGATGCCCATCTTCTCCGCAATATCGTAATAATTGACTCCTATCTCGGCGATAAGAACGAATTTACCGGCTTTAAGCCGTTCTACGATCGTGCTTTCCATAGTTTGTAGTTTTCCAATCCTTTCTCGTAAAAATCAAGCAACACTTCAAGTTCCCTGTCAAATTCCTCTGATTCCTCATGCCTTCCGGCAAATATCTCCTCCGCTTCATCCATCAGATAAAAGATCTTGACCTCGTTTCCCGCCTCCTTGACCGCACGGATATACGCTGCCGCGGAATGGATATTGTCGGTCTTGCCAAAAGCTCTGATCACCCGGGGCAGATCCTCGAACGACCTGATACGGGTGATCCCGTCTATCATTGAAAAAGGCACATCGCCGAAAACGATGCTCTTTTTCCCCATAAGGGCCGCCTCATACGCCGCGGTCCCGGTGATCGTGACCACCCCCCGGGATTTTGTGATCCAGGGCTTGGGGTCTTTATAATAGTTTAACTGTACTACACGCACATTTGCAAGCTCTGCGGCTTTTTTATAAAAAGAGACATCCCTCTCCCCGAGCATCGCCTGGTGCTCCTTTACATAGAGCTTCCATCCGACGGGCAGGGACTTGGACACCTGTTCCATGAGATTAAGCTCATCCACGTAAAAGGATGCCTTAACAAATACCGACGATTCGGGTATGAGATGCAGCGGCATATAAACATAATCCTCGCCCTCAACGGGATCTTCAAAATACTTGTTCGGGACAAGCAGACGGCGTTTGATCCGCTCTACATCCAGGTAATATTTAAGATACGGCCTCGTGGGAGCGTAAAGCATCCCCGAAAGCTTCTTCCTTGCCGCATTATGGGCGGTGTGATCCTGATCCCAGAAATAATTCCACTTTCCGAGCATGATCTTCATCGACTTGATGAGGGGCGTTCTTTCATACTGACTCGTCACGGAGCCGTCAAATTCCTTGTTCATGATGGAGGATCTGTCCCTGAAATCCTCGATATACGCATACTCCTCGTTAAGATCATCGGAAGGTAGCGCATTTGCGCGTTCATACATCTCGCGGAAATAAGGATCTATCCCGAAGGAATTCTGGAAGCTTGGATATTTGTAGAATCCGTATTTGCTGTATTCTATGGTCGCATAGGGAATGTCCCTTTTATAGGCGACCTCACTTAATACCGTCCGCTGAAGCTCGGCATTATCCGTATCAAGGATGATATCCGGCTTATAATCATCGAGGATCCTGATGACATTCCTGTAATTCAGCTCAAGCCAGTATTTATTCTCCGCATCCGTCGTGACAGGCCAGTATTTCCTGTAATGATAATGCTTTGTGTTCTCCTGACTGGCCATAAGCTGCAGTCCGAGCGGCTTAAAATGCGTGTATTCCCTCTCGAGCATCTCAAGATAGACAGGGTCCGAGGGATCCTTGCTCCCTTTGATCCCCGTCACGAACTGTTCGCATATGTCCGCCACATCATAAAGCTTCACATCCGGAAGGTTTTCCCGCCATTCAAAGATGGTATGCTCGTTATAGTAGCATTTGTTATAGGTGCATTCCGAGGACATGATATAAAAGGCCGCTACCTCATTCGTGGCCTTAAGGTCCCTCGCAAGAAACCAGAGAGGCTTGGAATAAGTCTCCCTGCAGACAAACAGTATCCGCTTCCCGTAAAGTTCGGGGTATCTTTCTTTTGTAAAGTTCTCGATCATCCGATATCTTTCCCGTCTGCAGTTATCCTGCAATAATGATTATACTATACCCGCGCCCCGGGCTCACTGAAATTTCTTATCGTTTGCGATCTGCTTCACATGTCTCGCGGTAATAAAAGTCAAAAGCGCCGGCGCATAAAGCGCGAGCAGTCTCTTGATCTTAAGGCTTTTGCTTATCTCGGGATTATCCTTAAGCTCCGGCCCTATATCCTTGACAAATTCCATGTGTTCCTTGTATCTTCCCTGCATCCTCTCGGTATCGGAGGGCTTTCCCTTGAAATAAAGCAGATAATTCTGTATGCAGGTGAGATGGTCATAAAGAAGAAAAGAATCAGCGATATTCTTAAGTCCCGGCGCCGCAGCGCAGGCAAATTCACAAAATTCGGTATCCGCATCCGTATTGTATTCAGCCATGTCCTTGACCCTTGAAAGGCTGTTCCCCCGGACTCTGTAATGGTAAAGAGGTTCGGTGTCATATACTATCCCCTTCATCCCTTTCGGAGCTTCGGGATCCTCGCACGCTCTCGCAAGCGCCTTGTCGATCACATACCTGTCCTCGAGGTATCTGTCATCGGGAAATCTGAGTCCTTCGAATATAGACGCCTCAAACAGCTTATCCCAGCAATGAAAGAAAAACCCGTTTCCCCTGAGGATCATGTCAAACGCTTCCTCGATATCCATCTCCCTGACGGGACCTGCCGGATCTGCCTCGGAACGGTCCTCGTATTCACTGTATTTCCCGCAGACCGAGATCCTCGCATTATGCTCCTTTAGGTTGACATAAAGTTTTTCGAACATCTCCGGTTCCGCCCAGTCATCTCCGTCCACAAACCCGATATAGTCTCCGGTAACCGCATCAAGTCCGTGATTTCTCGCATCCCCGGTTCCTTTTGCCGGTGTGACGATGAGCTTTATCCTGGGATCCTGCTCCGCATATTTTCTGCATATCGACAGGTCGCCGGTATCCCGGCCTTCCTTTTCCCCGACTACCAGTATGATCTCCAGCTCCTTATAGGTCTGGGACAGCATACTCTCGATGGCCCGGGGCAAAAACGCCGCCACATCATATATGATAGAGATTATCGATATCTTTGGTCTGTTCTGGGTCATTTTTATTCTCCCTGATCTCCGAGATCTCCCTGATTTCCGCGATCTCCACGATCTCCGTGATTTTCCTGCTCTCTCTGATCATCCGATCCGCCACACACATCGCGTACAGCCTCCAGATAGCCGAACCCTTCGGCCTTGTCCGGCTCGAGCATGGCGCCCTCCCCCCACTCATTCCAGGCATTTATGAATACAAACCTGTCGGAAGGAACAACCTTATCAAGTTTACATAAAGTTTCTTTGAAGCCGGCGGGAGACGCGCCGGTATATACCAGGCCTTTATATCCCCTTCTGGGCGTATTATCCCATCTCGCAACTATCCCCGGAAACTCATTCTCTGCATAGTCACGGTCTGATATCGAGGAATAGATCCACTCGATCGGGATCCTTCTCTCCAGGATCTCCTTCCCGAAGATCTTATTATATAAATGCCGCGACCCGGTCGAAAGCTTATAGCTCAGGCTCCTTAAAGGCGGCAATCCATGCTTTAACGAATATCCCGGCTCAAAATAATACCGGGCATCGCATATACCCCTGTCATCGGTCTCTCCGGCAGTCTTCCCGCCGACAAGATAGATCCCTTCAAATCCGGCCTCGACCGCCCAACGGTCAAAGCACTTTCTCATGGATGCAAGTTCATCGATGTCGAATGTCCGGTAAATACAGAGCATCGGCCTTCCTTCGCACTTGATATATCTTTCATCCTTAAAAAAAGGGAGAAGCTCCTCAAAATGTGCTTTCCACTCCGCCTCTCCCCCGTATTCCTGTTTCATAAGGACTTCTTCCTGCTTGTCGTACCAGGCTCTGGTCCAGGTCTCGTTTGCCCAGCATATGCAATAGCGCAGGTCGATCTCCGGATGGGAGAGAAGGATCTCCATCGGCCGTTCCATAAGCTTATGCCCGGTAAAGTAGTACTGATAGAACACAAATCCGTATATCCCGTACTCCCTCGCCATATCGGCCTGTATCGACAGTCTCGTTCCCGCAGGATCCGAAAGGTCATAATGATCCCCGTCATAGGGTTCCCTGGGTTCTGCATGACCGCTAAAAAGCGGCTTAGCCCTCCGGACCGCAGTCCATTCGGTATAGCCGCTGCCCCACCACTCATCGTTTTCCTTAAAGCTGTGAAATTGTGGCAGATACAAGGCGAGAGGTCTCATGCCCCACCCCCGCTGAGCGAAGGGGCGTCCCCCCCTGCGATCACGGTCTCCGCTTCCTCTGCGATCACGGTCTCCGCTTCCTCTGCGATCACGCTCTCCGCTTCCCCTGCGATCACGGACTCCGCTTCCTCTGCGATCACGGTCTCCGCTTCCTCTGCGATCACGGTCTCCGCTTCCTCTGCGATCACAGTCTCCGCTTCCTCTGCGATCACGGTCTCCGCTTCTCCTGGAGTCGCTGTCTCCGGCGCCCCTGTTATCTCCGCCGCCGGAACTCCTTCGATATCTTCCGCCCGGACTCCCAAAGTATCTGCCTCCGGGACTCCCAATGTCTCCGCCGCCGGAACTCCTTCGATATCTTCTCCGGTATCCTCTCCGGCCGCCTCGTCATTAAAAGCTCCTATATACTCTTCCGCCGGTCTGTCCTCATTGAGAAGCTTCACGGCCCTTCCGAGCGCAAAATAAACTATGGGCGCGCAAAGCTCCATCTCAAGCACATTCGATCCTATCGACATCAGGATCGCCGATGTGATGATCGCAAGCTCAGGAACGATAAGACTCATCCGCGGGATACTCTGTTTTTCCGTTCCCTTCAAGGAAGGTATCGGCTTGACCGATTTTATGTAAACTAATGCAACAAGGAATATTATAAGTGATGTCCCTATAAGTCCCATTTCCGCGTAAAGCTTGACCAGGCCTCCGTCAGCCACTATATAGTACTGATAGCCCGCTGCCCTGTGTCCCCGGCTTCCCAGACCGTCTCCGATCCAGAAATTCCTCATATCGTTTACCGCGGCGACCCAGGATTCCGATCTCTCTCCGAATCCGTCGGGTATCGAGGCAAGTCTTATCCAGAATTTCTCAAATACCCCTCTCGCAAACACGAAAACTCCCACCAGGATCGCAACGACTCCCGCTATCTCCATCCACAGATATTTGAGTGGTTTCTTCCTGTCGACCAGAAAATCCACGAAATTAAAGAATACAAGCATAAGGATTATGCAGAACATCGCGGATCTCTGATTTGCCATGAATGAAAACAGGATCGATAAAATTATGTAAACTAAACCGATGATCCGGTCCTTCTTTTCCGGCTTTCTGAGGAAATACGCGGAAGCGCACATGGAATAAGCAACAAAGCAGCCCATGGGCCCCGAACCGATTATCGAGTTCATCCTTACTCTCATCGTCGGAGCATCCGCTTTTGAGATGAATTCGTTCACATACGAAAAATCAATGTAAAACTGCGGCGCCCATATATAAAATACCGCTCCTATCCCGCCCATAAGCAGCGCGGCGATGATAAATCCGTGATAGTATTTGGAAGCTCCGTTCTCGTCAAAGCCTCTGCCGGCATAATACAGCAGCATGGGCAATAAGGTCGTCGAGATCTCCCCCAGATAAACCGCAAGCGGTATCCCGAAAGCGACGCACCATATCCCCGAAATGACGTTATAGAGCACATACAGCGTAAAGAGCTTGTCTTCCGTCGTCTTAAACGTAAAGCATTTCAAAACGAAGATCCCTACGATCCCCAGCAGCAGGAAAAGTGTCATCGTGACTCCGGTCCTGACCGTATCCACGAACACATACAAAAAATAGATCAACGTAAAGATCGGGTAGATAAGACATATATAATTTTCAACGATCTTCTTTGTCAAGTTATGTAACCTCGCAAAAACGATTTATTTAAGTCTATGTAAACCGGCCTTCCTTTAGTATCCGGTCCACGGCCTCCTTGAGGCTCTTCGCCGTCAGATCCGGTTTATCGTATTCAAGCCTCGCGCACACATCGCATTTATAATCTCCGATGAATACGGTCCTGACTCCTGCGGACCTTCCGCACAGGATATCGGTATAGCTGTCT
>JAILQK010000226.1 GCA_024699045.1 Lachnospiraceae bacterium | reverse complement strand
CGTTTTGGCGGGAAGGTACCTAAAGAATATGTAATGGATCTGTTTTTTAAGCTGGGTGAAATCGCCATTAAAAAGCAGCCGTACCTTGATCAGCTGAAAAAAATGGGTCTTGATCAGTATCCGGATCAGGATGATTGATCTGCGATTTGCCGTAGAAAGCACGAAAGAAAAAATATGTGAGCTATAGTATGGATGTAGCACAAAACGAGTTTTCCCAAAACAGGGAGAAAGGATAGCCACGCATGAATGTAGCATTCTTAAAGGAAACCTCAAGAGGTCTCGAACGTTTCACTGCAGCAGATGAACTGCTGAAGCACAGGAAGGTCTTTTTTACGGAGGAGGTTACGCCTGAAAGCAGCAATGAGCTTATTCAGTATCTGCTGTGCCTGGAACAGCAGGATGAAAAGACTCCGGTGACAGTCTATATCAACAGCCCCGGAGGGGAAGTGGTCAGCGGACTTGCAGCTTATGACACGATGAGGACACTGAAGTGTCAGGTGAACACAGTGTGCATCGGAACAGCTGCGAGCATGGGATCGATCCTGTTTCTTGCCGGAGAGAAGAGGGCAATGCTCCCGCATACGAAGATCATGATACATGATCCTCTGATATCCGGACTGTCAGGGAGCAGAAAGGCCCTCGAGCTTGAAAAGGAGGCCAAACAGCTTCTTGAAACAAGGGAGATCACCGGCAGGATAATCGCGGAGAGAAGCGGTCATAAACTGAGGGAAGTCTATGCGAAGACCAAGGAGGACTGTTTTCTTACCGCTGAGGAAGCCCTGGACTTTGGCATAGCAACTGAAATAGTGGACAGACTTTAAGGAGGGAGAATTATCATGAAAAAGAATGACAGACGAGTAATGTCAAAACGTATCTTTGCAAAAGGGCATATAGTATCAAACGACACCCGGGAAACAGGTCTTAACAACAATGACTGTATAATAGGACCTTCCGGAGCAGGGAAGACCGGAGGCGTGGTAGTGCCTAACCTTCATATGACAGAAGACAGTATGGTGGTCGCAGATACAAAGGGACTGCTGTATAAGAACTACAAAAAAGATCTCAGGGAACGTGGATTCCGTGTAGAGTGCATAGATTTTGTGAACCCCGAGAGATCGGTCTCATATAATCCCCTTGATTACATCCGCCGATATAAGAAGGAGGGCAAGGAGATGTATAAGGCGGTTGATATCAAGAAGATGGCCGGCCTTTTGATACCGCCTGAAAAGTCCGGCAGGGACGACCCGTTCTGGCGTGATGCCGCCAACAACGTGCTGATCAGCCTTATCGCATATGTGTTGGAGGCGCTGCCGGCTGAAGATCAGCATTTAGGATCGGTAAACGCTCTGTACAGACAGCTCAGTGAAGAGGCCGGCAATCTAAGGCGAACCGGATCCGGAGAGGTATCATTTTTTGCTGATCTTGAGGATGAGGATCCGGATAGTTTCGCAGTAAAGATGTATCATATGTACAGAAGTACTTTTCCGGCAGAGAAGTGCTGGTCATCCATACAGCAGTTTGTCGCCAACGCGCTGGAGGTTTTTACTTACCCGGAAACGGAGGCGCTCTTTGGCAGGAAGAGCAAGATACTTTTTTCGGAGCTTGCCAGGGAGAAGACCATCCTTTTTGTCAATATCAGTGACACCGACAGAAGCATGGACAATATCGTAAACGTCTTTTATACACAGCTGCTTCAGAGCCTGTGTGAGGAGGCGGACATGTATGCTGACGGCAGGCTCAAGGTACCGGTGAGGCTGATACTGGATGATTTTGCGGCAAATGTATATATACCTGACTTTGACAAGATCACATCAGTCATACGTTCAAGAGAGATATATGTGAGCATCATCCTGCAGAGCATATCACAGCTTGACAGCATGTATAAAGACGGATGTGCCTCTACGATCATAAACAACTGCGACCATATGCTGTATCTTGGCGGTCAGGATCCGAAGACGGCGGAATTCATCTCCAGGAAGACCGGTCATCTGCCGGAGGCGATAATGAATATGCCGTTGGACAAAGCGTGGTTCTTTGAAAGAGGAAAGGATCCTGTGCTGGTGGACAAGCTTAAGCCGTATTCAATGGATGAAGAGATGGATGAGCCAGGTGGAGGTCAGCCCGGGATATGATCCCGGGCCCCGTGACAGGAAACGGATGTGTTATAATAGATCATAGATCATTTTTCGGAAGGGAGAATCATATGAACGATAAGAATCTTACCAAAGTAGGTTATTTAGAGCGGAGATATCGAGTGGAGGAAGCAAAACAAAAACTGGATGATATCATGAACGATGTCAATGGCAGAAACACAGACTTATGTAGTCTTATATGTGATAAAAACGGAAAACCGGATAACAGGAAGATCAACATGCTGATCGATGAAATGGTAGATACACTTGGAACTCGGAAATGGGGAAAAGCGTCGGAAGATGAAAAAGAGTTTTACAGGTGTTTCTTATATTGCTGCATTGTCGGTCCGAGTCATGAGTCTCATCTGGGGGAAATAGAGCCAGACATTATTCCTGCACGTACATTAAATGATATTATAATCGTTGCGAGAAGCGAGCACCTTAAGCTTGTTACCAAACCCAGGCTTAGTCCTGAAGATATTGCCACTGTTAATCACAATTGTAGAACCAAATATAATGTATTTAAAGATAAAGTTGATGAGTTGACTCTGGCGCTGCAAATGCCGCCGTGCTTGGGAGCTAAATATGGATTTGAGTTTATGGATCCTTTATTAGAGTATAATTTTTTTACGATGATGGAGGTAGTCAAGGATTGGGTCGATTTGGGCAGAGTGTACAAATACCCGGATTTTAATGACCTAGATGAAGACGAACAGCCCTATTGGTATGAGCAATCTAAATGGCATGAATGCAATAAAAGATGGTTTGCTTCTTTGCCCAAAAAGGGAAAAGAATTGGTAGATAAGTATGAAAAGTTTATTGTACTTTATCGCAAAGTAGATCATATGGATATGGGTAAACAAGTGGAAGATATGGTGGATGAGTATCTGTTTTCATCAGGGATCTCCCCACTTTCTTTAGGCGACGAGTACGGACTTATAGATGACAGCTTAAAAAGGTCCGGCAAAATTGTGCATAAGAGCATAATGAGAGCGAGGACTTTATCAAAGGGGACTTCATCATGATTAAGAATATACACTCCAAGCAAGATCTGATGGAGGCGGTCTGGGAGGATTGGGACGATAAAAAAAATGAGGATGTGAGTCAGAGTTTTATATTCAAATATTTTGAAAAGCAAAAAAACTACCTGGCTGAATGCATCGGATCGGAGGAATCGTCCATCTCTGAGTTCTTCAGTCCGTTTTTCGGAGAAAGCGAAGATGACAAAAAGGAGTGGGAAAAGAAAAAAAAGAAATATGGAAAATATGTTTTGCTTAAGCTGGCAAAGGCGGCATTAGATGATAACGAATTGCAACAGGATGAATACGAAAAACTATTTGAAGATATCACACAGAAAAAATATGATGCAAATTTAAGAACGGATGTGATATTCAGGGATCTGCTTAAAGGACTCGTGGAAGATTTTTTTCGCAATCATTATAAAGCAAAGAAAAAGAATGATAAAAAAGACATTTCTTATATTGATTTTATAGATATGCGGGATCGATATGTCAAATTTTTGAATAAACCAACTCAGGGAGATGGGGGATATGAAACTGATGGGGTCTCTAATGTGACGGTGTCTACGTTGGATGAAGAGAGTGTGAAAGCTTATGAAAACCTGTTTAAGGAAATGAAAAATTTGGATGTGAGCACTTCTGCGTTTGTGCCGTTATACTTTGATAGTAGTTGCGGAGTGGGTCTATATATCATAGGTAGAGATATATTGTTTCCTGATGAAAAATCGCCAGAAAACAAAGTGCGCTGCTGTCCATGTCTGGGATATTTCGGAGGTGATATCCCGAATTATTCTTATGGTTTTAAGCCTGGCGAGTATTTCATAGATGTTGCCATGCATTATGAGATTTATAAAACAGTGAGCGGTGCGATAGAAGTGCTTAAAGATTATATCAGTGATAATACGGTTATAGTTGAGTACAACCATTTTTACGATAGTGAATTAAAGGAGAAAGTGATAGGACTGATAAACGAAAATAAGGTGGATGAAAGGTTTAAGCCGCTATTCCTTACGGATGAGTTTGATGAGGGTATGACAGATCCTGAAGCCACGGTGATAAAAGAGTATGCTGAAGATGAAAGAAGCGCTGTGGAAAAAATGAAAGAATAAATGGAAGCGAAAACAGGCGGTAACAGAGGAGTTAAAAAAGATAGAAACAAGTAAAGTATGGCTGATCTGGGATCAAACGGATCAGCCATTTATATATGGGCAGAATTAAAAAAGTAATGGCATTTTTCATATAGAGTCATGAAACATGACCCTGCCGTAGATTGTACGGAGGAAGATCTTTTTGCGGTATTATTGTATTGACACTGAGAGCGCAACACTACAAGGAGAACGCATATGAGCAGAAAAGTGACAAGAAAAGCAACAAGCAATGATGTTTACAAAGATTTGGAGTCAGAGAGTAAAGAGAAGATTGATTACATATGGAAAAAAAGCCTTGGGGAAATCTCATCGCAGACTGCGGCCGACCTTGTTTCTAAAAGCTATCTTGCAGGGGAGGTCGGAGATCATGAAGCGGCTTTGGAATATGCTGAAAAAGCATACAGAATGACTGTACAGGAATGTGGCCATTGGGGAGTTGAAACGCTGCCTGTTCTGGGGGTCATGTCTGTATGTTATTATAATGTTAAAGATTATAAAATGTCTGAGAGGTATGCTAAAAGAGCTCGAAACCTTTGCGACAAGCTCAAGGGAATGGAGCATCCGGATACATTTTTTTATTTTGCCTGGGAAACAAATGTCGGGCTATTCGATTTTTTAGCGGATGCGGATCCAAAACAGGTTGAAGAATTATGTGATTACTATATGAAATTGCATAAGGGGAACAGATAGATAAATCAACAGCATTATCAGTAATGGGGGGCGTATTAAAGCCCCCCATTCAAAGTATTGGTAAGAATGGCAGAAGAACACTCCACTGTCCTCTCTATTTTCATTGACGAACTTCCGTGATAAGATTATTTTGAGTTTTTGTTCCCGTAGTGGTTCTTTTTGCGCTAAAAGCAGGAAAGGTTCACATCATGAAGAAGTTCAAAAGCCTTGTAGCAGTGTTACTATCGGTTGCAATGATCATGGGTAATACCGTGACCGGTCTGGCAGATGAGAACACAGGAGGTGGGGCTGCTTCCGGTTCTGAAGCGCAGCAGACCGATGCCGGATATGAGGGCGATGGAACTGCTGCAGGGAGTGATGAAACTGCTGCAGGGAGTGATGAAACTGCTGCAGGGAGCGATGAAACTGCCGCAGGGAGCGATGGAACAGCTGCAGGGAGTGATGAAACTGCTGCAGGGAGCGATGGGACTGCCGCAGGGAGCGATGGAACAGCTGTGGGGAGCGATAAGACGGATGGCGCTGCTTCCGTAGGATCGGGTAATACAGAAGGAAAAGAAAAAGGCGGCTCTGATAAAGGTAATTCCGTTGACGATGCTGTCTCAAAGGATAGTGTCAGTTCGGACGATACAGGAGAGATCAACGGGGTGATCTCGTCCAATGAGGCTGTGTCCACGAACAGGATGATGTCATACAGCGCTGTAGATCCCCTGAAGATAACGATCAATGTGAACGGTGTGAAAGATGATGAGGACGAGTTTGAGAGCGAGGCGGCTTTCAAGGAACACGTTGTAGGTATTCTTTCCAATAATTCAAAAGCTCAGGTGGGCATCACTCTGACCGAGGATAATTACGAGATCGAGGGCGATACTACTTTTGATTTTGCGGAATACTATGACAGGGTAACAATAGATCTTAACGGTAAAACTCTTGTGACTAAAGCGGAAGATACTTATCTTTATGCAAAGAGCATCACCGGCAGTACATCCTCTTTCGGCAGTATCAAGATCACCCCGGGGAAAAGTCTGCATATAAGCAGCAAGACCCGAAATGTCACGGATGAAGATCTGAAGGATAATCCCGTGTCGGATATCATGCTGAACAATCTGCATATCGAGCAGAACGGTTCCTCTGATACCAAGGGCACAAAAGTGTTTTTTGACGGTAAATCCGGCGAGAGGATCAGACTGGGCGATGTTTCATCAGACTATGTATATTTTACGCAGATCTCGCTTATTGACGATCACTTCGAGAAGGATGTTGACGGCAAGGCCGTAGAAAACAACGTCATTGATGTTGCAGGTGTAGTTGTGGTCCGATCAAGCTGCTTTTCGATCGGAGGCAGCGACAGCACATCGGATGATCCGGTAAAGATAAATCTTCTTCAGCGAACTGTTACCGATTACGACGTCCAGGGTAAAGCTATCGATACTCATGTGGAAAGAGGATCACTGATATGCAGCTCAGTGGATTTCGGTTACTATAACGTCAGTAAATTTACCGTGAATAACCGGGTCATAGAGTTAAACCTGATCGATGTAACGGATAACGAAAGAACCATAGCGCAGGATATTGAGGTACCCTCATCACTTGCTACGATAGAAAGCAGTTGCAAAAGGTATACTGCAGCTGATACTACAGAGGCTGTGACCGGCATAGAGGGGTTATTTACATTATCTGAAGAATTCCCTGAATACATAATCGAATACAGTGCGGGTGACATCAGGATAACCAAGGCACCATGGTATACCGAAATACAGCTTATCAGTACGAAGGCAGTGCCGGAAAACGTGGTGTCAGGAAGTGTGGTGTCACCAGACCTTGTTGCGGCGTACAGTGAAGACAATCCCATAAAGATCCATGTGGGTGAGTATGTCCATATCGGACTGCGGTTTATCGGCTCGCCCGGTCATGAAGACGTGGATGTATGGAATATTGATGATTACAGAAAGCTTATCGGACGAGATGAAGATCAATATATATATGTTTCTGTCTTCTATAATCTTGAAGACAATGAGGGGAATAGGATCACAACCGGGAAACCCGTGGACAGATGCACCACAGCATGGGAGTCATTAGACGGAGTCTCTGTGCATCTGCTCGGAACAGAGGTTGCAGCGCAAGAGACCTGTTTCTTAAGTTTCAGTGAGAGCGGTGAGCAATTATACGATGACGAAAGGCGTTCTTTGGATAACATAGTGAATCCAACAGAGTTTAAGATCCCCGTAATAGTAGAAGAGGCAGAGACGGGGGTCGAGTATCCGGAGCCTGATCACGGAAATATCTGCAAGACAAGACAGCAGGCATATCAGGCCATAAGGGACATCATTACGTCAAGGACAAACAAAAGCGAAGAATACGGTTTTACACAGAACAGTAAGCTGGCCAGAGAGATGAATATGGGCCATCCATACAACAACTATGTCTATGACCGGATCGTAGTAAGGCATGAGCTCTTTAACAGCAATCAGATAATGATGGAGGATGTATGTGATTTCAATGCTGAAAGATCCGGCATGAAGCCCAATGAGGGCGATTACATCATGCATTGCATCGGTGATTCTCAAAATTCCTCGACATACTGGATGTCTCCTTTTCCAAACGACAAGTTGAGCATCCAAGGTGTCGACGGGGAGCGGTATGACATCTATGAAGTATATCTGCCGATGATGACCACAAAGGCTGAGGAGGATGCAGTAGATGCAGAGATAGCCAGTCTTATGAGTTCGACATTTGCCGGGGTAAAGGATGGCACTAACGCGCAAAAGATCAAGGCTGTATATGATTATGTGACAGGCCATGTGAGGGGCACTGTGTCCGGCGGAGGCGGATCCGACAGGACCTGGCCTAAATATCATACGGCTTATCATGCACTGATAAAGGGAAACGGTACCTGCGAATCTTATGCAATGCTCTTTAGCAGGCTTTCAAGAGAACTCGGCGTACCCAGCAAGGTCATCATGGGCGTGGACGCAAATAACCACACCTACAATATAGTAGAAAACGATGACGGCTACTGGTATTATATTGACTGCTCCGCAGGCATATATCTGAGGGCGGCAAATGAATTCTCACGAGCTTCCGAGCAGAGCAAATTCACTACTCAGGAGTTTATCAATTCCTATCTGAGCAAGATCAAAAAATCTTCTTATCAGTACAAGAGTATAGCGATGACTGTGATCCCGTCAGACGGTTCCCCGAACTACACCGGTAAATACGAGGATGTGGCGGCTTATATCGTGGACAGGATCAGATCCGATCCGGACGGAGACACCACCTACAATGTAAGACTTGACGGGAATGTGACTATATCCAATGGCCAGACAGTTGATTTCGGCCCTTATATGGACAGGGTTTCTTTTGATCTGAACGGAAAAACTCTCACATTCAGCAAATATAACAATGAAAACATTCTGTTTGCTTCAGAATTCAAAAACGGAACGATAGCTCTTGAAGCCGGTGGAGGTGGCGGAACAATAACAGTAGGAACAAACATGGAGACTCTCTTCGGAAGGGCAGAGAGTTATGATAAAAAAGGGACCCTGAAGCTTACTGATATTAAATTCCGTGTACCCCAAAAAAACGGCCAGGAAATTCAATTTGACGGATGTGCCAACATCAGGGTGGTAATGGATAATGTCAGTTTTGAAAATCTGATATGCGAGGTTCCTTATTCAGGCGAAGAGTTTTCTAATCCATATCGAGGCTATATCATCGATCTGAAGGGAAATCTGTCACTCAATAACAGCAGACTGCTTGTAAACGGATATTATCCTGACAAGGATCCGGTCATAAGGATCTTAAGGACGGTCGATGATCAGGGCAACAAGACAGCGCAGGGATCCCTTTCCCTTACGAATTCGGAGATCGGATTTAGCATCGATAACAAACGGAGTAAGCTCCATGTTATTCCTGTGGATGTAGACGAGGAGGGGAATATCGTATCAGGCAATACAGATCCGGACAATTCTGAGTCATCTGATTTTGCAAGCGGAGATCTGATCGCTAAAGTATCGGGCTCTCTGAAGTGGGCTGATTACGTTTCTGTATATGAAACTCTTACATCGGAGGAATTTATTGACAGCATTTTCATAGACCAGTCAAACATCCGGGATGGGTGCGAAAAGATATTTGAGGAGGGGACTCTGTTTATAGGGAAGCCATGTATATCAGTCACAAGCCTTGAGTTGATACATGATGAAAATGGGGACTATCCGGCCTTCTCAGGAAAATATGCAAGCCTTACCCAGGCAATAAAAGCGCTTGATGAGAATCAGAATAATTATCAGGAATTCAGGATCCAATTTGAAGATAATGTCACCATGCCCAAGGATCTGGTAATTCCTGCGAAGATCAGCAGGGTGGAGTTTACATCAGTTGAGAATCTGACAGCGTGCCTTGATCTTGCAGGGCATACGCTCTCTTATTCCCCTGCCGTGGACAGCGGCGCAGTGGAGATCATGGGCGGACTGCAGCTTAAGAGCACCGGCGTAAAGGGAAGCATCAAGGCTGCTGCCGCTAAGAATAAGGTGGTACATATAACGGCGAATCCGGACATCTCAAACGAAGAGACTGCCGGGCATTTTATAGATAATGTGGATCTCATCGCAGGAGGTCAGGGAGACGCATATGTGGATCTCAAAACAAATATTATCCAGGGTGCGGCTGATCCCGGTCCGGTCTATCGTGTAAACAGCGATATCAACGCGACAAAGCTTAAAGTCGATAGCGGCAGGTTCAAGGTCAATAATGTAACGGCGAAGCAGATAGACTCAAATGGCGACACTCTTAAAAACAGCCTTGAAATGAATGATGCAGTTATTTCAGGTACAGGAATAAATATGTCCGATACCGAACTGAAAGCATCAAAGCTCACCGTGAATTCAGGCAATGTCAGCTTTGATGAAAGGTGCAGCGCAAATATCGGAACTCTGGAGATGAAGGGCGGGATCTTCATGAACGAGGGAGACGTCCGGGCAGACACAGTAAGCACGATCGTCAAGCTTGACAATAAGCCCAAGGCCACATTTAAAGCCGGTTCATTCAATATGGCTTCAAACGGCGGACTGTTCCTTGAGCCCGGGAGCACTTTCCATGCGGGACAGAAGGCAACGATCTATAATCTGTACCTTGGACAGGATGCTGCCGGCAACGCAGTGAATGTGGATGAAAAAGCACTGATAAGCAGGCTGGCGGATACTGTCATAGTCGTTAACACAAAGGTACAGACAAAGAACGCCGATGACATGCTGTCCGTGAAGACAGTGGATGACGAAAACGGCAGCATTGTAGAGACAAAGCGGCAGACAAAGCTATTCACCACGAATATCAAAGCCTTTCCTTTGGACGTCGTAGAGCTGCTTCAGCCCGAAGGGATCACCGGCGATAAGCTTATGCAGGTGGGTACGGTGGTTCTTGTGGCAGCCGACTGGATAGAGATATATGCGAACAATGAGCTGATACAGCGCTTTGCAAAGTGGTCGGATGCCATGAAGTATATCAATACGATCAATAACGCCAATATGAGCTATAAAGTCGTTCTTTCGGAGGATGTAACGACCTGTGAGGATCTGGCATTCCCGAAGAGCGCAAAGAGCTTCGCTCTAAGCGCAGCGACGGGAGCTTCTGAGCCTGTGAGGATACGTTATACCGGCAATATAAATCTTACCACGGATACGGAATTCGGAAACCTGATCCTTGAGCCTCAGGTGTATGACAAGAAAACAGGGGAATACATCGATAATCCGTCATCGATCATCAATCTGAACGGCAAAAACCTCTTATTATTCAATACGTATTCCGATCAGACCTTTGCAAGCGTAACGGGAAGCGGATCATCAACGCTCTCACTGCAGAGCTACGGAAAGAAGACAGCAGCAGGAGAGAAGATGACATTGAATGTCATCAACGATATTTCCGTACCAAACCTTGATATTTATGATTATGCGGTAAAGTCGGAAAAGAAATCCCTGACTGTAGCAAAAGATGCTTATCTCAGGTCGGCGGATATCAATGTGGCGGCAAATGTCGCAATGAAGGACCTCCATACCATTGACGAAAAAAACTCCATAAGCTATGGCGCAGCGGCCAATAATACCTTCAAGATCAGCGGGATCGTGGATCAGATTAACGAATGGGAAATTGACCAATCGGGAGAAGACGTGGAAGTATCTGTCAGGGCCTTTGATGACGGTAAGGCCGTGATCAATAAGAATGCGGTAAGCGTAAGCGTAAAGTATCTTGAAAATGGCGGAGCAGCTTATACGAGCAAGGACATAGTGAGCTCGGCAAAGGCTCCGGCGTCCTGTTTTGTGATAGGCAGAGAAGAAGGAAGCATACAGTATGCATTAAGCAGAGTCGGTAATGCACTGAGAGTGGCTTCGGCAGACAGCTTTAATGTTATTCTTTATCTGAAGAAGAGCAGATACGCCTACCGACTCCTTGGCAATTATCCGACCCTGCAGGAAGCGCTGACCGACATAGACAGATATGCCGACAAAACAGCAAGCTACAGGATTGAGATAGACAAGGCCGCAGAGGAAACGGTGACTCCGGCCGATAAAAGGGTGAACCTTACCATGCCTAAGCAGGCGGAGCTTGTCACTATCACGACAAAGGGAATCTATGATCAATATGGCGACCCGGTATCCGGTATCACAAGTGAAGACTTTGCCAGTATCCATATGAACAATACACTGAACCTGAATACCAATCTTGTCCTGGATGGGGTGAAGATAGCAGATAACATGGTAACGGATAAAAAGACAGGGGCCGTCTCCAATACGAGGCTTAATATAGGACTGGGCGGATCCGAGCTTAGTCTGAAAGCTGTGCCGGTTAATGATTCCAGGATAGGAAATATTACAGGAAACGGGACCGCAAAAGATTCCGGACTGCATATTGCAGGATATCCACTGGTTGTGGTGAACGGAAATCTGAACAATGTCGGATGGATCTATCTTGATGGAAGCTCGCTCAGGGTAACGGGACGGGTGAATGTAGGAGAATGCTATGGTGATGAGGGACCGGAATACCTGATCGCTCCGGTGAAGTCCATTAAGAAGGATAAGAACGGAAATATCACAGAGATCGTTCCGAATATCACGATAACTGATAGCGCTGAAACCATCAAGCTGGCACTTGTGAAGCCTGACGGCACAGGATTGTCGAAAAATGATATTCCTGAGGGAAGCCCTGTGCTTACCAACGGTGGATTCGCGGTAGCGGCTGCACCTAAGGCGGGGTCTGCTTCGGTGTCATATGCCTGGGCAGATGACGTGGAGAATATGACATTTACCGAATCTGACGGCACACTCATTAAGAGGAACGGGAATCTTGTGTATACCGCTCTGGCTGATAATGAGATACCGTTCGTACTTCGTTATCAGGAGCTTTATGAGGGTGATCATTATCCTGCCGTTTCATACTGCTTAAGCTTTGCGGATGCTGTGGCGGAGATCAATAAACTTGCAGTAAAGAGAGACTATACCATAGCAGTCAATAACGGCTTCGATACACTTAAGATACCTGCGAACATGTCCATGCCGAAGGCGGGAAATATAGCCGCCCTTAAGATCATGGGCGCAGATTCGAATACAATAAGCAGCGAAAGTCCTGCTTCTGCGCTTGCAAGCCTGTGCTATACAGGTACTGCCATCACGCTCACCTGTCCTACGACATTTGAGAACGTACAGATGAAAAGGACTAAGCTTGGATCTGACAAAAAGACATACGTCTACGAGAATACGGAAGAGGAGGATTATCTTACTGCCACCACTGTCAAGGCATCAGGATATGATCTGACATGTGCTGCCAAGGTCACCTGGGATACGCCTCTTAACATGGACGGCGGAAAGAAGGGAAGCCTGATCGTAAAAGACGACGCCCTTCTTTATACAACAGTGGATAAGGCGGACTCGATATATACGGATCAGGTGACTAAGGGCGCGTTTGTCAACGGTTCGCTCACGAATTTTGCTGCTGTTAATGTCGGAAACGGACAGAAGTTCAAGGTGTATGGATTTAAGACTGCAAACTCCAACGGCAAGGAGTCATATGTCGTGCCGTCCCTTACGGCTGCAACAATAGATATAAACGGAGGCAGCATAGAAGTCGGCGACTTCAAGGGTCAGCTCGCACCCAGGGCCGGAGATGCATCGGTGGATGTCTGGTACCCTCTGAGCCAGCCTGCAAACGTGTCGATAACAGACCTTACAGTAGTCGGAAATGGTGGAGATGCTCTGGTATCTCATGGAAAGCTTACGATCACAAACATGACTCTGATGAAGAATAGTTCGGAGCCGGACAGTGTAGCCACTATAAGCGCGGACAGAGACTTCAGTATAGCCAATAAGGGGACTCTGGTATGCGGAACTTCAGAGGCCAGACTTTACAGCAGACGAAACAGTAAAGGCGTGCCGTATCTCACTATTCCCGGAACTGTTCAGGTTGCTCCATCGCAGGGTACTGATACGAACAACAGGATCGGCGTTGGTGTAAGGTACAGCGTGGAGGATGTGGCTGCCGGCAAAACCGAAAACGATCTACAGGAAATTTCACTTCCGGAACAAGTAAATGGTGTATATACCGATGCATCCCGCCAGCTGCTGACGGCTGCCGGTGCCGGAGCGGAGATGTTCAAGCTTATCGGCAGTTCCTCATCGTTCCTGATAAGGAATGAAAAGACGAAGACCATACTGGCCTATGATGCTGCTACTGAGAAGAAGATCATAATGACAGCCGGAGCGGAGAGCGGAGCGCCTGTGTATTACTATCCGTCCTGGGCCGACGCCGTGAATGCGATCAACCACATGAATGACAGCAGCTGCGATTATACGGTTTCATTAGGTGAATCCACAGGCATAGGATGGGAGGAGGCTTCGGCACTCACAATGCCCGCAAAGGGTAAGGCGCGGTCACTAACTGTGACTACTGCTGAGGGTGCTTCCAGCGCTCCGTTATACTACACAGGTAATGTAACACTTACCTGTCCGATGATATTTACCAATATAGATCTTAATCCTCTGGCTTCCGTAAAGAAAAATACAAAGACCGGGGTGATGACCGTGACCGGCGCGAAGTCAAATATCACGGCGGGCGATTATGATCTGACGCTGAATAATAATGTGACTGTCGGCAGCAGCTTTAATTCAATAGCCGAACCGACAGTAAAAGCAAAGTCTTCGCAGCTTGGTAATATCACTTCAGCAACAGGCAGGATCACACTTGCATCGCCCGGCTTTGCAGACAGCAGCCAGACACCTGCAACTGCCATGCTTGCAGGTAATATAACCAGTACCAGGGGCACGATGGTCATCAACGAAGATGCATCCGTTGCCGGTAATGTCTCATCACCGGAACTTACCATAGGCGCGGGAAAGACCCTGAATATCATAGGAGATGCCAAGGGTAACGGGACGGTTACGGCTACAGCACTTGTAATGGAAGGCGGAGCAGTTCTTACTGATACCGTGCCCGGAGGCAAGATCACTGTAACCGGCATTGTGAATAACGGAACCGGAACTAATACCATCAACTATGGCCGTAACGCCAGAGATGTCTCGAACCTTGAGATTAAGGGAGAGATCAGCGGAACAAATATCGAACAGCCGGTCCTTAATCTTGCTGCGGCAAACGGAGTACCGATAACCGGTGAAAATCTGGCGGAGTATGAATCACGCTACAGCCTTTCACTTGCGGATATGACCCATGATAAAACAGGACTGCTTATCAGCAACCCCAAGGTCAATCTTACTGATGCAAAGAAGCTGCTTACGGCGCCGAAACTGTATAACGGCCGGGTTAAGACCTTTATAGGAGGTGGCTGGCCTCAAAACGGAACTGTCGCCAAGGCGAATAATGCTTTCTGGATCGTAAAGACTGAGACGGATGTTTACAATACAACAACGAGGGTAAAGGCCGTGATACAGAATGCGGGAAGGAACGGAACACCTCCCGCTGTGACCGCAGTTATCGATACGGATGCACAGACTCAGGGCGATGAGGAAAAGGGGAAGACGTCACTTGTTAATAACCGGATCAACCTCAGCCTGATGTATCCTACTTCGAAACAACCTGTGACGTTTACCGGCGCATATCTTGACTGGAATCAGGCCATAACCGAGATCAATAATCTAAATGATCCCGAGGCGCGGTATGAGATAAGTACAAATACGGGTGTCTACGATACAAACCTGACCGACGGCAACTGGAGAAGCGCGCTTGCAATGCCCGGAAAAAACAAGGCAGCTGCTCTGTATGTGAAGGGGCAGGGAAGCAATGCGACTGCCGTGAGATTCTCGGGTTCTGTGACGACTTACGGTCATGTTGAGATAGAGAAGATTCAGCTTAACTCCCAGAATAATAAAGGAAACCAGCCGGCAGATTTCAATATCACCATGAACCCTAACAGCACTCAGGGACAGACTCTTACACCCGGACTCTGTCTTAACGATGTCACTACGATGGCTGACAGTACATCATGGGGTACGGAATCCGGCAAACCGGTGTTTATCGGAACGGAAATCGGAAAACGAACAGGCTTCATAGGAAAGATATCGGGATCAAGATCCAGAACCGAAAACCTGCAGATATCAGCGAGTAATATCCGAACAACGGGCGGAGTAACAAATGTAAACGACCTGAGGCTTTGCGGCTCGGATGTGATAGCAGTGGGAGGTATTACGGCAGAGAACCTGTCGGTATTGAATCTTGCCGGGGAAGGCGGCTCTATCCCCTCCACGCTGACAGCGCTTGCGGCGTCAACGGTAGGAACTGTGAAAACAGAGGGTGATGACTGTAACATAGGAACAGCACGAAAGGCTGACGGGAAACCTCTGTTTACCATTACCGGGACACATAGATCCGGTGAAGACACGATCAATATCAGGGCTGTCAATAGCGTAGGACAGACAGAAGATAATAAGTATAACGTGATCACCTATATGGATGGAGCTGACGGACGGAGCGGCCCGAAGGATATAGGTCTTGTGATCGCGCCCAGGATAGATGCTGTCATCTTTGCAGCGAGTGACGATACAGGCCTGAAAGGTTATAAGGATGCAGCTAATACAGTATACGTGGGAGATGAGGAATCCCTGCCTGTATTGCTTGGGAGATATGGATCCGGAGCGGACGGATATCCCTCTGGATCCTGCCTGTCCGAGTCGTATGCAAGGAGTTATGCGGATGCTATAGCCCAGATCAATTCGATCGCGGATCCGGACAGTGCGTATAAGATAACCTTCCGTAAGGGTGGTGAAGGAGCGACTGAATCCGTTGCGGCCACCGTGAACGGAACAGACTATTATTCATATTCCTTCGGCGCTCTCACCTGGCCTAAGGCAAATACCGCAAGAAGTCTGGTGATCAGTGGCGTAGATCCTAATGCAGATCCTGCCGATACAACCAGGGCAGAGCTTCGCTATACCGGTATTCTTAAGCCAAACACCAAGAATCTGAAGGTAAGATTTGAAAATATCATACTTACAGAAGGCACAACAAAGAATGTAAGCACCAGGCTCCATGATGAGACTGCGGGCAAGGACGTGACCGTAAAGCGGACATTCTTTGTGCCGAATTATTCCATCACTCCTGATCTCTCCGGAGCTGACGGAGTGGAGATAGAGTTCGGCGCAAAAGTGAATACGTTAAAAGATACTCCCAATGATGCCGGACATGAGTATCTGACACCCGGAAGCATTGATACATACAAGCCGGCTACGACCGATGAGAGAGTGATCCTCGGTCTTGGAGACGGTCAGACCGTAGCTGCGGACAGGCCGGATATGCTGGTATTCTCCAAGGTGGCGTCTACCTCGAGATTTGCCATGAACAGGCTTGTATTTAACGGGCAGAAGGTATGGCTCAGGGCTAATTCCACCATGCAGGGAATAGAGGCGGCCGGCAATGACGAGGGCACTGCGGAGACGGTCCTTTATACTGTAACCCCTCTTACGGTGAACGGTGATGTCACGGGTGATAGGGCGTTTGATATCCATACGGCATTTACCGACTACGTGGCGCCTGCTCCGGGCAAGCCCTTCGCGGGATACGGCAGCAGTCAGCTTGTGATGAACGGAGAAGTGTTTGCACCTGTAGAGATACATCCTTACATAGACGGGAACGGACTGAAGTATAATGCGAAGAATCCTGCGACGGCATACAGCTACGCCGGGATAAAATCCGAGGAGCTTAAGAAGCTTGATGCTTCCGGAAACGGCTATGCGGCTTATTCGAAGCTTTCAGCTGTGAAGAAGGGTAATGCCGACAGATTCACCATAGTCACGGTCGATCCCATGAGCTTTACATCAGATACAAACTCTAATTCGGGATATGAAAAGCTAAGAGTGCGCAAGAATAACAGTGCGCTCTATGTCAGCACAGCAGATCCGAAGGTCAGAGTGATAAGGTATGCTTCCGACGACACGGCAACAGAGGTGTCCAGGAGTGAACTTGATAACTGGGCAATGGCTGTAACGGAGATCGATAAAGCCGCGGATAAAACAGCGTACTATGACATCGTTCTACTGGATAACGACGGTGGATTCGGAGGCTTCAATGCTAATCCGAGGTATAATGAAGGGTATGCTGTGAGTTCCGACACAGATCCTGAATTCTCAGCTGTTCCTCTGCCCAAACTTGATATGCCTTCACAGGCGAAGCATGTCACGGTGAAGGGAGACGGTGATAAGATGCTTATCACCACTGCGTCTAAGATCACCTTCAAATGCGATACTGATATGCAGGATATGGGTATCATAAGAGTCTCGGCTCTCAGGAACCGGCGTTACAACTACAATGAGGGTAATAACTATGACCTTGCAGTCGGCGGATATACCGTAAATCTTAAGGATCTTTTTTATGAACATACCTGCAACACCGGTACGGACGGTGAAAGATCCGCGACGAGTCATGTCGGTAACATATCCGGTACGAAGAACGGAAAGGTCGTTTTCGATATAAAGGCTGACGCTCCGATGCTTCAGATCGGTGCAGTGACAGGAGTTGGAGAGCTTTGGATCTGTTCAACCGGAAGTGGTGCAGATGTAATGGCATCAGGCAGACTTGCTCCCGTGACGCTAATAGTAAAATATCTGAATGTCCACTCGGGGGCTGACATCAATGTGACGAACCTTTCGGCCTTGTTTAGTCGTATTTCCTCTGCCAAAGCCGTGAATATTACAGATCTCAATGCAGAGGGAAGCAGTATTTTTGCCGGATATGTAAACGGTACCCCCGGAGACTTCCTTAACGATCATGCTCCGGCTACAGCAGATTTAAGCATCACAAACGCCGAGTTGAGCGGATCTAACTTATTTGGTCAGAATATTAATGTAAAGACGAAACTGAATACACTCGCTTCCATGCTGAGCGCCGGCACGGGGCTTACGAGTCCCGGACAGGGTGGCAAGGTGACCGTAGGAAAGATATGCATTGCAGATAAGAGCAGCCTTATCAGCGCAAAGCAGGATAAGAACGGGAAATCGCAGATCAATGTGACGGGAACTGTCAACCAGGATCTGAGTGAAAGAGCATATAACCATAAGCAGTTGAGTATACGCCTCTATTACAATGATTACAGCGGATGCGCGAAGGTCTACGATGGCATACCTCTCGTAAATGCACCGAAGGCGGAGGCGTCATGGTTCTTCCCCGTGGTGAGCTCCGATTCTGAATCCACGTCTGAAATGGGTCACTATGATCCTGACACCCAGGGCGTTTACAAATCAGGCAGTACGGTCTGTTTTGGCAATATAGATGAATGTGAAGCAGAGCTTGAACCAATTATACATAATGGGAATGATCCTAAGGAATACTGGAGCCTGAAAACTTCCCGTTTCAAGACCTTTGAGGAGGCGGTGAAGGAGATAGACACCCTAAACCGGAGGTACCAGATAACCGGAGATAAGACCTGGCATTATGAGGATTACCAGATCAATATCCTTAATGATGTTGATATCACAAATGCAAAGGGCGCATACCAGTCACTGCCGCTTCCTTCTGCGGTAGGTCAGCTGACTATCCATTCTGATATGAAAGATAGAGTTGAAAACTCCAATAATGTCAGCAGATTTAGCAGGATCAGATATAGCGGTGCGCTCAATATAAAGAGCAATACCAGGATCGATCATGTACTCCTTACACAGATGGCAGCAAAGCCGCAGAATCTGTCGGTCGGTAATTTCACACTGTGTCTTGAAGATGTATATTCATATGGTTACCTTTGCGAAATCGGTGGCAATTGGAGTTGGCTCAATTTGAACCCTCTCGAATTTGCAGCCGTGAACGGCAGTTCAAAGGGGAAACTTGAGATCAGGGAGGATAATGCTAGTGCTGACATGGATAGTGATCCCAAGCTTTACCAAGTGTACCCCCATGACAGCAACAATCCCTATGTAGTCAAGGCGGGATCAGTCGCGGGGCTATATAGTGTGGAGCTTAATAATAACAGTGAATTCGATGTCTCAGGTAACTACGGTGCTAACCGGACAGTCTATAAGGGTGAGGCCAAAGGCTTATCTAATAAGGATCTTGTTCCCACATTGAAGGTCGGCGGAAATCTGACAACACAGCAGATACAGAAAGCACAGGGGGTGACAAGAGGGGGTGTCGAAAAGCTTTTCCCGAGGCTATATGTGGCGAGTGCTAAAACCAACAAGATAACCGGAATTCAGGATAGGACCACAAAGAAATTCATCACCTTCGTCGATCCCGCTAATGAGACAGTGCAGCTGGACAAGGCTTCGGAACTGAAGGTTCATGTAACGGACAGCGACAGGGTAGGCACCAAAGTGCTCAACATCAAGGCTCTCGGCACAGAAGGAGGCACCAATCCCGCTATCTTTGAACTCTACGGCAGCAGTGATCCTGAGGCGCCTCGCGGAAGCTACTGCAACGGAGATAATCTGATGCTGGCCAACTGATACAGGAGAGGAGGTAAAATGCAGCTGACAAGAATAGAAAAAGAAAATGAAGGAGCCTTCGCGCATCTTTGTCCCGATGAGATGCTGTTTAATGAAAACCTGCTCAGGTTTGGCGTTATCGATGATGACGAACCAGCCTGTGTATGTGTGACCGGAGCCTGTGAGAATATGGGCGCCATTTTGTGGATATATACAGATCCGGAAAAGAGAGGCCGGGGTATCGGAACATACATGATGGAACAGGTTGCCGGGTTTGCTGAAGAAAACGGTCTGGAAGGGATCATGGTCGATTTTTATTCCAGAGATAACGATCTGGATGATTTTCTCAGCGATGCAGGCTTTTTGGTAAGTTATGATCACAATTATTATCATGTTCCCATATCGGAGATCGTCTACAGCCGAGAAATGGATCTTTTGCCCGACCCGCTGAAAAGCGACGCACCTGTTTTTACCCTGGCGGATCCTTACGGTCAGATGATCTTTAAGGAAACGATAAAAAATCATGGGTTGGATCCGAGGATATTTGCAAAGATATCGCCGGAATTATGCGCTATCTATGAGAATCCAAAAGGGAAAAAGATTAGCGGTATATTCCTGTCCGAACTGGACGACGGCGATCTCTATGTCAATTATATGATCAGCGATGAATCATTACAGGGATTGATCACAGTTATAAAGTTTTTACGGGATATTATAGTATCAAAAGATATTACAAACGGAGAATTTATCTTCTCAGACAGAGTCGGTAAGGCTGTGTCATTTATCGAAAGCATCACAGAGCTCGACAGGGTTGAAGATATGACAATCCCCGATCGTATGCAGGCGGTAAAACTGTTTGTATAGCAAGTTTACAGTAGATATATATCTGTAGTTCTTTTGTGTTATTTGGAGGAAATATAATGCCGAGAAAAAAAGGCGGATCAGATCAGATCAAAATGTCCAGGACCAGGAGGGAGATCGCCCCGGTAAATGAAACTGCCCCATTAAACGAAGGTCTTTTTGAAGTAAAAAGGACACAGTCGATGCCTGAGTTGAATTTCTTTGGAATGGACAGCTTTGGCGATTGGAATATCATCTCGAAGGAAGAGCAGGAAGAAACCAAACCTGTCATAATCACAACCAAAACCCTTAAGAAAAAAGCAGAAAAGATCCCTGTCCTTATTCCCGCAAAAGCCGTAAAGTCCGAAAAAGTCAAAGATACCGAAAAGAAAAAGAAGACGGAAAAGGCAAAGGAAGCCGAGAAATCAAAGAAAAAAGACAGTATCACAAAGGAAGAGCTCGAAAGTGCCAAAAGCACGATCCGTGATCTTCATAAAGAGCTTGAAAAAGAGGAAAAAGCGCACTTTAGCGGAAAAGCTTATAAAAACATAAACAGAAACTACTATGGCGCCTTGTCTGCTTCCGATATTAAAAAGCGTGCACAGGAAGCATTGGTCCGGAAAAAGAACGCGCAGGACATCACTGAATACGAAGCTGCCCATAAAAAGGGTAATCGTTATGATTTTACGCATATCGACAGACAGACCTTAACAGAAAAGATCAAACTCTTTAAGAAGATGCCCTCCGTACCTCTTGATATGGATGATGATAAAAAGTTCATTGAAAATCTCGATGAAAACTATAAGCTGTGTGATGCCGCGGAGCTTATGAAATACTGGCTGGAAGAAGCAAACGACATGGGATTTCTTCCGGAGGGCATAGACATGGCAGCCCTTCAGGAGCGTATCGAAAGCTTTGCGGAGGTAAGAAAGTATCTTGATGCTCAAAAGGAACTCATGAAGAATCCTTACTACCAGTATATGGCAAAGGATGATATCTCATATACAGACAAGGAACTCGAGATCCTGGCCGATGACTCGAAGAATCAGACACTTAAGTCTTATTTTAACAATGTCCGGACATTGCGAAATCTGCATTTTATTCGCAGCAAAGGTATGAAATCCGCGAAAAAGCATGCAAAGTCTCAGGGAAAAAAAGCAACCCAGATCCTCTCTTCAAAGAATGAGAAGCGCGATATCATTGGTAAAATGGCAGAGCATTCATTAAACTCTACCGGCAGCCAGAGGTTTTTAGACAGTAATTACGATGCAAGATTTACTCCCCAAAAATTTGAGGAGTCTCTTAAGAAGTTTAAGGCCTTAAAGATAAATGATATTCATTTTGCAAGCATAAAAGATATTACAGAACACTTTGAAGAGAATCAGTTAATCTTTGACCAGACCCACGATCTGGAGCATCTGCTGCTTGTTGCGATACAGCAGAATATGGCGCCTCCGGATGATGAACTCGTCGAACTCAGAGCCAAGATCGAAGCGGTCACCGTAGCCGAACGAATGGTGTCATCGGCTCAGGAGAATGTGATCGCAAACTCCGATGAATTTATCAATAAAAAAACATATAAAGATTTTGAAGAAGGTATCTATAATTCTGTTAAAGCAATATATGATTCCATGGAGAGACATGAGCCGCCAAAGTTCGGCTGTGATCTGAACAAGTATCTGAAATCCGTTATCAAGGATTATAAACGTGATCACAAAAACCGCGAAGGAACCATACGTTTAATGTACGGACTCACACATCCGGTCAAGGATGACGAGGGGGATTATCTTCCCGGGACCATATCTGAAAAAGAGCTCAAAAGAAGAATGGCGGGGTATCAAAAAAATGCCGTAAAGAATGATTATATGCGTAATGTTGAAACCTATATCGGCGCTACATCCCCTCATCGAATACGCGCTATTGCAATTGCCTATGCAAAAGAGACCGGCAGGCAGGTATGCGATCTTACCGGTCGTACTATTTCGCCGTATCTGGCCGGTAAGTCGGCCCGGGAGATCATTAAGGTCATAGACACATTACAGCTGGGAAGCCCTGAGGAAAAAGAACAATTATGGACAGGAATCGTAAATGAAGCTCTTAGTATAAATATAAGTGAACTGGACAGTAATGATCCCAAAGTCTTTTTCAAAAACGCCGCCGCAAAGGGAAGAAACTCAAATATCGGTGCCAATCTGGCGGGAAACGCCGGAACAGCCACTAAATATATACATGATAAAAACCTGTTGAAAAAGGCAGACGCATTTTATAATACCATATGCGGTCATACTTATAATTCGTCTTATTCACAATCCGTCATATCTCAAAAAATGAACGCTGTTGAGTTTGAAGACTGGTTCAATACGGATTCTGCCGCAATAAGTTCTCTTTTAGATTACATAGACAATATGACAACCAATGATGTCAATCTTACTATTGACGACAGAGACTATTCAATGTCATATGAATCCTTCGGTTTACTGAACAAAGCTCTGAAACGTCTGGATTTTATGAGGCAGAGCGGAATGTCTACGATAAATAAGGACAGATCGAAGAAAGGAATAAGAGATACCGCATCCATAACCTATTATGACGGGATCAAAGCAGGCGGAGTCGTAAGCGCTGTCACCGATAATGATCTTAAAGAAATGATCGGGTTCTATAAAGCTTATGATGAAAAGTATGAAAAAGATCATTATCAGCTTATGGACAGGATAGAAAAGGAGCTGCAAAAGGAAAACTCCGCATATAAGCATAAATCCGGGGTAAGGCCCTGGCTGATATCCAACGTAGCCGTACTTAATAAGGATAATAAGGAAGATGAGACAGAAAAGAGTACAAAACTGTTTAAGGGGATCATTCTGGATAAAAATAAGAAAGATGCTGCCTCAAAACAGGAAAGAACCGAGGCTATCGAATCGCTTTTCAGCGCTGTAATGTCTTTTGATATAAGCAGGTTTGATTTTAAATCGTATAAAGACATGATCAGCGCCAACAAGGAAGATCCTTCCAGATTTGAAGACTGCCGCGCAGTAGCACGTCTGTCCATGGAGGTAGTGAATTATATTGATGAATATAAAAAACTAAGACAGGATGAAGAAGTCATCAGCCGTCTGGGAGCCGCCCATGTGGAAGAAGTAGCTGCCAGATGCGATATGCTGATGAGTGTCTCTCCCTTTTTTGATCAGAAGTTCGTTGATGTGATGAGTTCCGATGAGATCTCAAAGTCGGGAATGAGCCTTGATGATATTCTGCATCTTCCACCAAAAGAGATCGACGAAAACCTGAGACGCGCTACTGATTCCAGGGATCCGTCGCGGCTCAATTTCTGGATCAACATCAAGACGATCACGGAAACCCTTAGTGGATTTGATGTACAGATCCCCCTGACTACATTGGAGGAATCCTTCAGGGCCAGGCACAATCTTAACGGGGAATCCCGTGCTGTCGAAACCATGAATATCCTGAAGGGGATTGAAAGCGTGCTTCAGGATGTCCCTATAGGTACACTTACTGTTTCATACTTAAATGAAAACGAATTCAGATCCCAATATTCAGAAGCATTTAAGGAAAGAGATCTTGCTGTATCCGAAAGGGAATCCAAAATATTTAATAAAAGATCCAGATTGTATACGAAACGGGTGCAGTCAGAGAAGATCAATGAAAAGAGCCGCAATGTAAGGGATGATATAGCCTCTTCAAAGGCACATATATCATTAAAGAACCGTATCGCGGCAGGTGAAAAGGATCTTGATCTGCTCAGTGCTTTCATGAGTGGCGATCATGAAGAAGATAATCTGATGGTTGAGGGTTATGCAGACAAGGACTCACGCTACGATATCCTGGATAGTATTACGATCGAACTCATGGGAATGAATACTGATATCAAGATCGCTTCAGATGAAGAATTTGCAAGATCATCCGATGAACTGGAACAGATCAGTCGTAAAGCTGTCGCATATGACAAACTGTTTAAGGCCAACCCCGGGTATTCAAAGAGACTGATGAACAAAACTTCCGGAAGCACTGATTCCGACTTAAAAAAGGTTAATGACAAGCTGGATCAAATGCTTGCCATCTCTGATTACTACAGGGCCCGTAAGGCTCTGATGACAGACCCCTATTATATCCTTCACTATAATGAAGAGATCAGTACGGAGCGGGATACTGCAACTACAGATGATCAAAGGAGAGTGGCGGATCTTATCAAACTGGTGTCTTTATGCACGTCACGTCTTGCGGACAAAGACTCTCTCACGAGGGAAAGCGCCGATATGGATCGGGTACTTGATCATTTTGAGACCCTTGGAAGACAGAATGCCTTCCTTACAGGCAGACCGGATATAACCCAGGTCTCTCCGGGTAAAGTCTGTAAAAATAATGAAGAGATTGCAAGATATCTTGAGACTGCAAATTTTAGTGCTTCGACTTCAAAAAATGAGATCGCATCCACAAATGCGGATAAACCCAGCCTGGATGCAGAGAAATACAAAACCAAGGCCGCAAAAAACTATTTTGACGCGGTCAGAAGGTATTGTCAGATGTCTGTGCCTGAATACCAGTCTAAAATACTCACTCCTGAACAGGCTGAGCTGAATGAAGAATTGAACAGAAGATTTACGGATATCAACGGAGAATCTGTCAGATACCCTATGCTCAAGGATCCTAAAACAGGCGAATTCTGGACATTTAACATCGATATCAATCGAATAGCTCTTCCGACCGTCTTATCATATGCAGGTGAAATGTCCAATGAAGAAATACTGGATATATTCGAGGGGCTTCTGATAACACATCGTGCTGACATAGATATGTCTGATGAAAAACAAAGAAATTACGCAAGAGAACGCTATCTCGATTCGGCCGCAAAGATCTTCAGAATGGAATATGAGCATATGAAACGTTATGAGAAAACATACGGAACAATAGGAGGGGACCTTCCGTTCGGTATGTTTATGCAGTCTATGGGAGCGGGCCAACAGGAGTTTATAGTCAGAAG
>JAILQK010000192.1 GCA_024699045.1 Lachnospiraceae bacterium | reverse complement strand
ACTGCATGCACTCCAGCATAAGATGTTCAAACATCTTTCTGTCATCGTGCACCGGGACACCCCATTCCGTATCATGATATATCTTATTCCGTTCGTTAACGTCCGCCCATCCGCAAAAACCCATCTTTTAATGTCCTGTCTTTTTAAATTGTTTAACAGATCAAATCGTCCCGATCTCTGTCTTTATTTCCTCTTTATTAATGATCCGATCAGAATAATGATCACCAGACCGCACGCAATAAACGGCCACATTGCCCGGTCTTCATATTCGCCGTTATTGACCAGATCATTTGCTTAAAGACAGATGCATGCCTTCCCTCATCCGCTGCCAGTATCTTAAATGCTTTTCTGTCCGACTCATTATGAACGATATTCGCAAGTGTAAGATATGTTTCTACACCATTAAGCTCGCCCTGCTGCGCTTTTATCAGCTCTCTTCTTCTCTCTTCCGTCATTTTCCTCACCCTGAAAAGATATCAAAAACCCGTATTACCTCAAAACTACATCACAATAGATCACAATATCAGCTGATCAAAAGCCGGAGATAAGGATCGCTACTCGACAGTTTCAACATCGACAGATATCCCCATGATCTCCCCTACTGTAGTTATCTTTCCAGATACAACCATTTTATCGCCTTTGTTTTTGTTTATTACCGTATTTTTTACAGTCCCATCCTGCCCCATACTGCAATGTATCGTTCCATCTAATATCGAGGATTCTTCCGGACCATTTGATATGCTAAAATACTTTCCGTCACTGTCTATACTATAGAAATAACCCGTGATCTGAACGTATTGATCCTTCCACTCGGATTCTGCCCGCATGGCATTATTATCAAGCGCACTGCACAGATCTCCCACTGTTACTGTACTGTATTTGCCATTGGACGCTTTGGCTGTATTATTTGTATTATTATTTGATACATATCCCTCTACCACATCAACATCAACGGTGTAACCTATCACTTCACCTATTTCGCTGATCTTCCCATAAACAACCAGCTCATCCCCCTTGTTTTGTGTGCTGATGAAACTCTTTACCTGGTCGTTGTCCTTCATGCTGCAGTGAACACTTACAAAATCCCAACTCTCATTTGAACCTGTTATACTAAAGTATTTCCCGTCATTGTCTACACTTGAAAGGTACCCTGTTATAGCAACATATTTATCATTCCAGTTTTCCTCTGCCCTCATCGCATTTTCTTCAAGCTCGCTGTATAACTGGCTTACACCCACAGGTGTATATTTTCCTGTATCAATAGACGAATCCGATGACGTCTTTTGTTTTGAAGTATTTTTATTATTCTGATCAGCAGTAGATGAAGTTGTTGACGATGTTCCGCTCTGTTTGGGGGATCCCGCGGATTGTGAAGATGGCGCTGAACCCGTGGATTGTGATGGCGACTCAGATGAGCTCTGTTCTGTTGAAGCTGCTTCTCCGCCCGCCTGTTCATCGGTTGCCTGATATCCGGACAGATATTTTCCGGTATATCCATTATCCTCACTGTTTCCGATAAGCGCTTTCGCTCCTTCTACTGTTTCACGTAACTGCTGTCTGCTTTGTTGGAAGTCAGTGAGAATATCTCCCGAACCCGATGAATTTGTCTGCGATCCATCGTTTTGTGACTGGTCGGTCTGCGATTGCCCGGACTGCGATTCATCAGTCTTTTCCCCACCGCAAGCTGTAAGAAAGACACACAAAACCAATATGAAGCATATACCTATTGTTTTATTCCTGATCATAATTCGGCTTAAATCCTTATAATAACTCAATCAGATCACTGATGATCAATGATGGTCAGCTGGGTCTATTATATCATGATACAATTTGTATTTATAATCGTATCAGCTCTCAATATGTCAACAATAAATTCCCACATACCCAGCCTATTATACCTTCTCTGTCAGTCCGCAAACAGCCATATCATATTCATAAATTGTTATTTTTTTGCCAATAAAATATAATTTATGTGTCGTGTAAATGTAAAGCTTTTCGGATCACATTAATGACATACCCGGAAACGGTCATTTTGATACCGGGCGCCGCAGATAGGGAGTTTCCGGTTGTAGGTTTCAGATTTCGAATTAGAGAATTCAGACTTCAGGAGGATCATCATGGACAAACAGGAAATAAGGGAAATAGAACAAAGATGCATAGAGGAAGAAAAGACCCTCAGGTTTGATTCTTTTTCACAGACGGAAGCTTTGAAACTGGGCTCTTTGATATACGAAAAAAGCAAAAAGCTATCCGGACCTGTCGCGATAGAAATAAGGATCAATCGTCTGACTGTATTCTGCTTCTATCCGGATGGAACCAATGAGAACAATACACTGTGGCTTAAGGCCAAAGCAAAGACTGTTGATATGACACAGACAAGCTCTCTTCACTTCTGGACGGATGTCCAGCTGTCCGGCAGTTCACCCGAAAGCAAAAGGATGCCCGAGAACGAATATGCCTGCTGCGGAGGCGGATTTCCGCTAACTGTAAATAATATAGGCGTAGTCGGTACGATCTGTGTTTCCGGACTTCCTCATATGGAAGACCATAAACTGATAATAGATTCACTTAAAGAGTATCTTGGGAAATAACAGAACCGTAAGTTACCTTAATGTATTGAGGGACAGCCGGGGTTTTTGCCCCGGCTGTTTCTCTTTATGATTCGCCGGCTATCTCGCTTAATATCTCCCCGATGCTGTCATGGAATACGATATCAGCCCTGCCTTCGAGTCTGGTTTTGGATTTGTTTATTATGATAAGATGCCTGCCGTGAAATATATGCGCAAGCTGAGCTGCTGAACCAACCTCAAGCGATGTGCCGCCGACTATGAGGCAGTCAGCAAATCTTATAAGGCTGAGGGCATTCTCATATGCCGGTTGCGGGAGCATTTCTCCATACAGCGTCACATCTGGACGCACCATCTTGCCACATTCGGGACAGCGCGGTATAGGATCGGCGCTGTCAAAAATAAAATCCACGCCATACTCCCGTCGGCAGGATACACAGTGATTGATCCATGTAGTTCCATGTATTTCCTGAACGTTTTTGCTTCCGGCTTTTTGATGGAGTCCATCAATGTTCTGGGTTATCACTCCTTCAAGCTTTCCCTCTGCCTCCATCTTTGCAAGCGCATAATGCGCTCTGTTCGGCTGCACATTTCGGGCATCGAGCTTTCTGCGATAATAATCAAAAAATACCTCCGGTTCCCTGTTAAGGCATGTATTGCTTAAAAGGTATTCCGGTCTGTATTTTGAAAATCTCTTCTCGGTTTTATGATACAGTCCGTCCTTACTGCGAAAATCCGGTATCCCGCTTTCGGTTGAAACCCCGGCTCCACCGAGAAAAACAACAGATCCAGACTCTTCAAGTATTTCTCGAAACTGCTCGATCTTTTGATTTTTGTCCTCGCTCCTCTTCATGCTGCCTTTCTTACTCTGACTGCCTTCCATACGGTCTACCTATACCTGTATCCCGGTGCCCGTCTACTCTCTGTTTGCCAGCCTTCTTCCACCACGATTTTAGTGATCAAACTGCCGGTCAGATCAATTCCCCGCTAAAATGCTGGATCTCATGTTGGATGATCTGTGCAGTGAAATCTTTGTACTTACCATGCTGGGACTTGAAATCCTGATCCAGATAATCAACTTCTATCTCTTTATATCTGGTGCAAGGCCTTACTCCATCAAGAGAAAGACAGCCTTCCTCGGTCTCATATTTCCCGGATTTTCCGGTGATCACCGGATTTATCATGGGGAAAATAAACGGTCCAGCCGCAACGACTATGATCTGCTTCTTTATCCCGATCATGTTGGCCGCCATCCCGACACATCTGTCACGGTTTGCTTTTAAGGTATCGATCAGATCTACGATCACCTGCTTATCTGCTTCCGTTGCCGGCTCGGATTTTTGCCGCAAAAAGATAGGATCTCTTACTATCTGTCTGACCATTTATATATGCCCGGATCATACAAACTTAACTGCTGTCCCATATGCCATTATCTCTGCCGCACTCTGCATAATGGATGATGATGAATATCTGATCCCGACGATCGCATCGGCGCCAAGGGCTTCCGCTTCCTTGATCATCCTGTCGGAAGCAAGCGTCCTGGCCTTACCCATCATATCATTGTAGCTGCCAAGCTCTCCTCCGACCAAAGTCTTAAGGCCCGAACCTATGTCCTTGATCGCGTTGACTGTCTGGATCGTACTGCCCTTAACAAGTCCAAGCATCTCAAGATTTTTCCCATTAATAGTATCCGTAGTTACCAGCAACATTTTTCCATCCTCCTTACTCATTCATGAACTGATTAACAATACCTTCCGACTGCAGCTTCCTTTACTTCTTTTACTTCTTTTACTTCTTTAATTCTATTACATATCTTACAGTTATGCTTGTTTTTATTCAAATCTCCGATATCTTATAGTTGTGCTTGTTTTTATTCAAATCTCCGATATCTTCCAGTCGGGTCTTTTTCATCCTTTTACCATGACATATCGTCCATACGTATATTATCTATGTGTCGATCCATGTGAATATCAAAGAGATATAGTGCTATAATATGTGACATATTTAAGGAGAACGCATAATGTTTACAACAGGACATTTCCTTTTTATCATCATAAGCACAGCCTTTGTGATCTTCGGGATCGAAGTTTGCAGGAGAAAAAAACCGCCGATCAGAAAAATGCTCATCACCTGCCTGGTACTGTCCATAGTATCCGAGCTGACAAAGTTCTTTTATAATATAACCATTCTCCCGGTCGTTTCCCCGATGATCGAAAACGACAAACTTGTCTATCAGGAAACCGGAGCATATGCGCCTTATCTTGAGGCCGAGCATCTTCCCTTTGAGCTTTGCTCATTGCAGATCCTCTTTATGTTCCTGGCCCTTGTGATAAAGAACAAAACCCTGCTCAAACGCCTGTATACGGTGATGTACACCACCTGCATCATAGGCGGTGTCATAGCCATACTCCTGTCTTCAGCCACCATAGGATTATCGGAAATAAACGAGTTCTTTTTTTCCATAGAAGTCTGGAGAGCCTTCTTATATCATTCGCTCCTGGTGGTTCTGGGATGCTATATCGGAATCAGTGATGAATGTGATATTAGATTTAAGGATATAAAATGGGCCTTTATTACGATCCTGTGTCTTGATTTCATTACCATGTATATCAACTCAATGATGGCAACCCCTTATTATCTTGGAGATAAGCTTATAGGTGTGGGCAATGTCGTCAACTATTTTTCGTCATATAATAATCCACTGGGCATACCAATGAAGAATAAGACCGAATGGGCAGTCTACCTGATCATCAGACTTGTTATCGGCGCGGCTCTCATCACTCTGGTCAATCTTCCTTTGCTCAAGAAAGAACGGTCCGAAAATGGAAAAGCAGATTAGCCCCTCCGGGTCAAGACAATATCTGATCAATATACAAAAATGGAGAAGCATCGTCGGCCTTATTGCCTGCAGCATAACCTTCGGCGTCTCCCTCTTCTCGATGGCTTCGAATCTGATCTATTATTCCGTGCAGAAGTGGGAGCTTGCTGACTTTTTCCGTTATTTCACCACACTTTCCAATATGCTTACGACACTTTCGGCCGGTTTCATCATACCGTATGCCATTGACGGGATCCGCAAAAAAAGGTTCGTATTTCCTCACTGGCTTTCAATGATGCATTACTCCGGAACAATAGCGACGACCCTTACCTTTGTATTTGCTGTCGTATTCATTCTTCCGTTTGATCCTGAGTTTGCGATCGGTCAGAACAACCTGTATTTTCACGTGGTATGTCCCATAGCTATCCTTATTTCATTTGAATTTGTGGAGTCCGGCAGACTGTTTTCACGCAAAGACTCTCTTATCTGCCTGATACCGTTCGTTTCATACTCGCTTTTGTATCTAGTCATGGTTGTTTTCATAGATGAAGCACATGGCGGCTGGGAAGATCTCTATATGCTCAATACTTTCGTTCCCGCCTATGTCAGTCTGCCCCTTGTATGGATCCTGGCTTATCTCGTGGCCTTTTTGATCAGAAAATCCTTCAATCATTTTCTAACAAAACGTCGTGAAAAGATGCTGTCCACCTGGGATCCCGCCCTTGAGCCGGTAGAAATAAATATCGAGATATATGGTCTTGGACGATACTACGGCCGCATCTGTGATAAAGCGGACTCCAGCATACCTTATGATGTGATAGAAACTGTCGCGGAATATTATTCACTGGATCCCGAAACCCTCCTTAAGGTATATATAAAAGGCCTTATGGACGGACTGACTAAGGGGTAGTATATAAAGCCTTATGGACACGGGCTGACTAAAGGGTAGTATTTAAAAGGCCTTATGGACGGGCTGACTAAGGGATAGTATATAAAGCCCTATGGACGGACTATACGGTAGCCTCCATACACTCATCTATAACATCCAAAACCGGAAGCGCATACGCCTCCTCTCCCAGGAGCCACTGTTCATGCTGCATGTCGAACTCATGGATGTCGGGATCACGGAAATATTTCTTATACCTTTTCAGGTACTTCTTCCCCATTTTATTGGCATAGATGAAATGTACTTTTGTATGTTCTACCCAAATATCATTCTTGAGGTGTGTGAGCAGATCGGTATAGTACTCATTCTTCACCGATTCCGGATCAAACTTTGAAAAGCATTCAGTGAATTTGTCTGCCGTTTCATCACTCATCAGAAATGTTTTTTTGAGCAGATCTCTGGTCCTTTTACGTTTTTTCTCATTCCCGGTAAAGCCGGTCAAAAGAGGGACCACCAGTTTGGATTGAAGCCATGCGGCAAATCTCCCGCTCTGATCCAGGTCGGGACTTCCAAATATACCATGATCGAGATGAACTCTTTCTCTTTGTATAAGCTGACCTACAAAGCTGGATCCAAGAGACGATCCGATAGCTCCGTCGAGCTTTCCGTCATGATTGTCGATAATATATTGCTCTATCTTCTCCGTCACTGTGATCATATCCGGAAAGATATCGCTGCCTCCGTCAAATCCATCATAATTGACACAGATAAGATGGTATGTCTCCGAAAGTCTGTCCAGTACACTCCCGAAATTTGTCTGCCAGTCACAGCAGGTTCCCGGCAAGAGCATGAGTGTCTTGCCGTCCATCTTCCCCATTTCCTCGTATGTCACATCATGTAACCTCCCTTATGGATTTTACAACTATCACAGCCAGTATCCGTGCTCGGGATCATAACCGAATACCCCGTCATCCTCATCATACCTGGCTCTCTCGCGGGCTTCTTCCTCTTCCAGCCTGCGTCTGAGTTCCTCCTCTTCTTCCATCAGCCGTCTCCTGTGTTCTTCCTCTTCCTCGATCAGGCGTCTTCTGCGCTCCTCCTCTTCCCTTTCCTCCTCTTCACGACGCCTCAGCTCCTCCGGATCAGACTGCCGGTCAGACTTAAGCTCTTCTTGCCTGTCGATATCACAGGAATAGCCTATGACCCCAACGATTATCAGGATTATTACTAATGTTATCCATACCATTGTCTTATCTCCGCTGAAAAGGTCTAAAAATGAAGCATTATATTCCAATGTCCTCGCAGGCCGGATACCCGTAGGCTTTTTTAGCACTCTTTACAGCCTTGACTATAGCCTTGGCCATCACGTGTGCCGCGAGTGTTCCTATCATATCTATATCGGCCTTCACCTTGCCGCTTGAAA
>JAILQK010000177.1 GCA_024699045.1 Lachnospiraceae bacterium | reverse complement strand
CGGTGAAAGTCCGCATCATTTCTCGTGTACTGGATATTCACAAGCTCGTGGATCACGTCGTCTCTGTCTTTTTCCTGTCCGGGGCGGAGTGAGATTATCATGGACAGATAATCGTCCGGTGAGCCCAGTCCGTAAATACAGGAAACCGAAGCTACCACCACCACATCCTTCCTCTCGGAAAGAGCAGCCGTAGCAGCAAGCCTCAGCTTGTCTATCTCATCATTTATCGAGGAATCTTTCTCGATATATGTATCTGTAGAAGGCACATATGCCTCAGGCTGATAGTAATCATAGTAGGACACAAAATACTCGACTGCGTTCTCGGGGAAGAATTCCTTCATCTCGGAGTAGAGCTGCCCTGCCAGGGTTTTATTGTGGGAAATGATGAGAGCGGGCTTTTGCAGCTGCTCTATCACATTGGCCATTGTAAAGGTCTTGCCCGAACCTGTGACACCAAGTAAAGTCTCAAACTGGTTGCCCGCTTTGAAACCTTCAACCAGTCTTTTTATTGCCTGCGGCTGGTCGCCGGTTGGTTTGTATTCAGATACTAATTTGAATTTATTCTGTGCGCTATGCACAAAAGCACCTCCGTTTTCTGTTATCCCGGTCTCTGTTCATTTTTCTGTATTGGTCATGTGCTGTTCGATCCACTGTGCGAGCTCCTCTGCATTCATGGTGTTTGATAACATATCGATCTTTAATATGTCAGCGTGTTTATAACCCTCTACGAGAATTATATCCATATCTCCGGCATCCTCTATCATCTCGTTAAGGGTGCGCTCTCTCTCCCTTATATATACCGAGCGGTCATTTGAAGAGATCATGACCTCATCCGCTCCTGCCTTCGAAAACCGGTAGGTATCCTTGCCTTCATGATCTATTTCGATCTCATGGACATCATGTTTTATCACTGCGACCTTAAATCCCTTTTCTTTAAGGATCGGTATAAGCGCTTCTATCAGTGTTGTCTTCCCGCTTCCCGAATATCCGGCAAAGCCAAGTACAAACGCACCCATTTTAATTCCTCCCGTTTACCGCAAAACCTTCAACGGTATCACCTGCCCTCAACGGTTCCGTACCTTCCGGCAGGCAGGCATAGGCATTGCAGAGTGCAGCAGAGCTTATCACGATATTTCCCTGTCTTTCCGGAGCCGTAAAAACAGCAGCCCCATCCTCTATCGATAATACGCCTCTTAAAAACCTGATTCCTCTTCTGCTTTTTTTATAATCATTTTTCAGCCGCATCTTAATTAGCCTGTGATCATGATGCTCTGATCCTGCCAGTTTTTTTAATGCCGGATAACAGATGCACTGCAGATTTGTAAGGGCTGATGCAGGATTTCCGGAAAGAGCCAGCATGAGCCGTCCTTTTTTCACGCCAAAGACACATGCCATCCCGGGCTTCATATCTATACCATCGACTATGATCTCATACCCGGCTTTCTGCATGGCATCCGGCACGAGGTCATAGTCTCCTGCGGATACACCTCCTGTGGATATGATAATGTCGCCCATCTTCTCAGTGGAAAGTATCCTGCCCTGTATATCCCCAATGTCATCTGATGCATGTCCGGCATAAACTGTTTCGAATCCGATGCTTTCAAGTGCTCCGGAAAGGATATATCTGTTTGAATTGCGGATCTTTCCGGGCTTCAGCCCCTCATCAATGTCGGCCAGCTCATCACCCGTAGATATAAGTGCAGCAACGGGCTTTTTATAAACCTTAAGTCCGGTCATCCCCAGAGATGACACGATACCCATTACGGCCGCGTCCACGACCTCACCCCGTTTTACGAGCACCGTTCCCTTCTTAATATCCTCACCGTGCCATATGATATTATCTCCGGCGGAGTATTTCCGTTTTATGTTAACCGTCTCATCGGTGAAGTCCGTATCCTCGTATTTGCATATGGCATCGGCACCTGCGGGAAGAGGCGCTCCTGTCATGAGACGGATCGCAGTCCCGCTTACCACTTCCTTTTCCGGTGTCTGTCCTGCCCTGATATTCTCGATAACCCTTAGTGTCACGGGGTTCGACTCCCCCGCGTCTTTCGTATCCTCCGCCTTAAAAGCATAGCCATCATACGGAGAACGGTCAAAATGCGGCACATCCATTTCCGCTGTCAGATCCTCCGCCAGTATCCTCGAAAACAGATCCTCTGTCGTCACATTCTCTGTTTCCACCGGAGTTACATTTTGTAATAAAAGCTTTTCCGCTTCTTTATATTCCATTGAGCTCATTGTGTTTGTTCCTTTTGATACAAAAGCCTGTACGGCTCACAGCTTTTCAGCAGTTCTTCATGAGTACCCTCTGCCAGTATGGCTCCGTCCTGCATATACATGATATGAGCGGCATTGATGACAGTTGAAAGACGATGGGCTATCAGCACGACTGTCCTGTCTGCTGAGATATTATCAATGGCCTTCTGGATACTTGCCTGGGTAACATTATCGAGGGCAGAAGTAGCTTCGTCAAACAGTACGACACGATAGTCTTTTAAGAGGCTTCGCGCAATGGCAAGTCTCTGGCGCTGGCCTCCGGAGAGATTTACTCCTCCCTCTCCGATCACCGTATCATACTTCTCCGGCATGGACTCGATATCC
>JAILQK010000125.1 GCA_024699045.1 Lachnospiraceae bacterium | reverse complement strand
GCCCCTGTTTCTTCTGACGCCTCTTTTTCCGGATTCTCTCCTGCAGCAGTTTCCGAAGGCTCTGTCTCAGCTTCTTCCGGCGGCTCTGCCGCCTTCGATGGCTCTGCTTCATGCCTTTCCACAGGCTCTGTCCCAGGCGTTTCCCCAAACTCTGTCCCTGACTCTTCCGCTTTCTCCGTTTCATCCTCTGATTCCCCAACTGCAAGGGCAAAAAGAGACTGCGGCTCCATATCATCTGTGTCAACCTCTATGGAAGCCTCCGCCTCTGCCTCCGTCTCATCCTGAGACCGGTCCGATCCCTCACCCGCATGATTGTCTGACTCCGACTTCTCTATATCCTCTTCAAATACCCGGACTACGGGCATATTCTGCTGTTTTCTGTACTCTTTATACCGCTTATTTCTTTTGGCTCTGCTCCGTTTACTCATAGCAATCTAGTATACCATAATTCTATTTTATATAAAACTACAGCTGTGTTTTCTACATATAAGACGCTGAAGTCGTTGATTTTATTGCAATCCTTTACAATTGGTTTTTATTGTGATACTATAGCTACGGTGTCGGGAGACTACCATAAAATTTTTGGAGGTCAAATTCAATGAAAGGAACGGTTAAGTGGTTCAACAACCAGAAGGGCTACGGTTTTATCAATGACGAGACAGGAAAGGATGTCTTCGTTCATTATTCAGGTCTCAACATGGAAGGTTTTAAGTCATTGGACGAGGGTCAAGCTGTTGAATTCGATGTAGTCGAAGGCCCCAAAGGTCCTCAGGCCACAAATGTTACAAAGCTTTAATTCTTAGCAATGTTACTTTTCTAATATATGGAATAAGCAAATTGATAAGGAACTGTCATCAGGACTTTGCATCACAAGATGCAGAGTCTTCTTCTTTATGCCCTCTTAATTCCCTCCGCTGGTCAGGTTAAGCTCCTTGAACTCGCCCTGCACCGTATTGAATGCCGAAACCACACTCGGATCAAACTGCACTCCGGCAGCCTGATTCAGTATCGCGCATGCCTGCTCATGTGAAACCGCCTGCTTGTATGACCTCTTTGATACAAGCGCATCGTAAACATCGCATACCGCCACTATCCGCGCAAGCTGCGGGATCTCCGTGCCCCTTAAACCATCGGGATAACCCCGTCCGCACCACTGCTCATGGTGTGATCTTGTCATCTGATACATATAGGTAATGAACGGTGAATTCGGCAGGAGATACGAAAACTTCTGGATCGAATCTGCCGCAAACAGTGTGTGCTGTTTCATGGTGTCGAACTCATCAGGGGTATACTTTCCCTCTTTCTGTATAATACTGTCGGGCAGACCGATCTTACCCATATCGATAAGCTGGCTCGACATAAGGATCAGATTAAGATCCGTAACAGGATATCTTGCGGTTCCGTCCCTCATCATCTTTTTCAGCAGGACTTCCATATATTTGGACACCTTTTTACAGTGAGATCCTGTAAAACCGTCCTTCTTGGTAATAAGATCCGCGATCATCCCGACAATAAAATACTCCAGGTTCCCGACCTTGCTCAAAGCCTCGGAAGCCTTGCCCTGCAGCTCATTGTTGTATTCCTGCAGCTGGAGATTATAATCCTGAAGGGTTTGATTCTGCTCGGCGATCTTTTGCTTATCATCGGATATCCCGATGTGCAGGCCGACCTTCTTCTTGAGGATCTCGGAGACAAAGGGTTTTTCGACATAGTCCACTGCCCCGAGCTGATATGCCTCAAGCTCAGTCGCCACATCACTGCTTCCCGAAACGAAGATGACCGGGATGTCCTTAAGCTTGGGATCCGCTTTCATCTTACTGAAAAGCTCAAATCCGTTTATGGCTTTCATATCAATATCAAGAAGCACAAGAGACGGAAGCCTTGAGACCTTCTTCATATACTCAAGGGCATGTCTTCCGTTCTGCTCCGTCATCACTCTGTACGAGCCCTCCAGGGCTCTCTCCGCCACCAGAAGATCGGTAGGACTGTCATCTATGACCATTACGATATGCATCCCAATATCTCCTCCAAATCCAAACTTCCGCCAAACATTTTAAGCGCCGACCCTACAGTTACGTCGATCCTTCCCTTTCCGGCACTCTTCAGAAGTCTTATATCCTCAAGACTGCCGACCCCTCCGGCATAAGTCACGGGAACGGGGGAGTCCGCAAGCGTCGGAAGGATATCCTCGTCTATCCCCTGCTGCTTCCCCTCGGCATCCACGGCATGGATCAAAAACTCCGAAGCATAGTCCGCAAAGAAACGAAGGATCCCGGGTTCCAGTTTCTCATCGGTAAATTTCTGCCACCTGTCCGTTACTATGAAATGCCCGCCATCCCGTCTCCTGCAGGAAAGATCCACACAAAGATGCTCCCTGCCCACGGCCGCGCTCATTTTCTTCAATGCGTCTGTGTCGATACGACCGTTTTTGAAAACATAGGATGTTACGATCACATGGCTTGCCCCTGCCTCAAGATATTCTCCGGCATTCTCAAGAGTGATCCCTCCTCCTGCCATTAACCCTCCGGGGTATGATCTTAATGCCATAAGAGCCTGTTCCTTTGTGCGGGCATAGTATTCGGAATCAAGGCTGTTCAGCATTATCACATGTCCGCCGTCAAGTCCCATCTCCTTGTAGAAAGAGGCATAGTAAGCTGCATCCTTAACGGATACAAAGTTTTCATAAGCGGCATCTCCCTTATCCCTGAGACTGCCGCCTACGATCTGCTTTACTTTCCCGTTATGTATATCTATGCAGGGTCTGAATCTCAAATCACATCCTTCATGGAATACA
>JAILQK010000122.1 GCA_024699045.1 Lachnospiraceae bacterium | reverse complement strand
ACAGCGGCTTTCAGGCTTTTCAGGATCATGAGGATATTCAAGCTCTTCCGTATAGGAGCCTACTCGGATTCTTTAAGCATCATAAAGACGATATTGTATAATAAAAGGCAGCAGCTTATATCATCGATGTTTATAATAGTTGTGCTTATGCTGGCATCAAGCCTTTGTATGTACAGTGCGGAGCATGTAGCGCAGCCCGAGGTCTTCAGGAATGCGCTTTCGGGTCTTTGGTGGGCGGGATCCACACTGTTGACGGTGGGTTACGGAGACATCTATCCGATCACGCCGGCCGGTCAGCTTATGGGGACCATGATAGCTTTTCTGGGAGTTGGCGTGGTGGCTATTCCCACCGGTATAATGTCGGCGGGATTCATCGAGCAGTACAATGAAGTCAAGGAGATGGAGGCAAAAAAACACGTCAATCAGCATGATCCCGATGAGCAGATATTAAGCGTGAGTATCGCTGCGGGAGATGTATGGTCGGAAAAGGCGGTAGGGGAGATATGTCTTCCCCGGTGTATGTCCATAGAAAAGATCATGCGCAGGGATATCACGATCCCGGCGGAGCATGATATAGAGATAGAGGCAGGAGATATCCTCTTCATAAGGGTCGAGAAATAAGGACACAGGAGACTGTATGGGAAAGAACAGGAATAAAAAAAGGATCATAGCGGTAATACTTCTCATGATGGCCCTGCTTATGGCAGGGTGTTCCGAAAAGGATATCAAAGCCGATAAGGCAACCGAGGAGGCAGGGACAGAAGAGGCGATGACAAGTGAGCCGATGATGATCGAATCCGATGTTACCTCATCGGTATTTGCGGCAGGGGAGCAGCCCGGAGTGTCGAAGATGGTAGAGATCAAGGCGGGGGAAGCGGCAGAAGAAGGAAATCCGGCGGCTTCCGTGGCAGAAGATCTTTTTACCGTGGAGCAAAGCGTTTCTGCAGATGCAACTGTGAGCGAAGATATTACCGAAGATAAGACCGAAGCCGTATCGGATAACGGAGCGGAGACTCCCGAAGCAGAGGTATCAGAAAATGCTGCCGGGGATACTGAAGGGGGATCCGAGGAGGCTTCCTCGGAAGCACAGCAGGTTAAGGTGTCGGGTTCCGGAAGAGTAGTCGCGATCGATGCAGGACATCAGTCAAAGGGCAATAACGGAAAGGAACCCCTTGGGCCGGGTTCCAGCGAGATGAAGACAAAAGTTGCGGGCGGAACGAGCGGCGTGGCCAGTGGACTTGCAGAGTATCAGCTTACGCTTCAGGTTTCTCTTAAGCTTCAGCAGGAGCTTCAGAACAGGGGATATGATGTCGTGATGATACGAACTACCAATGATGTCAATATAACAAATTCTGAACGTGCACAGATAGCCAATAACGCCGGGGCAAACGCTTTCATCCGCATACATGCCAACGGCTCGACGAATTCATCGGCAAACGGGGCGATGACGATATGTCAGACATCGTCAAATCCATGGAATGCTTCATTGTGGGCACAGAGCAAAGAGCTTTCAACCGATGTCCTGAACGAACTGGTGGCAGCGACCGGCTGTAAAAAAGAGAGAGTCTGGGAGACAGACTCTATGAGCGGCATAAACTGGTGTCAGGTTCCGGTCACAATAGTCGAGATGGGATATATGACAAACCCGCAGGAAGATGCTTTGATGGCGACTGATGATTATCAATGGAAGATAGCCAAGGGTATAGCCAACGGCGTTGATAAGTTTCTGAAGTGATATATGCGTGATTTCCGGCGGAAAGTTAAGCTATGAAGATCATAGTGGGCGGAAAGTATAACGGAAAACTGAGGTATGTTACGGATCAGCTGAAGATACCCGTATCGGATATCTGTGACATGGCTTCGGACGATATCCTCACAACTATAGATAAGATGGGAGAGTATCCCGTCTTATATCATCTCGAGGCCTTTATAATGGCTTCGGTCTTAAACGGGATCGATCATAACAGCATTTTGGATAAGTACATAGCAAAGCACCCCGATTGCATCCTGATCTGCGATGAGACAGGATCAGGAGTGATCCCGACGGAACCGGCGCAGAACAGGTGGCGTGAGGAAACAGGGGACACCCTGTGCAGACTTGCGGAGAAAGCCGGTGGTATCACAAGGATCATATACGGAACGGCTGAGGAATTAAAGTATGGGAACAGACCTTAATGAACGGCTCGATATACGCCGGTATGACACAGACTCAGAGAGAAAAGCAAAGGAAAGATTTGATCATATCGCCAAGCCGATCGACGGATTGGGAGTTTTTGAAGATCTGATATGCCGGATAGCGGGCATACAGGGGAGAACGGATGTAGATATATCAAAACGGATAGTAGTGATAATGTGTGCCGATAACGGGATCACTGAGGAGGGCATATCGCAGACATCCTGGGAGGTTACGGCAAAGGTTGCCGGATCCATGTCGAACGGCCGCTCATCGGTATGCCTTATGGCGGAGAGTGCCGGAGCGGATACGCTTCCCGTGGATATAGGGATAAAGCAGACCGGCGATATCAGGTCCTTCGAGGATATTACTGAAGGTGAAAAAGGACATTACAGGCTTCTTAACCGCAAAGTGGCGAACGGGACGTACAACTTTGCGGAGCGGCCTGCTATGACAGGGCAGCAGTTTGATGAAGCTTTTTTTAATGGAGTCAGACTGGCGGGAGAGCTTTCCGAAAGAGGTTATCAGATCATATGCACGGGAGAAATGGGGATAGGGAATACGACAACCGCTGCGGGGATAACGTCGGCCTTATTGAAGCTCCCTGCATCAGAGACTGCCGGCAGAGGCTCCGGTCTTTCGGATGAAGCTTATGAAAGAAAGATCCGGGTGCTGGATCAGGCGATACAAAGATATGATCTTTAC
>JAILQK010000120.1 GCA_024699045.1 Lachnospiraceae bacterium | reverse complement strand
GCCGGCCTGCTTAGCCTGATCCTCTACGTTTACAAGTGCGCCTGAATCGATAGCTGCGATAACAAGGCAGTTAGCGCCTGAAGCTATCATGTTCTCGATCTGTGAAACCTGCATCTGGACATCGTCCTCTGCATACTGAAGGTCAACTTCATAGCCGAGATCCTCAAGCTGCTTCTTCATGTTTGCGCCATCGTTGATCCATCTCTCTGATGACTGAGTGGGCATAGCAACCGCAACTCTCTTTCCGCCTGATGCTGATGCTGCCGCAGCTGCCTCTGTTGCTGCCTCTGTTGCTGCATCTGCTGCAGGAGCTGCCTCTGTGTCAGCTGCAGGCGCTGCCTCTGTGGCTGCTGCCGCATCTGCTGCAGGAGCTGCAGTGTCGGCTGCTGTGCTTCCGCATCCGGCAAGAACCGCAGCGACCATTGTCATGCTGAGCAATACGCTCAAAAGTTTCTTTTTCATACAAAATCCTCCATATAAAAATGATAGTTTCCTTGAGCTTAAAAAAGCCCAACATCGTTATGTTACAAAAATACTCGCCGAATGTCAATTATTTTATACATTTTGCATAGAATATCTATATTTTTCCGTATGATTTTCACAGTTTACCTTAAAAGTTTCGTAACCTCTTATCTTCAGAGCCTCTCCCGGCTCATTCCATGCTCATTCCCGATCATCCCTGCCGGGTTCCTCACCATATCCGCCATACTCTTCAGGCTTTGCGCCATACTCTTCAGGCTTTGCGCCATACTCTTCAGACTTTCTTCCGGGATCTTCGCCATATACCGCAGATCCATCGGTATCTTCAGAACCCCTCTCCGTGATCTCACCGACTTCACGATAACCGTCATCGCTGCCCTGACGGTCTCTTTCACGATCCCCGCCGCCGTACAGCAGCTTTTTCCCGTTTACGACGATGAGCATCACTCCCGTGACCGCAAAAAGCACCATGAACAGTATCATCACGATCTTCGATATCCCCTCACGGGCCATGACATCATTGAAGATCTGATAATCGATATACAAAAGATATGCCCCTATCAGAAGTCTTATCGTCAGCGCTGCTTTGGTATCGCCTGCTCCGCCTCCAAACATCATCGATCCTCCTTTTTCTTTTCAACAGCAGTACCCGGGATACCGCCCGGATCCGTTATCCCGATCTCTTTTTCATGGGTCAAAGTCAAACTCGATCCGGCCCGAAAAATCCTGTCTTCCCATCCTGTCCGCTTCTATTACATCCTTAAGTCCCGCCAGAAGCTCATAATCCTCCGACTTAACGTAGATCACTTTTCTGTATATATCGTTTATCTTCGAGATCGCCGCATCAGCCGGACCTATAACCTGCATCGGCGCCGGTTTTGCTCCGGATCGTTCTGAAGCCCTCTGTCTTTGATCCGAAAAGCTTCTCGCCGTTTCTCCTGTCTTCGCCGCCGTCAACGCCGCTCTTTTTTCATCCTTATCCTCCACCGTGATCTGCAGCATATGTCCCAGCGGCGGATAACTGCCTATATTCCTGTAGGCGATCTCCTCCTCGTAAAAGCCTGCATAATCCTGATGCGCCGCTGCCACCACGGCATAGTTTTCCGGCGAATAAGTCTGGATCACGACCTCCCCGAGAAGCCTTCTGCCCCCCGCTCCCACCGACGATGACCGCCCCGCCCTTCCGGCTGCCTGGGTCAAAAGCTCAAAAGTCCTTTCGGAGGATCTGTAATCTCCGGAGAATAAAGACATGTCAGCCGCAAGAATCCCCATAAGGGTAACCTTTGGGAAGTCATGCCCCTTTACGATCATCTGGGTTCCGATCAGGATATCGGCCTCCTCATTCGCAAAAGCCGAAAGGATCCTCTCATAGTCCCCCTTCTTCCTTGTGGTGTCGTTATCCATACGGATCGTTGACGCTTCGGGAAAAGCCTCCCTCACCAGGCGCTCAACCTGTTCCGTCCCTGCGCGCATCCCGCCTATGTATTTCGAACCGCACTCCGGGCACAGGCCCCTCATAGGGGTCGTATAGCCGCAATAGTGACAATGAAGCTTTTTATCACTGTGCAGGGAAAGCGATACGTCACAATGAGGACACTTATACACAAACCCGCATTTCCTGCAGGTAACGAATGAGCTGTACCCCCTTCTGTTCAAAAACAGCATGATCTGCTCGCCGTGTGACAGCCTGTCCTCCATAAGAGCGCTGAGCTTTTTCGAAAGGATCCCCTTATTGCCTTCCGCAAGCTCCTTCCTGAGGTCAACGGTATAAACTACCGGGAGCTCTCCTCCCGCGATCCGCTCCGGCATTTCGTACAGCTCATATCTTCCTGTACGTGCCCGTCTGTACGCCTCTACCGAGGGTGTTGCCGACCCCATGACAAAGGCCGCGCCGGAAAGCTCCGCCAGCTTTTCCGCCGTCTCTCTCGCATGATATTTGGGCATCTGCTCGGATTTATAGGAAGTCTCATGCTCCTCATCCATCACTATCATCCCGAGTCCGGGAAACGGAGTGAACAGGGCCGACCTCGGTCCTATCATCACATCGATCTCTCCTCTTTCCGCCCTTAAGAACTGATCGTATCTTTCCCCGGTCGACAGTTTTGAATGAATAAAGCTGACCCGCTCCCCGAATCTTGCGGTAAACCGGATCACAGTCTGATAAGTCAGGGATATCTCGGGGATCAGCATTATCGCCTGATGCCCCCGCTTTACGATCCCTTCGATCATGTCTATATATACTTCGGTCTTTCCCGATCCGGTGACGCCGTGTATGAGCGATGGCTTCCTGTCACCCGCATCGTACCTTGAAAGGATAGAATCGACCACGCGTTTCTGATCCGTCGTAAGCTCGGACACCTTTCTCCCTTTGAGCGCCTCTGCGTTATCACGGGCTCCTCCGGCGAGAGGGTTCCTGTATGAAGTCTGCGTTTCCACTTCTATAAGGCCTTTTTCGCAGAGACTCTTGATCACAGGTCCCCCAACTCCGAGTTTCTGGGTGATCAGTCGTTTGTCCATGGTCCCGGTCTCGGCAAGCGCCCTGATGAGACGCAGTCTTGCCACCTGATGTCTGCGGTCAAACTCCTCTATGTGGACCCTGAGCTCCTCCTCCGTGGCCTTAAGCCTTACGATATGATTTTCGACCGGCTTTACCGGAGTCTTTTTGGGAAGCACCACCTTTAAGGACTGGATCAGTGTGCCCCCGTAATGATGCTTCATCCATTCCGCGAGCACGAGCAGTCTCCCGACCGGTCTTGACCTGTTATCATCCTTTATCTCCAGGATCTCCTTGGTCTTTTGCGGATCAAACTCCGGCTTAGTCGTCAGGTTTACGACATAGCCGGTTATCACCTTATCCGACCGTCCGAAAGGCACTGAAACAAGAGACCCCAAAGACACCTCATCTTTCAGCGCTTCGGGGATCTTATACTGAAACGTACGGTCCAGCCTCTCGGTCGAGATCTCTATTATTATATCTGCATACAGCATCCGGTCATTCACGAAAGACTTTTTACCACCTCATCTATCAGCACCCTCTCATCCATGGGATGCTTCACGCCCTTGATCTCCTGATAGTCCTCATGACCTTTTCCGGCAAGGATTATCACATCCCCCGGCTTTGCATTGCCGATGGCGTATGCGATCGCTTCCTTCCGGTCTATTATCCTTACATACTCTCCGCCGGTCTTTTTGATCCCGGTCTCTATATCGTCAAGGATCGCTTCGGGCTCTTCAAACCTGGGATTATCCGAGGTTATTATGCTAAGGTCCGAAAGCCTTCCCGAGACCTCCCCCATATCAAATCTTCTGTCCCTTGCTCTGTTGCCTCCGCAGCCGAATACCGTGACAAGCCGCCCCGGTTCATACTCCTTAAGGGTCGTGAGCAGGCTTTCCAAGGCCATCGCGTTATGCGCATAGTCTATCATCAGCGTATAATCGGGTGATACCGGGATCATCTCGATCCTGCCCTTGACCTTTGCACTCTGAAGCGCGCGGTTCATCATCTCTTCGGAAACATCATAATGCCTGCATACCGCTATCGCGCAAAGAGCGTTGTATACCGTAAAGCTTCCGGGCATATCGCATTTGAAGCTCCCGCTTATCAGACCCTCAGTCTTAAACCTGACCCCGAGATAAGAGCCCCCGTTCACAAGCTCCGTTCCGACTGCCTTTATATCGTTACCGTCTTCAAGACCTATTCTCTCGATCTTACAGGTTGCTTCTTTTATAATCTCCGGGGTATGCTCATCATCCCCGTTTACTATCCCGATCCCGCACTGACTGAAAAGCAGTGATTTGCAGTGGAGATAATCCTCGAAATCCTTATGCTCGTTCGCTCCTATATGATCGGGAGAGATGTTGGTAAAGACCCCTATATCAAATATAAAGCCGTCCGTACGGTGAAGCATGAGCGCCTGAGAGGAAACCTCCATTACCACGGAATCGATCCCCGCCTCTGTCATCTCATAAAAATACCTTTGCAGAGTCAGCGATTCGGGAGTGGTGTTTAAAGACGGAATGTGTTTCTCTCCTATTATGGTCTCAATGGTGCCTATGAGACCTACCTTATGCCCGGCATTTTCAAGCATATGCTTAATGAGATAGGTTGTCGTGGTCTTCCCCTTGGTCCCCGTCACTCCGATCGTATTCAGCCTGTCCGCGGGATGATCGAAATAAGCCGCCGAGATATAGGCCAGAGCCTTCCTTGTGCTCCCCACACGCACGACCGCCACCGGCAGATCACCGGACAGCTTTACGTCCTTTTCGGTAACAAGAACCCTTGCCCCCTTTTGGGCAGCCTCTTCGGCAAAGTCATGCCCGTCGTGATTTGCCCCGCTGATGCACACAAAAAGACAACCGTCCACGAGCTTCCTGTTGTCCATTACGATATCGGTTATCTCCGTATCCTCTATATCCCCGCTGAGAATGCTGTATTCCAGCTCCGCGAGCAGATCCTCGACCCTTTTCATACTTCCCCCTTTTCCGGTTTGAGGAACCCTCTTTCTCAGGGTTTAAATCTATTCATAAACCCCAAGCCTGCTCCTCTCATGATTTTCACCTTCAACATATGGCTCTGCCTGGAAGGACACGACTTCCCTTTCAGGTTCCTTCATCTCAAAATGCCACCATTCCGTAACTATATCAGAAAAGCCCGAACTTTTCATCCACTCGGCAAGCCTGTTCGCCTCGCTTGTATTCCCGGAGGTTTTGGAGGCCGCTCCGATATCATGTACGGTAGTCTGCATGTTTGTCATCTCTCCGGATGTCATATCGTAAAGCGCCAGATCGACTGCCGCTCCGTAATTCTGGCACGAGCCCTTTTTAGGGATATGACCCTCAAGAGAGTTTCCTTCCTCCGTCATCGCCTTCTGAAATTCCTTGTCCCCTTTCATGACAGTATTTATCTGGGAATTGATCACCTTGGAGACATTGAACGGACGATACGCGTCAAATATCACAAAGCTCCTGCCGTGACCTAATGCCGTCTCCTCCGCTTCATAAAGCTTCATCGCGGCAAGATATCGCAGGGGCGCGAGGAACCTTCCCTCTCCGGTCATCACATATGGATAGAACACCTCTCCCGTGACGCCCTCTATCCTCAGGTTGTTCACCTTGTAAATGCTGCTGTAGGCATTTGTGATATCATATCTCACTTCATTCTGCATGACATCCGGAAGATTTATCATACAGACCTCCTTGGAGATGAATCCGTTCTTGTCTCCGACCATCACATAAAAGTCATCACCCTTCTCTGCGATGATCCTTGCGGGTGTTCCGGCGACAAGAGTCCCGGCCGGCTTCTCCTCGTCGTCATAATTGAACGGAGTATCATCAAGCGGCCATACCGTCGCATCGAACACATCCATGGGAGGATAGATCTCCCCCGCTTCCTCGTCTCCCTCTTCTCCGACAGGATCCTCCGGACTCTTTTTTTCATCGGACGTTTTCTTATCGGAGGCCTTTTCCTCCGCGCTTTGTGAAGGCGCCGGATTTCCCGCCCCGGTATGGAGGGTTTCGATCTCGGGCTTTATATCGCTCCCTCCGAAACAGGGGATCCCGGCCTCATAATCTTCAGGAAGATCGGTATCCGTTGTTATGCGGCCTTCATCGGCATTGAGCGTCAGATCCTCTGCTCCCTTTGCCTTATAAAGCATCTCGCCGTCCCATTTTCCTTCCTTGACCGTCCCTGTTATTATCACCGCATCGCCGGAGGTTTCATCCTTATTCCAGATGATGAGCTTGCCGTAGCCGTCCGGGACGCCGTGTCTCCACTCCCCCTCGTAGACGGAATCAGTGTTCCCGGAGGAGATGATCCCCGCGGCCGAACCACTTTCTCCGCTGTCCAGTGAGCCGTAGATCACGACATATCCGTCAGCCTTTTTTCTGACCCCGAGATACCGTTCACTCTTTATCCTGAGCGCCCCATCCTCTTCAACCTTCTTTTTTACCGCATCAAAGGAAACAGATCCCATATACTCCGCTGCCCCTGCCCTGTCCCTCATATCAAAAAAGTCCAGGAGCCGGATATAGGCGGCATTAAGTCTCATCTCGGATCCCAAAACCGTTTCATCGGCCCCGTAGGAAATGGCTGCGGCATACTCTTCCGCGGCAGCCTCATAATTTCCTTCATCCATATATTTCCCGGCCTTCTCCAGATGGGCTGTGATCTCTGTATTGGTTCCTTTTCCTGATGAGATCTTTTTTGCTTTTTCAAGATTAGCCTGAAAGATAAGCGCCTCGGATTCAAAAGATCCCACTGCAAGCGCAAGCCTCTGCCGCTTTATGTCGCTGTCGGTCGTCTCGGCCTCTTCGAGTATCAGAGAAAGATAATCGTTTATTATCTTATTGGATTCGGGATTATCGGGATCCAGTTCGTATGCCTTGTGCAGATCCTCCACGGCCAGTCCGTAATCATAATCATCGATATCACGCCCGGCTCTTTCTATCAGACTCCTTGCCCGCTCCTCATCGGTATTGAAATAATACACCGCAGTCCCCAGAGCGATCATAAAGAGCAGCGCGACCACTACCGTCACGATATTGGATATCCGTTTCTCTTTTTCAAATCTGCTTTCTAACTTCATTATCTGGTCTCATCACGATCCGCAACGGGATCAAACGCACCGGATCATATATCCCCGGCCTGTATTACGGTATTTCCTCACTACAGGCGGAATAAACTCATGATATATTCTTCGGTAAGCCTGTCCGTATTACCGCAGAAGTCGGTTTTTCCGTCCTTTAATGCCACAAAACGGTCCGTCATCTTCCGGACTATGTCAAGCTCGTGCGTTGACATCAGGACCGCAGTGCCTTTTTCACTCACAAGCTTTTGCACGGCTTCGGTAAACAGTATCTTGTGCCTGATGTCAAGAAAATTGGTCGGCTCGTCAAGTATCAGAAGCTCAGGCTCCTGAGCTATCGCCCTTCCAAGCATCACAAGCTGTCTCTGACCGTCCGATATATCCGTTACATAGCGCGTTGCGATGTCCGAAGTCCCGGTGACTCTCATCGCTTCTTCCACGGCCATCCGGTCGGTCTCCTTCAGTCTTCCGAGCCGGTCGGTATATGGATACCTGCCTGAAGCCACCATATCATAGCAGGTAAAATATTCCGGTCTTGCCGAGCCTGTCATTACGATGGACATCAGTCCGGCGATATCATGCGCCGAAAGAGCCTTTATGTCTTTTCCTCCGACAAGTACCTTGCCCGCTATCGGAGGGATCTCCTTTATCAGTGTCTTTAACAGGGTCGATTTTCCGCTGCCGTTTTCACCGATCAGCGCAACACTCTCTCCCGCCATGACTTCCAGATCGATATGTGAAGCCACGATCCTCGATCCGTATCCTATGGTAACATCCTTACAGGCAAGTACCGGTCCGTTCATACGACTATCTGTTCTTTCCGAGCAATACCGCAATGACTACGGGTGCCCCGAGTATCGCCGTCACGGATGACAGAGAGAGCTCCGTGGGCGAAAATGCAAGCCTCGCGATCATATCCGACAGCAGACAGAATGCCGCGCCTCCGAGAAAGCAGGCCGGTATCATCACTGCCGGCACCGTAGTTCCGAATATCTTCCTCATCATATGAGGAACCGCTACTCCGACAAAAGAGACCGGTCCCGCAAAAGCCGTAACGGTTGCGGACAAAAGTGAGGAAACAAGTATCAGCATAAGTCTGAAAACCGTTATGTTCACCCCCACCGATCTGGCATACTCCTCCCCCGTAAGATAAGCTCCCACAGGTTTTATGAGCGCCACGCATCCCGCCATGCCTACAAAAGTGATCGCAGCTGCGATGCCAACCGTCTTAAGGCTCATCCCCGAAAAGCTTCCCATCGTCCAGTTATGCAGATTTACTATATCACGATCATCCGCAAAGGTGATAAGAAAATCGGTGAGCGCATTACAGATATATCCTATCATCACTCCGGCAAGTATCAGGACGGACATTTTCCCGGTATGCCTTGAGATCACAAGCACCGCGATCGTCACCGCTCCCGCTCCGACAAAGGAAGCCCCCACAAGGCCCAGTGCCGAAAGATGCACTCCCCCGCTCATAAGCACAATGAGCGCCGCTGCGGTCATAAGTCTGGCACCGTTTGAGATGCCGAGGACAAAAGGACCTGCGATCGGATTGCCGAAAAACACCTGCAGAAGATACCCCGATACCGCAAGCGCCCCTCCAAGCACCAGCGCCGCGAGAAGCCTCGGTAATCTTATTCCCGTAAGTATCAGTTGATACGACGGATCGTCGGGCGCGGCCGTACCCAGCACCATGTTCAAAAAGACCAGAAGGCCTGTCCCCAGTACCAGCAGGGCATACGAAGCTGCGGTTTTATTCCTCATTTCAGCTCTTCAAAATATGCCGATTCGGGTTTCTCCCCCGAAACAATGCGGCAAAGATCCGATACCACATCAGCGGCGGCGCAGGTTGCCTGGAACATCTCATCTTTTGCGACATAGACCCTGCCCTCCTTTACCGCCTTAAACTCTGTGAGAAGCGCAGTCTCCCGGGTCAGCTCGTCGAGGGACTCCGGCACTCCGTACAAAGTCCCGTTATATATCAGTATGTCCGCATCTTTGGCCTTAAGGTAAAAATCCTCCATTGACATGTCAACCGAAGAACTCATACCATCCGCATTCGGAACCTTTATATTCGACGGAATATAGGTGCCTCCGGCAAACTCGATCATCTTTGTGATGTAATCTTCGGGCTTTCTCACCCCGACATGGCCCTTGGGGCTGATATAAAAATAAGCTATCGAAGGTTTCCCGTCTGCCGCGGGCTTATTATCTTCGGTCCCGGATATCACCTCATCGATCTGCTTGCATGCCGCGTCAAAGAATCTGACCGCCTTCCCATACTCTCCGGTCAGAAGCCCGTAGACCTTGATCCACTCAACTCTTCCCCTGGGATCCGACTCATAGCTTGTCATATCCACGAATACGGGAATGGAAAGCTCCTCCAGCTTCTCCTTTGTATCGGGTGAATGATAGATCATGGAGTTCTCGACCGCCAGATCCGCCTTGCCGGTCAGAAGAGTCTCAAACTCAGGGGCATCATATTTCCCGACATATTCTATCTCCCCTGACTCTATCCTCCCCGACACTTCACTGTCGGTCCACTTATCCGCTTCGGGACTTGCAAATCCGACTTTGTCCAGCGTCTCAAGCTGCTTAAAGAAATCCATGCTCGAAGTGGAAGCCACATACGTCCTGTTTACCGGGGTCCGTATCACGGTAACGTTTTCCGGGATCCCCGACGGAAGCTCCGTAAACCGCGGGACAAGGAGATACCTGTCGTTTCCGGCATTGATCCGGTAGATATTATTCTCAAAAGAATCTATCGTAAAGCCCGTGGCATATTCGACCGGGATCTTCTCCTTTCTCTTCATGGATGAATATGAAGGCGCAACGCTGTCCGGGTCGGCAACCGTTATCGTATCCGAATCAAAATTGAGCGTATATTCGATCTCATAAGGCTTACTCATGGCCGTGGTATCCGCAATCACGGGGATCTCATTATCAAAACCTTTGACGGGGATGATGAAGGTGGACCTGTCATCGATTATTTCCGATTCGATCTTAATGTCCCCTTCAACTTTCATATAATCGTAATTGGCCGAGGACCAGGTGATCATCGCCGCGGCATATCCATCCTGTATAAGCAGAAGCGCCGGCGACTCGATCGAAGCTTTGCCCGATCCTCCCTTCAGATCCACATCTATATAATATGTTCCGTCCTCAAGCTTAAGATCCGATACGGTCTTATACCTTGACTCCTTAAATGCTTCCTCATCCAGGGACACGCTTTTGAAAAGAAGCGTCCTGTTGTACCACTGCTCCTTTTTTTTGCTGTATGCGGCAAAAGGAAGCGCCTTGTCGAGAGCCTCGACCGGAAGCTCATACAGCTGATCCCCCGCATCATTATTCACAAACCTTATAAAATTCTCCTCATTGTCGGAAGCCGCCTCCTCAGCGGTTCCCGGATACATGAAAAGATATGAGTCGCTTTCTATGCGGATGATCACTTTCATTTCTCCGTTTTCAACGACCAGGAGACTGTCCGCGATCTTAAACATCGAGGAGCTGCACTCCGTATCTATAAGATACCGGCCTTCGTTAAGCTCATCCGCCCCGATCGGGGTAAGCCCCTCATCGTCTATATCCTCGGATTCCGTATAATCGGAACTGTCAGCGACCTTATCGTACTTCTTCGCCGCCGCTTCGTTTGCGGATGCCGCATTCAAGGACACCTCATCCTGCTGACCGCTTTCAGACGGCTTTTCGGCAACCGAGTTGTCTCCGACGCCGTTGTCCGGCCTGCCTGAGGTCTCCCCGCTGTTTGTGCAGCCCCATGCGGCCGAGAGCACAAGGAGCATAAATAATGCCGCCAGAGCTGCCCTGTATAGTTTTTTTATGATCAAACCTTCATGCATTGTTTTTGACTTTCCTGTTTTCCGGATCATGCTCATTTGGCATCAGCGATAGCTTTACCGGCATGCTCGACATATATCTGCCTTATATCCTCCAGCTGGCCAAGGCCCTCTACCACCGGAGTGACCTCATAGCCGGCCTTCGTAAACACGGATTTCCACGAATCCTCTTCTTCGCCTGCCATGTCATTATTCGCATGATCTCCGGCCACGACCATCAGCGGCCGAAGCACCGCCTTGCTGTATCCTTTTCCGTCGATCGTACGGATCACATCATCAAGGGAAGGCTCCGCTTCCACGGTTCCGATGTAGTAATTATTATAGCCCTTGCGGTCAAAGACCTCCTGCATTTTTTTATATACCGAATTGGAGTCTGCCTCGGTCCCGTGGCCCATGAAACAGATCGCTGTCTTTCCGTCATCATAGGATTTCGTGGCGGAATGGACTGCCTCAGCCACTCTGTCAAAGTCCTCTCCGGAAGTAAGGAGCGGGTCGCCGACCGATACGCTTTCAAATACATCCGCATAAGAAGCGATAAGTTCCATCAGCTCGTTATACTCATACCCGTCCATAAGATGGGTAGGCTGTATCACAAGCTTTTTGACCTTGTTGTCCTCTGCACGCTTAAGCGCTTCCTCTACATTATCGATCGATTCTCCGTCCCTGTCCCTGATATGATCGATAATGATCCCGCTCGTGAATGCCCTTCGTACCGACCAGTCGGGATAGGCCTCCTCGAGCGCCTTCTCGATGGCTCCTATCGTGAGCACTCTGCTGTCGTTATAACTGGTACCGAAAGAAACGACCAGGAGCTCCTGCTCCCCTATACCGTCCTGATTTCTCGGATCGTCTCCGGAAGCATCTCCGGTATCTTCCTCGTCCTCATTTTCTGCGGCATTTCCGGCTGCATCTTCCGCCGCATCCTCTGCTGCTTCCTCGGCTTCCTCTGCCGCTTCCTCCGCTTCTTCGGCAGCTTCCTCTGCCGCATCCTCCGCTGCTTCGGCGGCTTCCTCTGCCGCTTCCTCCGCTGCTTCGGCGGCTTCCTCTGCCGCTTCCTGCCCGCCGGCCTTGCTCATTCCGCTCTGCATGTCTTTTGAAGGATTCGAACATCCCATCAGTATGCTCCCTGCAACGGCCGCGAGAAAAAACGCTGTACAAGCTTTTTTCATTTTGATCCTCCTTTGGTCTCCCGGGGATCCTCTGTCTTGATCCCGGTTTTAATATCGATGATATCCTGTAATCCGGAATACGATGATCCTGACGGAGCACTGGATCTGGCCGCAAAAAAGACTGCAAAACCACATCGGCACTTTTTATGTCGATGTAACTTCGGCAGTCATCATCCGTGACCCGATCACCCTGAGTGATCCGCCTCGTCCGGCAGGTTTCCCGGCTTCGCATTCCCTAAAGACAGGAATGCGTCACGGTGACGGGATCGCGCGGGTCTTTCACCCTCTTCCCTATTATGTCGGCACTCACCTTTTTCAGGACTTTTGCGCAGACCACCGGACGACATGTATTCAAGGGTCTATATTATAGCCCAATTCCACTCTTATGTAAATTTCATAACAGATGAATCCGATAAGAGAACCGGTCACGATCCCGCTGAAGATAAGGATGGAAGCATACCCGGCAAACGGCAGGGCCGGAAGGACGATCCTTGCCACCATAAGCTGACCAAGTCCGTGCATCGCCCCTCCCGATGCACTGATCCCGATGATGCCGGATCTGCCG
>JAILQK010000089.1 GCA_024699045.1 Lachnospiraceae bacterium | reverse complement strand
TTAATCGGCTGTTCTGCTTTCCCTCATGTTATAATCTGTATCCTCATCCATCATGTCAAGCATGATCCTGGCAAATCGGGGATCAAATTGTGTTCCCATCCCGTTTTCGATCTCTTTTCTGACTTCGCTCTGCGGCAGTATATCACGATAGCTTCTGTAACTTGTCATAGCATCATAAGAATCGGCTACAGCAATGATCCTTGCCTCTTCGGGGATAGCATCCCCGGATAATCTGTCCGGATAACCCGTTCCGTCATATCTTTCATGATGCCATCTTGCTCCCATCTGGAGCTTAGGCATTTCCTTGATCTTTCCAAGTATTCTTGCGCCAAGCACAGGGTGTTTTTTGATCATATCATATTCTTCTTCTGTCAGTTTTGCAGGTTTATTTATAACAGCATCCGGTACCCCTATTTTTCCGACATCATGAAGAAGTCCCATCATATAGATCTCTTCCAGCCTGCTTTCCTCATATCCGGCTCGTCCGGCGATCTCCCTGGAATAATCTGCTACGCGGCTGGAATGTCCGTTTGTATATGTATCTTTTGCATCTATGGCAGATGCCAAGGCGGATACAACGTTCAGGAACAGCCGTTCATTTTCTTTTGTCTTATTGTTTACTTCTTTTGTAAGATCTCTCTGAAGATGATCCAGATCTATCATGTGGCGCACCCGGAGAGTCAGTACCTCAGGAATAAAGGGCTTTTTTATGAAATCTACTGCTCCAAGGGAAAGACACTTTGCCTCAGTGCCATCATTTTCATCAGCCGTGAGAAAAATGACAGGGACATCCCGTCCGTGCTCCAGATTTCGGAGCGCCTGTAACGTCTCAAATCCATCCATTCCGGGCATTTTGAGATCAAGGAGCAGTAAGTCGGGCATTTCGTTTTCCTTCAGATAATCTATCAGCTTTTCACCCGACTTTATAGCCGTTACACGCATGTGAGCATTGCTTAATATATGCCCGGCCATTTTAAGATTTGTATCATCATCGTCTGTTACAATAACCCAATCTGCCACTTCCGCTCTCCTGCCTTCAGACTAGAATCTCTTCTGTTCTATTTTGGATTAAACTCCATTATGTCCTCTTTTTGTGTTTCGGAATTATCAGGGTTTTCTTCGGCCTTATCAGCCAGCTGACCTACCACTCTTTTATACAGGATCATCATTTCTTCGTGCTCAGTCCGGATCGCATTTACATCCGCTTCCTTAGCGGCATTTTCCATCCGTAATGCGATCTCGGACAATTTGATGGCCCCTATCATCTTTGATGTGCTTTTCAATGCGTGCACGGTTATCCCGTAATTCTCCCAATCCTGTTCCGAATAGTACTGTTCCAGTTCGGGCATCCGTTTTTGTGCTTCTTCAATATACTCATTTACGATCACTTTGTAAAATTCTTCATCACCGCCGAAATACAGCAACCCGGACTCGCTGTCCACGATATTATCCGTCTCGGATACATCCTCGATCTTTTCTTTTGGCAGATAACGGAGGATCAATTCTTCCAGGGCACTACTGTCTATGGGCTTTGTAAGATAATCATTGAATCCCTCCGCTATGTATCTTTCCCGGGCTCCGCTTACAGCATCTGCCGTAAGGCAGATAAACGGTGTTTTGAAATTGATCCCGTTACGGTCACTTTTTATTGTATGCATTGCTGTAACGCCATCCATTTCAGGCATACGCTGATCCATAAAAATGATGTCATACGCATTATCATGGGCCAGACCGATGGATTCCTCACCGCTCTCGGCTGAGTCTATTTGTATTCCGGTGTCTTTCAGTAACCCCTTCGTCACGATTATATTCATTTTCGTATCATCTACGATCAAAAGCTTTGCTTTTGGTGCGTGGAAGACTTGTCTTTTTGCCTTCATGGCATTGACGGCTTTTTCGAACTTTTCACGGAAATCTCCGATCGGCTCGTCTGAAATGATCTTCTGTGGGATAGTGATGGTAAATGAGGATCCCTCGTTGTACTTGCTCTGAACATCGATACTCCCACCCATCATATCCAGGAGTTTTCTGGTTATAGCCAGACCCAGCCCTGTGCCCTCAATAGTACTGTTCTTTTCGAGATCCATCCTTTCAAATTTGTCAAACAGTCTTTTGATATCTTCTTCTTTTATCCCTATGCCGGTATCCGTAACGCAGACAATAAGATCAAGTTTTGCTTCTTCTGATGAAATATCATGCCGAGCTCCTTTAACGGAGAGTTTTACCGTTCCTTTAGGCGTATATTTCACAGAATTATTAAGTAAATTAGTAATAACCTGACGGATACGGACTTCATCGCCGTATAAAGCATCCGGCATAGAGGCATCCACGTCTACCTCAAATTTCAGATCCTTGGTTTTTGCCTTAAATATGATCATATTACTGACATCATTCAGCACGGAACTCAATTTGTATTCCGCGTTTATGATCTCGAGCTTGCCGGCCTCGATCTTTGACAGATCCAATATATCGTTGATTATATGCAACAGGTTATTCCCTGCGCTTTCTATATTTCCTGCATAATTACATATATCCGTAAATATCTTCTTTATATCGCCCCTCTCGGCAGGAAGTTCATCTCTTGCTCTGAGACTCTCCATAAGAATCATTTCATTCATTCCCAATACGGCATTCATCGGAGTTCTTATCTCGTGTGACATATTTGCAAGAAAATCGCTCTTGGCGGCATTGGAACGTTCCGCGATAACTTTTGCCTCTTTTAATGCATCACTTTCTGCTGACTTGCTTTCGATCCCCACCACCAGGATTATTGCAAGTGAAAACAGAACTATAACTATCGAAACTACAAACAGCATGACAGCGATCACACTAAATGGATCCGCTTCTCCTGCCTGATCTATTCCCATCATCAGCATCTGCCTCATCCATAATGCAAGCAGATATCCACCGGCACAACACACAAAAACAACCCCTATGTAGATAGGTCTTAACATATCTGATAAACGTCCTGAGGTTTTGCTTTCTTTCCCCTCGAGTATCCGGTACGTCTTTATCATCGCAAACGGGAGCAAAATATAGCACAGGGCATCAACGATCGAAGCATAATTGTATGGGTAGAGCCACTCAGAGGGCCAGTCGAAGCATGAAGATGTCCACATGATATATTCCATACATATAAATAGGCTTATTACAAAAGCTGTGTATGGACACTTTGCTCCGTGTTTACGATTTTTCAGGAAATACACTATTGAATTAATACTAAGGCATATACTAAGAGTGGCCAGCGTACCCTGCCAGATATTATTGAAAAGTCCACCGAACTGAATATAGAGCAGGAACTGATATATATTCAACGGAACAGGTATAAGTGAGATCGGTGAAAAGAAATGAGCTTCCTCCCGGTATCTCATCTTATACTGCAAAACGGGCAGCGTCGCAAAGGCTAAATTCCATCCAAAATAAGCAAGCGTTGATGAAACATTAGGATCATCTCCCATCACGATGATATAAATGCACCAGTAGTAATTTGAAAGCAATGTTGCCAGAAAGAAAAACAATGCATATGTCCAGGTTTTTCTGGGCCTGGATACATATTGAAACAAACAGATCATCAGTGCAATAAGATTAAGCAGCAGGCTGTACCCGCTTAATATCTGTTCAAAAAGCATACGCCCAACTAACCCCCTTATCGCAAAAGCTTTGAAGCCTCAGACTTTAATGCTCCTTCATGAGTTTTCGATCATATTTATATTGCCATATTTGCCTGATAACCGCAATTTTATTCTAATATAAAATGACGAAAAAACTTGAATATCACCATAGAAATGGTGTATAGTGCATTTTGTGTTTTTTAAAGGAGGATATAAATGAATAGAAAAGAGATTAAAGCAAAAGGCAAGACGGCTTTTAAGGCAAATTACTGGCCTGCTGTACTGGCAGGATTTCTTCTGCAGATAGCTGTCAGTGCCGGAAGCACGGCAACCGCTCAGAGTGGTCAGGATGAAGTAACTGAATTAAAGTCTTCGCTGGAGGGGTTGGATCCTGCTGCATTAGCACTGATCGTCACGACAGTGCTCAGTGCCGTTATAATAGTTCTGGCTATCTCCAGTGTCTTAAACATTTTTGTTCTCAGACCCCTTGAGCTTGGGTGTCAGAACTTCTTCCGCAAGAATCTGGAGGCGCCTGCTCCCTTAGGGGAAACGTGCAGCGGATTTAAGGGGAATTATGGAAAGAACGTAGTTACCATGCTTTTGAGAGACATCTTTCTTGCTTTATGGACCTGCCTGTTTATCATTCCCGGCATCATCAAGACATACTCTTATCGTTTTGTTCCCTATATCCGTGAGGAGCATCCTGAGATGAGCGCTACCGAGGTTATAACAGAGTCACGCAGAATGATGGATGGTCACAAGTGGGAAGCGTTTGTCTTTGATCTGTCTTTCATAGGCTGGTTCCTGCTGGCGGCGATCACCTGTAATCTTGTAGGTATTTTTTATGTAAGACCTTATTATGCGAGCAGCTGTGCCAATTACTATGAAGCTGTGAAGGGAACAACTCCTGTGAGCACAGTAGAATAAGCTTTCGGGCAGAGGCACGTCTGTGTTACGGTTTGCGTAACGGTTCATAGTCTTAAGATCTAACGGAGGCAGCGCAATGCTGTCTCTGTTTTTGTAAAGGATGGGATACGTGATAAAATCATAGTGTCGGGGCGTCTGGGATAGTTGCAGGAACTGCTCTGTCGCGTGGAGTTGATCCGGAAATGATCCGGATCCCGGGTAATCGAGGTAGAAACACAGTGGAAGAAAAGAAGGAAAATATGGACGAGAATAAGGGAAACATCGAAGTAAAGTCTGAAGAGAACATGGACATGATCGCTGAGGAGAGGCCGGAAGAGGCCGGGGATGCGATGGCAGAAGAGAAGCCGGAAGAGAAAACGGATGACCGGAAGAAGGTTGTAATATGGAGAAGCGTGGCGATATGCGCGGTTGCCCTGCTTGTCCTGATCTGCATATGTTATGCGGTAAACACTTCCAATCAGCGAAGTGATATCGCGAAGAGTGCCGTTAACGGCGCTGAGGCTCTCTCTTTATGGACCGATTCGTCCGAGGCGAAAGACAGTCTGGTCTCATATATGGAGGCGATAACAAAAGAGGGTGGAGCCGATTATATTCCGCCTGAGAGCCGCATAGCGGTTTTTGATCTTGACGGGACGCTGGTGTCGGAGACCAATCCGATCTATTTTGATCACAGCCTTTTGCTGTACCGGGTACTTCAGGATCCTGATTATATTGACAAGGCATCTGATTTTGAAAAGGAGACCTGCTACAAGATCATTGAAGGGATCCAGGCCGGTGAGTATCCCAAAGGCATGGACACCATGCACGGACAGGCTGTCGCATCAGCGTTTGCCGGTATGACCGTGGATGAATTTCATGATTATGTGCTGAAATACAGGGAGGAGCCGGCGCCCGGCTATAAGGGCATGACAAGAGGAGATTCCTTTTATAAGCCTATGCTTGAGGTGGTGAAATACCTTCAGGCAAACGATTTTACGGTTTACGTTATAAGCGGGACTGACAGGCTGATCCTAAGAGGCATAGTAGAGGATAAGATGGATGTTCCGGAAAGCCGGATCATTGGTTCGGATGAAACGATCATCGCCCGAAAGCAGGGGGATGCCGATGGTCTGGAGTATCAGATCGAGGCCGGGGATCAGCTTATCCTTGGAGGAGAATTCCTGATCAAGAACCTCAAAATGAATAAGGTCTGCGCCATCGCCAGAGAGATAGGAGTCCAGCCGGTCCTTTCTTTCGGAAACAGTACGGGTGATTCCAGTATGGCAGATTATGTCATAAGCAATAATAAATACAAGAGTATGGCTTTTATGCTTTGCTGTGATGATCTGGAAAGGGAATACGGCAATGAGTCTAAAGCGCAGAAGATGCAAGATCTTTGCAGTGAGCACGGATGGATTCCCATCTCAATGAAGAATGACTGGACCACCATATACGGCGAAGGGGTAACAAAAGCTCCTGATGCTGCTCTGGAATATTATTATGATTATGAAATCCCGTTTCCTATGGCGGCTAAGAGGTAAAGCACCCGAATGATCGAGACTGCGGCAAATATATTTATTCCTTTTCTGACGCTGATCATATTAAACACAGCGCTGGTCACTGTCACAAAAAAATCGTTCGGAAAGTGCCTTCCGGTCACAATGATGGGGATAGTATATATTCTGTATTTCAGCCAGTTCTTTTTTAATACGTTTAAATACGGGCTTTTTCTGATATTTCTTTTTCCTGTTGTGGTCCTTGTGCCGGTACTGCTGCGCAGGATCAAGCCGGATAAGGAATTGATCATTACAGACGGACTGATCGTTTTTGTTTTGATCTATGTATTTTTTACGGTTTTGAATTTCAATAAATGGATCCTTATCTGTGATGAGTATACTCATTGGGGAATGATGGTAAAGGAAATGCTGAGGCTCGACAGATTCTACTGTGTCCCGGGATCAAGGCTCGGGCCGCACAGGGAATATCCTCCTTTCATGGCCCTTTTTGAGTTGTTCTGGGTGAAGATCTGCGGGAATTACTCGGAAATGGGGACCACAACGGCGTTGGATGTTTTTCAGGTTTCAATCGTTGCGGCGCCTCTTCTTGACAGGAAATGTGACCTTAGGGGGAATGCCTGGCTCAGATCTTTCTTTAAGGTGTTCGCAGTTCTTCTTATCATTGTGATCTTTGATCCATACTGTGTGCTTACAACAGTATACAAGGATCTTTCTCTGCCGCTGATATTTGCGTACTCTGTCTCTCTCCTTCTGGACGGGAGCGCTTTTGCATCCGCTTTTGGACTTGCGGGATTTGCTCTGTCGCTCGGGGCTTTGATCTCTGCAAAGGAGCTGGGGGTGGCTTTTGTTTCATTGTCGGTCTTTTTGTTCCTGTTCCTGATGATAAAGAAGCTGATACAGAAAGACCTGTCTGCCGCAAGAGCTTTTATCTCCGTAGTTACAGCTCTTTTTATTCCGGGGATCATGAAACTGAGCTGGGGGAAGATCGTCTCGGGATATCTCGGGGATAATGCGGGTCAGTTTTCAATGTCGGAGATCAGTCCGCAAGGTGTGATCGATGTAGTGACGGGGGTGGATCAGGGATTAAGACATGAAGTGTTCCGGTCGTATCTGAAGGCATTGATCAAGACTCCGATCTCCGATATCGTCTCGGTTACATTTTTGACAGCGTTTGCGGTTATCATCATTTTGCTTATCTGCCTTTGGAGAAAATACAGAGAGAAGCTTGATACGGTTGATGTATTCGGTCTTGGACTGATGTTTGTCTTTGGAACGGCCGGATTTGCGTTCACTATGGGGGTGCTGTACCTGTTTTGTTTTTCGGAAGCTGAAATGCAGGAGCTTGCGAGCTATTCAAGATACATGTCCTCCTATGTGCTCGGAGAGGCGGTCATTTTGTTTGTGTTATTTCTCACTCTTTGGTCAGGGGAACGTGATATTGACAGTTATAAAAAACAGATAGCGGCGATCCTTGCGATCGTGTTTCTGATCACTTTTGCGCCGGCAACCACTACCTGGATACCGCAATCCCTGAGAAGGGGACCGTTTAAGACGATCAATGCAGATATCGCGGAAACAGCCTATGAGTGTGCCGGTCTTATATCGGAACATACCGAGGCAGATTCAAGGATCTATATTTTCGAAAAAAACGATTGGGTTGTGGAGGACTACATCGAATACCTGCTCAACGACAGATCTTTCAGCTGGAATGAACCGGTCAGTGATCCGGAAGCGGTTTCCTCCAGCGATTATATCTTTACCGGAACGATCGATGAAAGCCTTAGTCAGGAGCTTTCCCCGTTGTGCACCGACGGTGCGTTAAAAGAAAAAACCGTATACCGTGTGCTCAACGACGGTAACGGCATCTCCCTGGAAGCGATGAATTGAATGTGGCCCTGGGGGACGGAGTCGGGGGGCCACTCTAAAACAGCTGTATATTTCATAAATATAATCCTTTCGGTTTCGAAGGCGGAAACCCACTGCCCTTGGGCGGTGGGAGGAGCCTTGTATATTCGCAACCATTAACCTTGGCTTTCGATGTACTTCTGTATAGTAGCCGATGATACTTCACCAATACTACAAGCAAAAAACACAAAATAGCCATCAGACCAAAATATCTTATGTTTCCAATAACATTTGGATAGGAAATTCGGATATCTCTTATCCATTCAGTGTTCCTCTTTAGACCCACAATTCCGAAAAGGGACTTTTCTTTTACTCGCAGTACATGCTTCTCTGATATCGAAATCCCTGTATCTACGCCATAGTATTTAACTTGAGTCATAGATAGACTCTTTTTTACGATTGACTTTCACTAACTAATATTGTATCATATGTTTAGTGAAACAACAACGAGGTGCATTGTGGAACAAATGACAGTTACAGCTAAAATTCAGATATCTGTTAATACAGACAGTAAGGTTTTAATTGATGAAACCATGTCTGTTTATTCTGATGAATGAAATTAAGTATATGACTACGTGTTCCAGACTCACGACTTAAAGCAGTTTTCGCTTAACAAGGTTTTGTATTCTACTCTTCGAAAGAAATTTGGCTTAAAATCCCAGATGGCGCAGTCCGTATTTAAGACTGTTATCGCAAGATATAAGACCATTCTTGAAAATCAAAAAGAATGGATTCAGCCATCTTTCAAAAAGCCACAGTA
>JAILQK010000073.1 GCA_024699045.1 Lachnospiraceae bacterium | reverse complement strand
GATGCCATGGCAGCGGCGATAATACTGACGGATTACCTGAACGGGAACCGTAACGGATGAGTACGATATTATTTACGGATGATGAAAACAATACAAAGGAATACGAGATCATAGAGAGCACGACTCTCGGCGGCAGCACATATCTCCTTGTAGCTGACGAGGAGGATAACGCCTACATCTTCAGGGAAGAAACGGATCCCGGGGATGATGAAGGAAATGCCGCATACACTGAGGATCTGACGGATGCCGAATATGATGCGGTAGCTGCCGTCTTTTCTCAGTTACTGGGTGAAGAAGATATAGAGCTTACCCGATGAGACAGATCCGGCGCCGAAGCGGTCGGGGTCTTAGGAGCTCATTCCGGGAAGTTCATTTTGTAATATAAAGGAGCAGGAGTTTGAAAAAACAGAATAACGATCAACCTCGTTCAAAGCTACGGATCATTCCGCTGGGCGGCCTTGAGCAGATCGGCCTGAATATCACGGCCTTTGAATATGAGGATTCGATCATCGTCGTAGATTGCGGGCTGGCATTTCCGGAAGATGATATGCTCGGCGTAGATCTTTGCATCCCGGATGTGAGTTATCTTGAGGAAAACATCAAACGGGTCAAAGGCTTCGTGATCACACACGGACATGAGGACCACATCGGAGCGTTGCCTTATGTACTGCAGAAAGTCAACGCTCCGATATATGCAACGAAGCTCACCATAGCCCTTATCGAAAGAAAGCTGGAAGAGCACGGTCTGCTTAATACCGTAAAAAGAAAGGTGATCGCTCACGGTCAGTCGATAAACCTGGGGCAGTTCAGGATAGAGTTCATCAAGACAAATCACTCTATCGTGGATGCAGCGGCACTGGCGATCTACAGTCCTGCGGGGATAGTGATACATACGGGAGACTTCAAGGTCGATTATACTCCGGTTTACGGTGATGCCATAGATCTCCAAAGATTCGGAGAGATCGGCAAGAAAGGCGTACTCGCGCTGATGTGCGATTCGACCAATGCGGAGCGTGAAGGCTTTACCAAGTCGGAAAGAACGATCGGCCGGATATTTGACGAGATCTTCGGGGAGCACCAGGACAACCGCCTCATAATAGCGACCTTTGCATCCAACGTCGACAGGGTGCAGCAGATAATAAACACTGCCTGCAAATATGGCAGAAAGGTGGCGGTGGAGGGCCGTTCGATGATAAATGTCATCGAAACGGCAGTGGGACTCGGATATATAAACATCCCGGAAAATACGCTTGTGGATCTTAACGATCTCAAAAACTATCCGGATGAAAAGACCGTCATCATCACCACGGGATCGCAGGGAGAGTCGATGGCGGCGCTTTCGAGGATGGCGCAGAACATCCACAAGCGGGTGACGATCAGACCGAGCGATACCATAGTATTCTCATCGACGCCCATTCCGGGCAATGAGAAAGCGGTCGATAAGGTCATCAATGAGCTTGAGTCGAACGGAGCCGAGGTCATCTTTCAGGATGTCCATGTATCAGGGCATGCATGCAAGGAAGAGATAAAGCTGATCTATTCCCTTGTCAAGCCAAGATACGCGCTTCCCGTACACGGCGAGATAAGACACCGGCATGCGCAGGCGCGGATCGCAAAGGAGCTCGGATACAGTTCGGAGCAGATCCTGATGATCAATTCGGGAGATGTGCTGGAGCTTGCGGATGACGATTCCAGACCCGAGATAGTAGGGCATATCCATACCGATTCCGTGTATGTGGACGGGCTTGGAGTTGGAGATGTAGGATCCGTGGTGCTCCGTGACAGACAGAGACTTTCTGAGGACGGGGTCGTGGTGATAGCGCTCTCGATGGAGAGAGGGACGAATCAGGTACTGTCGGGACCGGAGATAATCTCGAGAGGCTTTGTCTATGTAAAAGAAGCGGACCAGCTCATGGAGGATGCTACCGATGTCCTGGAGATGACCATAGAAGAGCTGCAGGACCGTAACGTAAGCGATTGGGGCAAGATAAGACAGGCGCTCAGGGAAAATCTGTCAAGCTATATCTGGCAGAGGACCAAAAGAAGACCTATGATCCTGCCCGTGATCATGGAGGTTTAAGGATTGTATACCGAGAAGGAACTCCTTAAAAAAACAGATGAATTTACCGAGATGGTAAAGGAAACACAGGAGTATATGGATTATTCCCACATGGTGGACGTACTCAAAAGAAAGCCGGAGCTCTATGACCGGGTGATGGATTTCAGGAGAGAGAATTATTTCCTCCAGCGGGCCCCGGAGCACGAGGATATCTATGACCGGGTGGCGGAGCTCAGGAAAAGAAACGAAGAGCTGCTCGATACCCCGGAGGTATATGATTACCTGATGACAGAGTGGGCATATTTTCATATGATACAGATACTGTATGACAGATTTATGACAGGATTGGATTTGTAAAGCCATGAAGATCAGTTCGTTGATATCGGGAATATTGAATTTTGCGGTAAGGGCCGCGATCATAATCTTTGTGATCTATGCGGTAAAGGATATCTGCCTGAAGGCGTATGACTACGGCTACCGGGTTTATTCGGAACCTCCCATCGCCGAGGGTGAGGGAGTCGATATCGTGGTAAACATACCTATGGGGAGCTCGGTTAAGGATACCGGTAAGCTTCTCAAGGAATACGGCCTTATCCGGGATGACCGCCTGTTTTATTTTCAGGAGTTGCTCTCCGATTATCACGGAAAGCTTGAATCGGGGACATATAAGCTCAATACGGCAATGACCGTGGAGGAAATGATGGCAGCGATGTCGCCGTCACTTTCCGAGGATGCGACCGAGGAAGCCGAAGCTTCCGGATCATAAGGATGGAAAGCGATCGCATATCGGAGTTTATAAGGCAGTATGTCCCGGATCCCGGGGAGGAGCTTAAAAAACTAAGGGCACAGGCAATTGCGGAGGAAGTCCCGATAATAAGACAGGAAACAGAGGCTTTCCTTCGGACATTGCTTACATTGCAAAGACCCAAAAGAGTGCTTGAGCTTGGGACCGCAGTGGGGTATTCGGCGATATATATGGCTTCGGCATCTGCAGGCATTGAGAGGATAGATACGATCGAGGACTGGGATCCCAGGATCCCAAAGGCACGGTCAAATATAGAGAAGGCCGGGCTTGCGGACCGGATCTTTCTTATGGAAGGCGATGCCCTTGAGATCATGAAGGGACTTACGGAGCCGTATGATCTGGTATTCATCGATGCGGCAAAAGGACAGTATCCGGAATACCTTACAGAAGCGATCAGGCTTACCCGGGAGGGCTCGGTAATTATAGCGGACAATATCTTTCAGGACGGAGAGATAATGGAATCAAAATACATCGTAGAGCGCAGGGACCGTACGATCCATAAGCGGCTCAGGACGTTCCTTGATATGGTCTCAAATGACAGCAGACTCTCGACCTCGGTGCTGCCTGTAGGTGACGGCATCACCTTTTCGGTGAGATGCGCATGAAACGCCCAGAGCTTTTGTGCCCGGCCAAAGGGATAGAGGAGCTTAAAACCGCCGTCATATACGGCGCGGATGCCGTGTATATAGGCGGCGAGGCATTTTCTCTGAGAGCCAAGGCAAAGAATTTTACCCGATCCGAGATGGAGGAGGGGATAAGATTTGCCCACGAAAGAGGAGTCAAAGTCCATGTGACGGCAAACATACTGGCGCATGACAGTGACATAGACGAAGCGTACAGATATTTCGAGGAGCTGAAAAGGCTTAGACCCGATGCGATCATCATCGCAGATCCCGGGATCTACAGCGTGGCAAAGGAGGTCTGTCCGGAGATCGAAAGACATATCTCGACACAGGCCAATAATACGAACTACCGGACATATCGCTTCTGGGCGGAGCTTGGGGCTTCCCGTGTAGTAGCGGCAAGAGAGCTTTCGATGGCGGAGCTTAAGGATATAAGATCAAAGATACCGGAAAGCCTTGAGATGGAGTGCTTCATCCATGGGGCTATGTGCATATCCTATTCCGGCAGATGCCTGCTCTCAAACTATATGACGGGAAGGGACGCAAACCGCGGAGAATGCACGCATCCCTGCAGATGGCGTTATGAGCTGCATTCAGGAGAGCCGGGAGAGGAAACGGACGGATACGCCCTGCAGGAAGAGACGAGACCCGGAGAGTATTTCCCGGTGGTAGAGAACGAACGTGGGACTTATATCATGAACAGCAAGGATCTTTGCATGATAGAGCATATCCCCGATCTTATAAATGCAGGCATAGATTCCTTTAAGATCGAGGGCAGGATGAAGACCGCGCTTTATGTAGCCTGTGTGGCAAGGACCTACCGGATCGCGATAGACGACTATCTGGAGTCTCCGCAGAAATACAACAGCCGGCTTGAGTGGTACAAGGAAGAGATCGGGAAATGCACCACCAGGAATTTTACGACAGGATTTTATTACGGAAAGCCCGGAGAAGACTCCCAGATATATGACAGCAATACCTATGTGACGGAATATACATATCTGGGGCATGCGGAGGAGATCGGAAGCGACGGCGCTTTCATCCTTCATCAGAAGAATAAGTTCTCCGTGGGCGAGGAGATAGAGATAATGAGACGCGACGGAGAGAATACGGTATGCACCGTGAGCTCGATCGTCAATGATGAAGGAGCTTCGCAGGACAGCGCCCCTCATCCGGGACAGAGACTTAAAGTGAGACTTAGCGCTCTGCCGGAAGAGTTTGATATATTGAGAAGAAAGGCAGTCGGATGAGTTTACTGAGTGTGATAGTACCCTGCTATAACGAGCAGGAGGCTATACCGTTTTTTTATGAAGCGATCACGGAGACCGCAGCCGGGATCAGTAAGACGCGCCCGGAAATGGAATTCGAGTTCCTTTTTATCGATGACGGCAGCAGCGACGATACACTGAGCACGATAGAAGGTCTCAGGGAAAAAGACAGCCGGGTAAGATTTGTATCATTCAGCCGTAATTTCGGTAAAGAGGCGGCTCTTTATGCCGGATTGAAAAACGCAAAAGGCGACTACGCGGTGACGATGGATGCTGACATGCAGGATCCTCCGGCGCTGCTCCCGGAGCTTTGCAAGGCGGTCATCGATGAAGGATATGATTCGGCTGCTACGAGAAGAGTCACCAGAAAAGGGGAGCCGATAATAAGATCCTTTTTTGCGAGAAGCTTCTACCGGCTCATAAACCGCATGAGTTCTGCGGATATAGTGGACGGCGCGCGGGATTACCGCATAATGACGAGGAAGATGTACAGCTCCATAGTGGAGATGAAGGAATACAACCGTTTCACAAAGGGAATATACGGCTGGATAGGCTTTAACACAAAATGGATAGAATTTGAAAACGTGGAGCGGATCGCCGGAGAGACCAAATGGTCTTTCTGGAAGCTTTTCGGATATGCGATGGAAGGGATCATAGGCTTTTCAACAGCGCCCCTTTCGATGGCGACCTGGTTCGGGATCCTCATGGCCATGGTCTCATTTCTCGGCATAATCTTTATCATAGTCAAAAAACTGGTTTACGGAGATCCCACGAGCGGCTGGTCGTCGCTTGTCTGTATCATGCTTTTGATCGCGGGGATCCAGCTTTTCTGCATAGGGATCATGGGACAGTACCTTGCAAAGACCTATCTGGAAACAAAGCGCAGGCCAATCTATATAGCAAGAAAAACCTCGGAAGATGAGAGATCGGAAAGGGACGGCGGATGAAGCTCATCATACAGATACCATGCTACAATGAGGCCAAAACCCTCACCATAGCGCTGGATGCGCTTCCCCGTCATATCGAAGGGATCGATGAGATCGAATACCTGATAATCAATGACGGCAGCAAGGATGAGACGGTGCAGGTCGCAAAAGACTGGGGCGTAAACTATGTAGTCAGCTTCCCGGAAAACAAAGGCCTGGCAAAAGGCTTCATGGCAGGGATCGATGCCTGTATCAGGAACGGAGCCGATATCATCGTAAATACCGATGCGGACAATCAGTACTGCGGAGAGGATATCGAGAAGCTCGTGCGTCCGATACTTGACGGAAAGGCGGAGATCGTAATAGGTGAGAGGCCGATCGACGAGATTTCGGACTTTTCTCCTCTCAAAAAGAAACTGCAGCATCTCGGAAGCTATGTGGTAAGACTTGCTTCCGCTACCGACATACCGGATGCGCCCTCCGGATTCAGGGCCTTTTCCAAGGATGCCGCGATGCATCTGAATGTCATCAATCAGTATACCTATACCCTGGAAACGATAGTCCAGGCGGGACGCAACAAGATGGCGATCACCTCCGTGCCGGTCCGTACCAATCCGGAGCTTCGGAAATCCCGTCTTTTTCACAGTATGGGAAGCTATATCAAAAAGTCGATCCTTACGATATTCAGAGCGTTTCTTATGTACAGACCGCTGACCTTTTTTACCGTCTGCGGACTAATACCTTTCACGATAGGCTTTATCTATGTGGTAAGGTTCCTTGTGTTCTTTGCCAGAGGAAACGGGGCGGGCCATACCCAGTCACTGGTCGTGGCCACCATGCTGATCATCATAGGTTTTATGACCTTTGTTCTCGGTCTCCAGGCCGATATCATAGCGGCGAACCGAAAGATCCTTGAGGACGTGCAGTACAGGATCCGGAGGATGGAGTCGGAGAGATACGAAGAAAAGAGAAGGACGGATAAGGATGCCTCAGACGGAAAGTGACAACAGGAAAAAGGCAGTCCTTATCGGGCCTGTCTATCCTTTTAAGGGCGGGATAAGCCATTATACGGGACTCCTGTACAGAGCGCTGAATGAGCGTTACGATACGTTTATGATCTCCTACTCGATGCAGTATCCGAAGATCCTTTTCCGCAAGGAGCAAAGGGATTTCAGCAACGACAGCTTTAAGGTCGAGGATACGGAGTATCTGATAAACACCGCGAATATAAAAAGCATAAAAAAGGCAGCGGAGAGGATAAATGAGATCGACCCGGATCTGACCGTGATCCAGTGGTGGCATCCTTACTTTGCTCCTTGTTACCGGATCCTTGCAAAAAGGCTCAGATCAAAGATCCTTTTCATATGTCATAACGTATTTCCTCACGAAAGATTTCCTCTTGACCGGATGCTCACAAGATCCACACTGAAAAGGGGGGATTATTTTATCCTTCATTCCTCGCGCGAAGCGGAGGAGCTCAGATCGATCATCCCGAATGCCAAATACCGCGTAAACATGCATCCGACCTACAGTGAGTTTAAGCGGGTCGAAGCAGAAAGCGGCGCCGTGCCGGTGGATCAGTCATCGGTCATACTGTTTTTCGGTTTCGTAAGGCCCTATAAGGGCTTGAAGGTATTGATACAGGCGATGGCCTCCCTGCCGGAGATAATCCACCTGAACATAGTCGGTGATTTTGACGGCGCAAAGGATACCTATATGCATATGATCGAGGATCTTCACCTCGCGGACAGGATCTCCGTAAGGGACGGGTATGTGCCGGACAGAGAAGTCGGAGAATTCTTTGAAAGATGCGATGCCGTGGTGCTTCCTTATCTGGATGCGACACAGTCGGGTATCGCCCAGATCGCTTTCGGATTTGAAAAGCCGGTGATCGCTACAGAGGTGGGGGGACTGCCGGAGGTGGTCACGGAAGGAGAGACCGGGGTCTTGTGCAAGCCCGGAGATCCCGAGGCATTAACGGAGGCGATCCAAAGGTTTTATGAATTGAAAAAGACCGTTGATTTTGCGGAAAACATCAGGAACGATGCATACCGGTTCACCTGGGAGCATATGGTGGATACGATCGCGGAGCTGACAGATTGAGTTTCACAGGCAGAAAAATAGCGGAAGGGGCTTCCGTATTATACAGGTTCTGGATCTGGCCCTGGATCAGAGCATATAAGGAGCTTAAGACACACAGTGTGATGAAGCAGAGATCCTATATCCCCGGGACCGGGATAGAGGGCCGCAATTTCGTCGGGAAAAATACGGTTCTTAAAAACTGTACCCTGGGATATTTTTCGATCGTACAAGGCGGAAGTGATATCACAGATTCGGATATAGGCAGATATACGACGATCGGAAGTGACGTCAAGACCGTCATAGGATCGCATCCGACGGAAAAGTTTGTCTCGATCCATCCGGCGTTTTATTCCACAAAGGTGGTATCGGAGCATACCTATGTGAAGCAGGACCGCTTTCAGGAGAAGCCGTCGGAGCGTACCCGTATAGGCTCCGACGTCTGGATCGGGAGTAATGTGCTCATCATGGGTGGAGTAAACATAGGAGACGGCGCCGTAGTCGGAGCGGGGGCTGTGGTCACCG
>JAILQK010000069.1 GCA_024699045.1 Lachnospiraceae bacterium | reverse complement strand
ACAGGAACAACTGATTATAATGATTACGTTCATAATATATACAGCAGCAACAACGGACTGCCTTGCGGAGAAGCCAATGACATAGCCCAGACCAATGACGGTGTGTTATGGATCGGTACCTATGCGGGGCTTTATCGCTATAACGGACGGGAATTCCGTTGGATAGACGATTATGAATCAGTAAAAAACGTAAACTGTCTTTATGTGGATGAAGAAGGCCGTTTATGGATCGGCACCAATGACAACGGACTTTCCATCGTGATCCGGGAGAAGGTCGTAAATGTTCTCGATCAGACGAGCGGCCTCCCCTCCAATTCCGTCCGATGCATCACCCACACTCCGGATGGATACTACTACATCGGCACGACCTCAAGCATGCAGGTCCTTATGATGAATAACGGCCTGAAAGCCGCCAATACACTGGACGAAGTAAACTACGCCGACAGCATCACCTCAGATCAAAACGGCCTCGTGGCGACTGTAGCTTCCGACGGACGGCTCTTCCTTATCAGCGGCGGAGAAGTCCTCTCCTCCACACAGCTTACCGATGAGCAGGAACTCTTCAACTGCTGTGCCTTTGCGCCCGACGGGTCGTTGATGGTAGGCTCGTCCACAAATCATATATACTGCTTCGATGTATCACAGGGAGATTTTAAGCAGCTTGACGTCATAACATGTCCGAATGCCGCCTGCATCAATAATCTTAACTATCTGGAAGACGGCACGCTCTTTATATCAACCGACAGCGGCATCTCCTATATCGACGCTAACGGATATCATCAGCTCAATACCAATGATTTCAACAATTCCATCGACAAGATGCTGTATGACTATCAAGGCAATCTTTGGTTTACCTCATCGAGACTGGGGCTCTTAAGACTTGCAAAATCCCCCTTCAAGGACATTTACGGCTCTATCGGCATGGATCGCCGGGTCGTCAACACCATAGTTTCCTGGCAGGATTGCTATTATATAGGTACCGACAAAGGTTTGGATATCGTAGACAAATCCTGCAGCAGGCAGATAAATAACGACCTTACCGAAGAGCTTGACGGCATACGGATCCGCTGTATGTACGTTGATACTGACGACCATCTGTGGGTATGTACTTACGGGAACGGCCTTATGGAATATTCCCCTGACGGCGAGGTCTGGTCCTACAATGCGGACAACGGCAGCTTCGGCAACCGGGCAAGGATAGTGACCGGTCTTTCGGACGGAACGATCCTGGCTGCCGGGGACACCGGAATAAGTTATATAAAAGATCATAAGATCACGCGGACAATAAGCAACGAAGACGGCCTTATAAATTCGATGATCCTGACCCTTACCGAAAGGAGTGACGGCACCATACTTGCAGGCACGGACGGTGACGGCATCGCAGTACTGAAAGACGGAGAAGTGACGGACATGATGACCCGGGAAGACGGGCTCAGCAGCGGCGTCATCCTGCGGACAATAAAAGACCCCAAATCTGAGGGCGTATTTATCGTTACCAGCAACAGCCTTTGCTATCTCGAACCGGACGGGACGATCCGCACGCTCGATCAATTCCCTTATTATAATAACTACGATATCTGGGTCAAGGATGAAGACACTCTCTTCGTTATGTCCAGTGCCGGCATCTACGTGGTAGGCCGTGACGAGCTTGTCGCAAACAGCAAGATCGCCTGGGAACTTCTTGATGCAAGAAGGGGACTCGGGACATCGCTGACCGCAAATTCGTGGAACTATTGCAACGGAAATGTCGAATTATTCCTCCCTTGCGATACCGGCGTTTATATCATCGATATCAACACATATGATCAGGACTTCCGCTCATATCGGATGCAGCTTGCCTCCATACAGGTTGACGGGGAAGTACAGCCGCTTACCCATACGAAGGAGGTCACGATAGGCCAGGGTGTAAACCGTGTGGAGTTAAATCCGGAGATCTTAAATTACACGATCCAGGAGCCTAATGTGGGCTACTATCTGGAAGGCTACGACACGCAATGGACGATCGTGCCCCAGAACAGTCTTAACAATATAATCTACACTAATCTCCCGGCAGGCAATTACGTATTTCATCTGGCTATTTTTGACAGTTCAGGCGGTAACATACTGGAAGAGCGCAAGTTTGATCTTATCAAAGAAGGAGAATTTTACGAAAAGCCCTACTTCCATTTCTATATGGCGGTCATGCTCTCCCTGATCCTGATCTGGTTCACCTGGTTCATAGTCCAAAGACAGCTGAACCAGCAGCAGATCAAGCTCAATATGGCAAATGAGACCGTTATGGCTATCGCGAACGCGGTCGATGCCAAAGACGTGCGTACCCACCAGCATTCGCTGCGTGTGGCTGAGTATTCGGAAAAGATCGCAAGGGAAATGAAATGCTTCAAGGGATGGCGCAAAAACAAATCACTCTCCAACCTGAAAAAAGCCGCCCAGCTTCATGACATCGGCAAGATAGGCGTTCCCGACAGCGTGCTCAACAAAGTCGGCCGGCTGACCGATGAGGAATATGAACAAATGAAATCCCATGTTATCAGAGGCGCAGAGATCCTAAAGGATTTCTCACTTGTGGAACATGTCGATGACGGGACCAGATATCATCACGAACGATATGACGGAAGAGGCTATCCAGAAGGACTGGTCGGCGAAGCGATCCCTCTCTTCGGCAGGATCATCGCGGTCGCTGATGCTTTCGATGCGATGACCTCCAATCGCGTTTACCGCAACCATATGGATACCGACTATGTTTTGAATGAAATGAAACGGGGACGTGGTACACAATTCGATCCCAATGTGCTCGATGCCTTTTTCCGCCTTATCGATAAAAACGAGATCAACCTGGAAGAGATATACGCTCAGAAACGGGCAGAAATACAGAATGCCGATAAAGAAGAGCAAAAGGAACTGGCAAGACGCGTCGAAGAAGACAAAAAGATCCAGGCCGCCGAAATGAAAACTGACAATAACAACACCGACAAAGGATCCCAACCCGATAATAACAACACCGACAAAGGATCCCAAGCCGATAATAACAACGCCGAAAAAGGATCCCAACCCGACAATAACAACGCCGACAAAGAACAGCAGGCCAACAATAAAAACGCTGACGAAGAAACACAGCAGGGTGAAGGATCCCAACCCGGCGAAAAAGAAGTTTCCGAAGATAAGAAAGGAGCCGCAGAATGAAGCGCGTATATATAACAACAGTGCTGACATGTCTTGTCATTATGGCTGCCCTTCTCTGCTGTTTCCGGCTCCTTAACCTTACCGGAGGAAGGGAACATCTGACGGTCGGCTTCATCTATGACAATGATGAAAGCACTCCCTACACCTATAACTTCTCGCTCGCAAAAGACAAACTTGAAAAAGAATACGGTGACCGGGTTGATATCCTCACATGCAGCAATGTTCTGGACGATGAAATGGAAGAACCACTCAGAGACCTGGCCTCGAAAGGCTGCGATATAATTTTCTTTAACGGATACAGCGGATCGGTGATAGAGCTTGCTCCCGAATACCCCGATATCCAGTTTTGCCAAACCTCTTATATGGACATGAGCGACAAGACCGTGCCTCCAAACTATCATACTTTTAAGGGTGAAGCATTTCAGGGAAGATATGTAAGCGGGATCGCCGCAGGAATGAAGATCGAGCAGATGATCTCCGAAGGACTTATCTCGGAGGATCAGGCTATCGTTGGCTTTGTTGCGGCATTTCCGACTTCTGAGGTCATTTCCGGATACACTGCGTTTCTGCTGGGTGTTCGCTCTGTTGTCCCCCAGGCCGTGATGCGCGTTTGTTATACGCAGACCTGGAGCAGCTATCCAAAAGAAAAAGCCATGGCGGAACAACTGATCCGCGAAGGCTGCGTTATCATCTCACAGCACACCGATACCATAGGTCCGGCGATCGCCTGTGAAGAGACGCCTGCCGACGCCCCCGTCTATTTTGTAGGAAATAATCAGAGCATGTCGGAGGTCGCCCCGGGCACCTCTCTTGTCACGACCAGGATCTGCTGGGATCCCTATGTACTCTCAGCCGTTGATGCAGTCATGTCAAATAAGACCATCGAATCAACGCTCTCCGCTCATATTCACGGGACAGATGCATCCGCAGGGTTTGAAAACGGCTGGGTGGAGATGGACGATCTGAATCAGCAGATCGCGGCCCCCGGGACACAGGAGGCCATGGACAATGTAATATCACTCTTTAAACTCGGATATACTGATTTTGTGTTCAAAGGAGATTATATCGGCGTCAATCCCGATGACCCCTCAGACACCTTTGATCTGCGAAACGGCTATAAAGAGAATAAAGAAACATCTTATCCTCTGTTCCATTATATTCTTTCGGATGTCATAACAATCGAGGAATAAGCGGAACTTCCCCGGACTCTCCGACTGCCCGACCGTTCCCGCCTTATTCCTTTACCGGCTTATTCGACCGCCATCTGTTTTACACGCGCCAGCGCATTTTTTACAGGAGGAAGCATTATGATCACCACGGTTATGACTGCCTCCAAAAGAAGATATGAATAGTTATACAGGACCGGATATGCGATCGCCAGGCTCTGCGGGAAGGTATCAGGCATATAATCCATCCAGTAAATATATCCGCCTATGGAATGAAACAGTCCTCTCAAAAGCACCGCCACGATGTACCCCTTCACAAGTCCGTTTTTGCTCTTGTAGAAAAATCCCGATGCTCCCAATGCCGCAAATGCAACGATATAATCCAGACAGACCTGAATGGGATCCAGAATATATCCTCCCCCACCCTGAATAAACTGAAGGATGCCGTAGGCAAATCCTGCCGTAACGCCTACCCTTGGACCATACCAGTAACCGATAAGCGTAACAAAAAGCATGGAACACAATGTGACAGAACCTCCCCACGGAAGATGTACCAGCTTAACGTAAGAAAGAACAAAAGCGAGAGCCAATGCAACTGCCGAAAATACAAGCTGCTTTACAGACATTTTCTTCTCGCTTTTCCCGGGGATCATACAGATCGCAAGCAACAGCACTACGACCAGTACGATCATCAGCACGTTTCCTGCCCCGGTAAGTGAATAATAGCTGCCATCCTCTGCCAGTGTAACAAAAAAAGACATAGAAAAACCTCCTTATTATTGTCTTAAAGGAGGGGAGTAAAACAGCAAGCACAATATATGCAATACATGCCTTCCTACGCCGGTATTATCCGGTTCAGGTAATGAGGGTCTCCGAAAACAATCGGGATCTCAGCCGAAGCTCCCCTGGCTTTATATTTACCTGTGCTACTATAATCCAGAATATATTTATTGTCAAACGGAAAACCGGTTATGCTTTAGCATTCATATCCCTTACTTTTGCTTGTTCTAAGCATCCGTACCGGTCTCTTCAGTATTCTCTGCCTTAGCCTCAGACTCTGCTTCTGCTACGGTAGCTGCCTTCCCTGTCTCATCTATCCATACTACAGGGATCTCCCACTCGACACCTTCGGCAGACCTTATGACTGCCCTGTCGTCAAGCTTCGCACCTGCAAAAGGTGTCGCAAGCTCTGTAATCTCAATGCCTGTCAGCTCCCCGGATCCGCTTTTCTCAGAGACGCTGTTCTTATCTGAAGCATAAGTGACTTCCTGAGAAGCATTTCCCTTATCTGCAGCATAGACGACAGCCGGTGAAGCATTTCCTGTCACCAGAATAAACGCCAGCAAGATACTGATGATCTTTAATCTTGTTTTCGTCATCATGCCCCCCTGTACAGGAACCCCGGACACCTACATCTTCAATATACCATAAAAAGATGACAAGTAAAAAATGCTTGACGATGCAGTATGTGAGGCATGAGGTATGTGAGGCATGAGGCATGTGCGGCATGGTTAAGGCAGGATCTCCGTGATTCACCACCGGGAATATCTTTAGCAGGCATTCCCCATAATCAGTGCCGGAAACGCCTATCGCAGGCACCACCCATAAGCTCCATCGGGATCATCCTGCGCCCCTATGGCCCCCCGGGCCCCGTACCTCCTGAACCTGAATCTGAACCCGGATCCGGACCTGAGCCGCCGGAGTTCCCCGCCTCACCGCGATTTCCTCCGTCGGCTACATCCGTTGCTCCATGTCCCCCGCCACCGTCAGATACGCCGGGAGTTCCCGAGGGCACCCCCGACGATCCGCCGCCGTTTGAATCTGAAAGATCAGACGGCTGGCCGGTTCCGACACCACCTTGGTCAAATGAACCGTCCTTCGTCGGACCGTTCGTCCCGACTCCTGTACTGCCCCCCGTATTCCCACCTGCACCGGTGTTCATATCAGTCGGGGTTCCCTGCATGTTTTCGGTCGGAGTCAATACCGTACTTCCGGTTTTATCGTCAATCTGCCTTCCCGTATCAATACCTGATCCGTTTCCCGTATCAACGCCTGACGCTTTTCCTGTATCGGTATTTAAAGAATTACCTTGTTTATTATTCTCATTGCCGCTTTCGGTATTCCCCGGAAGCTGTCCATCCTTTACCTGTCCATCCTTAAGCTCTCCGTCCTTTGTCTGTCCGTCCTTCAGCTCTCCATCCTTTACCTGCCCATCCTTCAGCTCTCCGTCCTGTATCTGTCCGTCCTTTGTCTGTCCGTCTTTTCCACCGGACTGCGTCGGGGTTCCGACTGCCTCGGATGGGATATCTGTCGCAGGATCAGCCGCATCTGATGAAGGCTTTTCCGTCAGATCATATGTCATACCCCGTTCCTTCACACCGGTTCCATCAGTTGTGGTCGCATCTTTATCACTATCGGAAAGCTCGGTCATCCTTCTGTCGCGTATCTCCTTTACCTTGTGATCCACCGTATCATTAAAGGATTTATTCCCTTTCTTAAGTCCATCGACCTTTACGGTGATCACCGAACCATCATCCATACCCTCCGGCCGGCTTTCCATTTGCCTGGCCGTGAAATCCATAGCCTCGGATATCTTCATTCCGTGTACCCGCCCCGAAAGCTCAGAGACCTCCTCCTTAAATTCATCATCCGCATTATCCGAAGTCTCAACTCCGACTACTCTGTCAAACACATTAAGCTTATATTCAACGGAATTAGTGCCGTCTTCTACGGTTACGGTACTTACGGGAGCAGCATATGCGGTCACGCCGCCGCCGACTATTACCAAAGCAAGCACCGCTGCCGCGATCCTTGTGTAGCGGGTCATATGCTTTAAGCCAAACGGTATGATCTTCGATCTGCTCGCTTTATAAGAGGCCTTATGAAGCTCTTCCTCGGCTTTTTTTATTTCATATTCGGAAAGACTAAGGACCTGTCCTACCTTATAGCCTTTGTCGGCTACAGCATGAACAACCCCTGTATTATCCAATATTGCCGCTTTTTCGCCTTTGATATCCAAAACAACGGATTTCATCTGTTCTCCCGATTTCCGAATGATCTGTGTTAATGCTAATATTAGTATTAATGTTTATCTTGATTCCTTCTGGATCAGATCGTACTGCTTATGCCTGATCTTACTGCCTTTATCTGATCTTGCTGCCGTTATCTGATCTTACTGCTTTTATCTGATCTTGCTGCCGTTATCTGATCTTGCTGCCGTTATCTGATCTTGCTGCCGTTATCTGATCTTACTGCTTTTATCTGATCTTGCTGCCGTTATCTGATCTTACTGCTTTTATCTGATCTTACTACCGTTACCTGATCATACTGCATTTATTTCTTTGGCATACGGAATATATTCCGATATGCCGGGATAATCCCCTTCCAGGATTATCGCTGCGCTCATAAGGTATCTTCTGTGCCTGTCGATCAGTTTTCTTGATACCTTTTGCCGCTCCAGGATCTTTTTTATGGGGAGCGACTTGCTCCGGATCAGCTCATCTATGAGAGGCGGAGGCGTAAAGATCGCCTTCAACACCTGAGAGCATGCATTTTTTGACTTCTGTGATTTAGGTGAGCATTCAGCCAGATCAAAAAAACTGATATCAAACTCACCCAGCTTCTCCTTCAGATCCTCTATCTCGTCTCTTATCGATGTATCGACATATACTGCGGTCTTATCGTTAATACTATGCTGCAGAGCCCGGTCCTGCTCTTCGTCGGCACCGTCTCCGTTGAAAAGCTCCGGCGAGACGGTCATCTCATTTTCGATTTTGGAAGCTCCGCTCCTGTAATAATCTATTTCCCTGCTCTTTATGACAAACGCAGCATAGGACCAGAAGTCTCCCCTGGTCCTATCGTAATTTTTCACGGCTTCCGACACCGCCAAGAGCGCTATTGAGTATTCATCATCGCTTACGGTGATCTTTTTTTGTAAAACCTTCCCTGTAAGTTTCAGGATATGATTCTGTTCTTTTGAGAGAAAACGATCCAGCTCCTTCGGATCGGATGCCGCTATCATCACCTTCTCATTCACTTTATCGATCGTTTTCTCTCCTGATGCCGCGTTTGTCTGTGTCATCTCTCTTCCTTATGCAGAGCCCGTGCGGCCGGTTTCACCACACTTAGCCGAATATGCCTTTAAGCCAATTATATATCTCAGAAAGCTTATTTGTGAATACATTCCCCTTGCCATTGGACTTTTTATTTGCTGAAACTACCGGCTGTTCTGTTGCTTCAGTATCATCATCCGTCTCACTGTCCGTTGTTGCAACAGTGTCCTGCTTATCATCATTAAGGGGCCTGTTACCTGCTACACCCTCCGGAAGCTCTTCCTCATTTAATTCAGGCATTGCCTCATCTACATCTATACCGGCCTCTTCAAACGCCGACACGAGTGCTGCGGTCGCCTCTTCCACGGCTGTCCTGTATGATGCTGCCTCATCCTCGGTGAGCTCATCCTCCGAATCCATAGCGGTCTTCTCTGCCTCAAGCGCTGATTCGAGTGCATCAATGTACTCCTGTAATGAAGACTTCGTATCCTCATCCTCAACTGAACCAAGTGCATTCTTATATGCTTCTACGCTTACTGCTCCTTCCGGAAGCTCGCCTTCGGGAAGCTCAGGTCTTTCACCTTTAGGCGCCTCTCCTTCAGGAAGCTCTCCTTCTTCTACACCCTCGGGAAGCTCGGGTCTTTCGCCTGTAGGTGCTTCGCCTTCGGGAAGCTCGGGTCTCTCGCCTGTAGGCGCCTCTCCCTCTTCTACACCTTCGGGAAGTTCAGGCCGCTCACCTGTAGGTGCTTCTCCCTCAGGAAGTTCTCCCTCTTCTACACCCTCGGGAAGCTCAGGTCTCTCGCCTGTAGGTGCCTCTCCCTCCGGAAGCTCGGGAAGCTCGCCTGCCTCTACTCCTTCGGGAAGCTCGGGAACCTCACCTGTAGGTGCTTCTCCCTGAGGCGGCTGCCCCATTTGCCCGTTCTGTGATCCCTGATCCATCTGTCCACTCTGAGGACCCTGCCCCATCTGTCCACCGGGACCTCCTGCTCCACCGGGACCTCCTGCAGGTGCTGCGTATGCTGCAACTGTCATGCCCGCGCACAGGACTCCTGTAAGTGCTGCCATCATTATCCTTTTTGCTATCTGATTCTTCATTTTTAATTCCTCCTGTATCATTAATGGTTTTTGTTTTACGGCTTTGAGATCTTTGGGCGATCATTTTATTTCCCTGTCTCTGCCCTTCTGACTAATAATACGGAGCGGATATTTTAAAAAGTGGGGTCAAAATAAAAAAAAATAAAAATATTTTTTTATCAGGTTCATTACGCTACAAAATAGAGGCTTAAGCGTACTCAGAACTTTCACCCGTTAGAGCGCGCCCATGGCACGCAAACCAAAATATGCCGGATCCTCTGTCTGAAGATCCGGCATGTTTTCAACCGATGCTTTGTTCTTATATCCGGATCAGCATTTTCCTCCGTCCACAGAATGGGAAAATTACAGTTTCTGATCCGTCAGTTATGATCAGTCTTAATAATATTGTTTATTAAGTTTATATATAGTCCAGGTATCACCCTTTAGAGCATATATATATCCATATATCCCCTCAATTTTGTCATATTCGTAGTCTAAGAGTTGTTTGCCGGTAAACAGATCAAAGGCACCATACTTGCCTGTTGAATCTGACTTTAAAGAAGTCAATCCAAGGCCGAGATCCCTATGATTCTTATTATCCAAATGAAGGCTGAACTCCTTATCATTTATCACCAATGCATCACTGTCACGAAAAACGACGCAGTGTTGCGGAGTCTCCTCAAGTCCTGACATTATTGCCCCTCCGGGACCCGCCAGTGTATAACCATCGTCTCCCTTACCATAATAATATCCCGAATAAGAATGATTGTCCCAATCCCGGATATCGGCTATATTATCTGCTGAAGTGAGCAATACGGAACCGTCAACTGAAATCAGATTTTGTTCCCCTGTTAAGGCTTGTACTAAAGCAATTCCATTTCTCTCGGAACGGATAGCCTTATACATATCAGGCAGTACCTGCTCCCCATTCTTATCTATCAGTACGTAGTTGCTGTTTATTGATTTCTTTAAATATCCGGTGGTACTGTCCACTTCAAACAGCGAATCTTCTGAGCTGAACAACATCTCTCCGGTTTCATCATATAACTTATACAGACCCTCGTCATACATGATAATGTATCCGTTGCCCACCCCACTGATCCTTGTTGTCTGAAGCAGTTGTTTCCCGTTTTCATCATAAAGATACGAGATATCTTCCTTATCCTGAATAATAAAATGATCTCCGCATTCCCGCATATCGGAAGAATCCGGGTTATCTGTCTGAACTCCCGGTACGAATTGTCGTTTAACTACATCGTATACTCTGGCATAGCCGGTATACATTGTATCGCCTTCCTCCATTTGGAACGAGAATCTCTTATCTGTTGTATAGAAGAACGCCTTTTCTTTATCGGTAGTCTTCTCTCCACCATAGACTACTCTCAGATATCTTCCACAATCTTCATTCCTATTGTTTCTTATCCACTCGATTATCGCCGCTTCACATGGGATCAGTACTTCCCCCTCAAGCGTAACAAGGCCGGTATTGTTGACTCCATCAGAATTACCTCTGACTGCAAAATAACCTCCGCCTAAACCCGAATAACCGGCATATGAATCCTTAAACGTTTGGCCATTTGTGCATATTAGCTTTACGCTATCATTTTCAGGATAATACATTGCTCCGTTCCCTTGCTGCACACCCTTTACATCAGAAAAACTTCCGGTCTCCTCCAAAGTATAACCGTTAACGACTCCTGACTGTCCTGTTGAAGGAATGGATCCGCCTGTTCCATCGGAAGTTTCCGTCGCAGAGGCTTCTCCTCCCACTTCTGAAACCTCTTCCGCATCAGCCTCATTCGCTTTCTCATCGCCGCTTTCTTCATCAGCCGTTTCATCAGTTGAAACTGTTGTATCCTTCTCTTCTTTCTCTTCTTTCGCTGCTTCCGTTTCGTCCGATAATTCGACCTTGCACTTCTCCAGATCCCATTCACCACCGTCACGTGAATAGGTCAGGGTAAATTCTCCCTGCTGATCCCCCTCCGCGGTACTGAACAAAACCGAGCATACCGCCACTGCTTCATCTCCGTTCACATTGCTTTCTGTATTCTCAAATATTTTGACCGATCCCGATTCGTCGATGATCTCCTGAATGTATTCCTGTATATCTTCTTTTAATACATCATCATCCGGCGGATCCGAAGCCTTAGCCCCCCCGCATCCGGCTAATTGTAATGCAAGCATAAGAACAATGATCATCCCTGCTGTCTTCAACTTTCTCATCTTTTCTCCTCCTTGGATAGAGCAAAACAAAAACTGTACAATACAAACGAGCGGTTTACTGACGGATTGATACTCTCCTTATCAAACCCTCACCCGGATTACTGACGGATTGATACTCTCCTTATCAAACCCTCACCCGGCTTACTGATGGCTGAGTTCGCTCAAACTCCAGCCATCATCCTCCTTATCATAGATAAGCGTAACCTCATAATTAGTGTCATCGCCTGTCTCTCCGCTGTTCTGATGTACCCCCACGGTACACTCTGCCGTATATACTCCGTACTTCTCATTGAAATCGTCGGAATTTAAAATTAAATCCACTACACTTCCATCTACGCCGTCCTGTTTCAGGATCTCTGCCGCGTCACCCATCATTATCCTTTCACTCGGAGTACTCTCCGCCTTGCTCTCCCCGGTCTTTCCGCCCTTAAAAAATCCAAGAACGATGACAATGACCAATGCAACGATCAACACCGGAATAAGATACAAAACTTTAGGGATCGTCCCACCGTTGCTTTTTGTATTCCCCTTATCGATCTTACCGGCAGCGTCTCCTTCCGCAGACTTGTCTGCGAAGGCATTCTCTCTTGCAGCTCCCGACTCTGCTGCCTTTACTGCCTCTGCTGCCTTTACTGACTCTGCTGACTCTGCTGACTCTGATGACTCTGCTGACTCTGCTGACTCTACTGACTCTGCTGACTCTACTGCCTCTGCTGACTTTCCTTCAAGAGCCTTTCCGCTTATATCTCCGGATACCGCTTTGTCCGCAGCCTCCTCAGCCGTTTCAAATCCGGCCCCGACAGTCTGTTCCACCTCAGCTTTAACCGCTGCCTCCCCAACACTATCTGCTCCTGCAGACCCTTTGTCTCCGTCTCTTCGCTGGAACGCTGTATTCTCTGCGGTTTTCGGATTATCTTTCCCGGACTTCTCTTCACCGCTACCGTCAGTTCCGCCAATCTCTGTACCGTCTTTTCCGGAAGCCGTCTCGTTGACCTTCCCAAGGGGCTCGTTGATCAAAACCGTTTCATTGGAAATATGTCCTGTGTTGTCATGTAATAATACTGTCGCATTCGGATCCTGTACTTCAGGATTCGCAACATCTGTCTTATTGGCCCCGGTCTCACCCTGATCTGTATACGTATTGATATTTTCTAGAAAACCCAAATTATCAAAAGGAGCAGTCCGGATCTTTATCGCTGAAAGGTCTTTCTTTAAATCAAAGATATCCTGATATCTGTCCTCGATCCTAAGCATTGTTGACTTTCTGATGATATTCCAGAGTCCTTCCGATATCCCGTACTTATTCTCATCATGATCGCTGTCATCCTCCATACGCGACATGGGGTCATCAAGATGATCTCCGGTCAAAGCCGTATAAATTGTAGACCCGAGCGCATATATATCAGTCCAGGGGCCCTGCTTACCCTTCCTCTGATACTGCTCAAGAGGCGCAAATCCCTGCTTCAGAATAACCGAGAGACTGTTGGATTCATCCGCCATCACCTGTCTGGCAGCACCAAAATCAATAAGCTTGATCGTTCCGTCTCTGCACAACATGATATTGTCAGGTGATATATCCCGATGCAGGATATTCATGCTGTGAGTGATAAGCAGAGCATTGGTCACGCAATTGTATACGTTCATGGCCTGCCCCTCACTGATATGACCTTTTGTGTTTATATATTTTTTAAGAGATTCCCCATCGAGATATCCCATCGTAAAATAAACTGTGTCATTTTCACGGAAGAAATCATAGACATTAACTATATTCGGATTACCATTAAACTGGGAAACAAGCTCCGCTTCTTTATAGAACCTGTCGGCTCCGTCCTTAAAGGACTTCTCCGATTTCTCATCCGGAGCGGATACTGTCGCCCTGTCTTCGGCTCTGGAGGCTATCGCCCTTGGGTAGTATTCCTTTATGGCTATACGTTTCTCCAGCTTTATATCATAAGCCAGATAGGTGATACCAAATCCGCCCTTTCCTATGACTCCGCCCATCATATATCGGCCATCGAGTACACTCCCTCTTTCAAGCACGGTATTATCGCGTTTGTTCGCATTGTCAAATCCACAATAAGGACATGGCCGGTGCTCTGTCTCCGTAAAGCAGTTTTCACATAGATTTCTGTCATTGATCGTAATCATTGTCTCTTATCCTGATTCCTTTTCATCGTGCAACGTAAGTACCGACATTATCTATTTTAAAACAATGAAAAAGGCATCCACCTGAATATAACGCTCTGCTAATGCGCATATTCCGATGTATGCCTTTGTTTTGCTGATTGAATCTGTGGATCCTGTATCTAAATAAAACTTTCATAAAACTTGCCCGCAGGTAAACTGTCTAAATCATGTTTTGAATAAAGCATTGCTATTTCTTTGCATATGCAAATCACATATACCTTACGGCAATGTAGCAATCATTTATGCTCCACGAAAATTTTTAATCAGTATGATTATATATTCTTTTTTATGCAATGGCAACAATATCATTCACGGGAGAATTTCACTGGAGAATTCCTCCTCCCCGTTCTTTTGCGACTGCTCAATCCCCCCGGCTTAAAGCCAACTTACCTCCCCGGTGCGTATATCATACATGGCCGCCTCCACTGCCGGACCGTCTCCATTTTTGCAGAGGACCTCCTTTACCTTGTCTGCCCCGGCTCTGGCATTGAGACAGCAGGCTTTTTCATAGTCTTTTTCCCCTCCGATCGCAATATGGATGTAATCGGTCAAAGACTTCACCGCTCCCTCTCCGTCTCCTTCGAGCGCTGCGCCGACAGCGCCGCAATTGGTATGGCCCAGGATCACTACGGCCTCGCATCCAAGATGATCCACCGCATATTCTATACTTCCCATCTGCGTTTCGGTGATCACATTTCCAGCCACCCGAATGGTAAAAAGCTCTCCGATGCCTGTCATAAATATATCCTCGGGAACAACTCTTGAATCAGAGCAGGCAACGACTACCGCATACGGATGCTGTCCGTTGTCAGCCGTATCCTTACGGATACTCTCCGAGATGTCCCCGTCATTCACCTTGGCGGTAAGATACTTCCTGTTTCCGTCTCTGAGCTTTTGGATGATCTTGTTTTCTGACATGAAATCCCCTCCTTTTTCAATGCTTTGCTCTTTGTCTGCTACATCCCAATATTAATCTAATATTGACTGCTACATGAACTCTCTAACCGCATTATATATTTTTTCATATTTTTCATACATCTTCAGATATTCCTCATGCCGGTTCATACGTGGTTGATAAGTCACGGTTTTTTCAACCATGCAGTCCGATGCCTCGCCTATATCCCTGAAAAGACCGGTCGCTATCCCTGTCAGCATTGCAGAACCCACCGTTCCCGCATCCACAGTCCTGAGTGCGGTGATCGGAAGTCCCAGCATATCTGCCTTCATCTGCATCCAGACTCCGGAATGCGCTCCGCCTCCGGTTGCATGAAGCTTCACGGGTTTTGCTCCCGCTGCCGTAACATTCCTGTAATTCAGGTACATCTCATATGTTATGCCCTCCATGCA
>JAILQK010000065.1 GCA_024699045.1 Lachnospiraceae bacterium | reverse complement strand
TCCGCAGTCGCAATAAGGCCCGCCGGATGCCAGTGTATATTCCCTGACAAAATCGGAAGCGCCACCCAGTTCACTCATAGTATAGTCCAGATGACACATCGCAGGAACAAGATCATAAAACCCGTATTCTTTCATGAGCACGCATATTCCGCATTTATAGAACCTCGCCTCATACCCGCTCCCGTCATCATACGGAAGATAATCCATGTTCCACGAATAAAGATTCCGGTCAGCGGCTCTAAAAGATGCGGTCTTTTTCATTCCTTCGATATCGCTGTCGGTGAATTTCTTCTTACCGCTCATACGGCAGAATTTCTTGGTCGCCGGATTTGTCATTGCATGCTCATAATACCGGGTAGCCTCTTCCACGGAAGGCCTCCTGTCCATGCTTAGAAGAAAGGCGGTTAAGACCGCACAGTTTACGATGTTCGTCTTGAATCTGTCTTCCACCTCAAACTCGGGAAGCTTTTCTATTATCTCCCTGTATTTTGGTTTTGCGGCCTTCGTTATCCTCTTTGCATCTGAAAGACTGTATCCCAGATCACCTTTAAGTGCCTTTCTAAATGAATTCTTAAACAGGATCCACATCCCTGCCGGCATTCCACTGTACTTCATCTGCTACTCACCTCTCGTATAAAATTACCTCTCGTATAACCTGTCTGCTTTACACGCTTTTGCTGCGTTCCCAGCCATCTCCGGCATCCGTATCATGCCTTATAAAATCAAAATCGCAGCAGTCTCCGCCCTGACACAGGGTTTTGGTACGCTTAAAGTCCGTATAAGGCAGATTCCCGAAATTGATAACATCGGAATGACAGAACATCGCGCCGAGCTTCATCATGCCCTGCTCGGTGAAAATGTGACAATAGACACATTCCACACATTCAAAATGAAATCTGTCCTTGGGGTCCTCATCAAAATGCCACTGATATCGCCAGCCTGTTCCCGTCCCGTTCTTAAAACCTATCGGAAGTATCTTTTTCATCATCGATAAAAAGCAAGGAAGCTTAGCCATCTTCCGGTAACTGTCCGGAGTCAGTGCTTTCCACATTTCCTCGGACGTTATCCTATAGGCTTCTTCCTCGCTCTTGCCGTGCTTCTGCAGAGTCTGATAGAGAGCGATCGATGTGAATATCTGCGCCATATGCTTATAATTACCCCGGTCGCAATACGCCTTTTCTTCCCGGATCAGTTCATTCATCCTGTCGTAGATATCCTGTTGTATCTCTTCAGGCAAACCCGGTATGTAATTCCGGTATCTGCTGACGGCGACCATCTTCTCCGGTATATACTTTTTCATGGTTTCATCTGCCCTGTTTTCTCACAAGTTCCACCATCATATCCCAGCCTTCTTTCGCTTCCTTTACGATCGGGAAAGCCGGATAGCAGTGGAACATTCCTTCTCCTACGATCATGTCATAATCCACGCCGTACTTTTTCATTGCTTTTTCAAAAGACGGGGCACATGCGTATAGAGTCTCATCCGACCCGTATACGAATGTCACGTGCGGACAGTCCGTGAAATTGCCCTTTTGCAGCCATATCATATACTCCGGAACGGACATATCGCCATGTCGCATGATATCAACGGCCGTTTTCATATATTCGGCAGGGATCGCCACATCTACTTTATCAAGTTCAAGCATCCTCTGCCACTCTTCATCCGTTTCAACGCATGTTCCGGGAGATATTGCCAGAATATATCCGGGTACGGGCGTATCTTTATGTCCGTCATTGATGTATGGTATCATACCCAATGCCAGATTGCCTCCGGATGAAGTTCCGAGAATTGATATATTCTTCGCTTCGTAATCTTTGAGCATCTCCTTATATGTCTCATGTATCATTTCATATGCCACTGTCAGCGGATGATCCGTGCACAGCGGATAATACGGAACATATACATCAACGCCAGTTTCTTTGGCAAACCGCAGAGCTTTTTTTATCGAATCCGGTCTCGGAGCCGATACCATTCCTCCGCCGATGATGAACAGATTGGCACGGGATGTCTTTTTTCTGTGGATCATCTTTAGCACGATGGATCCCATAACCCGGATCTGTGTGATCTCAAATTCCGGATCGGAAAGCGGCGGGATCTTATTCTTTGCATTTTCCTTCTTTTTCTGAGCAACTATTTCCGCGGCACTTTTGCCGCTCCACGCATTTTTAAGTCCTATAAGTTTTACTATCCGCTTAAGGATCTCATATTTAACACTCATCTTCCTTATCCCCTGCAAACGTTCCTGATCCCCCTGACGAACTTCTCCGGATTAAACGGTGCCAGGCCGCCGTGGCCCACATTATCTATCTTTCTGAATATCGTATGCGGGAAAATCTTCCTGATATACGCGACATCCCAGCGTCTGTCATGTACTTCCTTCTCTGCGACCCAGTATTCAATGTTCAAACAATCGGTATGGACATCCGCAGGCATGGAGTAATTGTTGCATGAGTCGAAGGTATTCCATATGGTCCGGGCACTTATCATATCAAGCACCTTTGC
>JAILQK010000047.1 GCA_024699045.1 Lachnospiraceae bacterium | reverse complement strand
AGCCAGTTTATAGAAAAATATGCTCGCAGACGTTGCTTTAGAAAGAACGTTGTATTTTGCCGCAAATTTCGATGCAAATTCCTTATCGGAAGAATAAGCAAAAGCACGCACATTGAGTTTGCCAACCTCTTTTAATATGTGCTTGTATTCCTTAACCCGTACATCCTCATCGCTGCTTAAAAGCCCATAATTGATCTTATTGTTTTTATGAGAATCGACCTCTATCAGCCAGTCCTGCAGAGCCTCCTTTTCTTCCTGAGATCTGTACACCTCGTTTACGGTATCGATGTTTTCAACCTTTGACCGGTCAAAATAGCGCATCATCTGTTTCCTGTCATCGTTACGCATGTCAATATATGTATGCTGCTCTTTTTGCATATGACGCTGTAACGAGATCTTCTTACTAGCGCTTTTTGCCCTCTTGCCCTTTTCCATGAACCCGACCGAACGGTTCTTAAAGGTTTGATCATGCGCTTCATCGATCTTCTCTTTGAGTCTTTTCTTCGGGATCACCTGCTCTCCGAATCGCTCATTGAAATAACTGTCCATCTGCATGCCCATATCACTCTGAAGTCTATCTGCATGCATATCAAGACCTACTATGCTTTCATAATCCTCTTTTGTTATCTCCTGCCAGTCATTCTCTTTTGCGTATTCCCTCTTTTGGAATGTCGTCTGGTTAAGGTCGCTCATTGATCTCTCTCCTTTACTTCAGGTAAACATGACTGTTTGATTAATATATAAAAACACCCGCATGTATCTAAACCCGTTGAACCATATAAACCGCAGACCAGCATTCTTTTTCTTCGACTGAATCCAGCTTATCTTCGAAAAACACCTGCAGGGTATGTCTGATCTTTTCGTTCCTGCAAACATAAATAACTCTGGCATCCGCAGAAACAACCTTCAGAACTTCATCGAGCGAATAAATTAAAAACCGCGGGAAGAGATGTACATCTTCGCCAAAAGTTGCCAGCATGGTAACCAGGATATCACCGCCCTGCCTTTTGACAAGAACCATGGCTCCCGAATGCTCACCGTCCAAATAGCAGAACGAAATATCCTCATCATATCTGTCTGCCGTAAAAAGAACAGGATCAAAATCCATTGATATGAACTTAAGCATCAGTTCTTTTTTTACCTCGATACTTGTTTTTGCAAGGGACCTGATCCCCTCGATCCTTTTCATCTCATACTTCTTCTTAAACCCGGCAAAAGTCTCTGACTCGATCATTTTCCTGCATGGAGCCTCGATCACGGGATCCGACTCCGAACAGAAAAATCCCAGTTTTCTCAAAAACGCGCTCAGCGCATCATCCTTTGGGTAAAATGCAAAAAATTCGGTTACCCCGGTATGTCGGAAAGCATCCATCGCCTCGGTGAGCAGGAAGCTTCCCACCCCCTGTCTGCGGCTTTGTTCCTCCACAAGGATGTGATCGATATAGCAGGTAAGCTTCTCCCGGGAAAACACGGCTGCCGCGACCGGTCTGTCATCCAGGACCACTCCGAGCGCTATCTGATGAGCCGAAGGTTCCGGCCCCAAAAGTGGTAAAAACCAGTCAATATTTTTGTTTCCGATCATTGTAATCTGCATATTGGATCCTCTCTGTCGATCAACCCGTTTATATTATCTCAAAACTACCGGATTAAATTTCGCTTACGATTTTAATGATACCATAGTCACGGAATAATATTACACTGTTTTTCAATACAACTCGCAGGCCCGATCTGATGACGGACCGGAGCGCTGATTTATGACAGGATCTGCGTCCGATCCGGTGCCTGCCCCGATGCCTGACCTCTATACCCGACCCGGATAGTTATTAAGTGGAATGCGTCCCGATTTTTTGCTATAATACAGAGGACTATTATTTTATCAACAGGGGGTAGCTATGGAAAACTATAAAAAGATCGATTACAGCCGAAATATAGATGTCGTGCTCCGTTATGTTCCGGGTCACTTCATCACTCCCAAGTCTCATGTCAATTACTATATGGATCTTAGCGACATGAAATCCAGACAGAGAGAAGCAAGAGCAACCGGTGAGGAGCTTGCGGAATTGTACCTCTCGACGGATGTCGTTGATACGATCCTCTGCCTCAATAATATGGAGATCGTAGGCTCTTATCTTGCCAATAAACTCACAAAAGCCGGTGTCGTTTCGGCAAATGCCCATAAGACCATGTATATAACGACTCCGGAATTCAATACCAACGGACAGATGATGTTCAGAGAGAATAATAAACACATGATCCGTGATAAAAAAGTGCTCGTGCTGATCGATACCGCTTCGACAGGATCTACAGTCTCGAGTGCCGTCAGATCCGTAAGATATTACGGAGGTAACGTTATAGGCGTTGCCGCGATCTTCTCTCTGGCGGTTCAGGTTGGCGATATCCCGATCAGATCCCTGTATTCGGGAAGAGATCTCCCTGATTATGCCAGCTATCCTGCGGATAAATGCCCCTTATGTGAAAAAGGGCAGCCTGTTGACGCCATTTGTAACGGTTACGGCTATTCCCTTCTCTAAAAATACGGGACAAAAGGGTTGATCGTTCCGGGCTTTCATCCGATATAAAGAATGATAGGATGATTTTGCGATCCTGTCATTGTCCTGTGTAAACCACACGGATGAGATGACTGTACACGGATGTAATTCAAAAAGATAAGGAGATACGATATGTCATCAGTAGATTTCTCAAGCTTTTTCGGAACCGGGTCATCGACCCAGTCAACTTCACTTACAAGCATGCTCTCGGATTATGCCAGCATCAAGAACGGAAGCTACGGGAAGCTTCTCAAAGCTTATTATAAAAAGCAGGAAACAGATGCCACTTCCGAGCAGGCTACAGAGGAGAGTTCAAAGCTCAACAAGTTAAAGAATTATTCATCAAGCCTGAAGGACGCCGCTTCCGCTCTTTCCGATGATTCCCTTTATAAGGAAGGCGAGTATGAGGTTACCTACTCCGATGGCACAAAAGCCAGCTCATCCTATGATATGGATTCACTCTATGAAAAGGCAAAGGCTTTTGTCAATTCGTATAATTCAACCATAAAGAACGGGGCTTCCTTCGATGACAGTTCAAGCGTGGCAAAGAGAACGCTCTCCCTCATTTCATCGACTTCTACAAACGCCAGCCTGCTTTCTCAGATCGGAATATCGACCAGCTCTGCAGAAGGCGAAGAGGGACAGCTCACGATCGATGAGGACACCTTTAAGAAGGCTTCGATCAATACTATCAAATCTCTGTTTTCCGGATCCGGCTCCTATGGTTCCGTGGTAGAGAATAAAGCAAGCCTTATCTCATCCCTTGCGGAGAGCCAGATCTCGAAGTTCAGCTCCTACACTTCAGACGGATCCTACTCTTCCGGATCATCTCTGTCGAGCCTGTTCAATTCAGAGGTTTAAGCAATTAACTTATATCAATCCACCAGACGCGATCAGCCTGAGGCTGTTCGCGTACGCTGGTGCTTACTTTATCCCCAGCATTTCTTCCATCGTATGCCATCCTAGCACGGCGCATTTAACCCGTGCCGGCATGTGGGATATATCCTGTAAGACCGAAGCCTCATCAAGATCTTCAAGATCCTCGTCGGTCGCTTTCCCGTGTATCATCCCCATAAACTTCCCACAGAGCTCCAGAGCTCTTTCTTTTGATTCACCGATAATAAGATCCAGCATTATGTCAACCGACGCCTGTGAGATCGCACACCCTGATCCGCTGAAAGCGCCGTCCGTTATCGTGCCGTCCTCTCCAACCTTAAGTTCAAGGATTATATCATCTCCGCACGTCGGATTCTTTCCCTCAAGCCTTATCGTTGGATCGCTGAGATTCCCCCGGTGAGATGGCCTCAGATTATGCTCGTTCAATATATCTCCATATATGGAATCTATTCCCATATACTGACTTCCTCCTTGAATTTCCTACCTCAGTCAATAATACGCTGACATATTATTATATCGCATTGATTTAGTCAAGCAATCATAAAAGATGCCCCGGCTTCTCCGCCGGGGACATCTTTTCAGCCTTATGGCTTAACCCTGATCCGGATCATTCAGATCCGTTTCTTTAATTTCATTTCTTCGACCTGATCCTGCGGGTCTTCTTTGCCTTTTTCTCATCGCCGTCTTCCTCTTCATCATCCGAATAGATAAAGCTCATTGCGATAAGTCCTGCTGCACAGAGTACCATGATCCAGAAGTTAAGCGTCAGATCATCT
>JAILQK010000034.1 GCA_024699045.1 Lachnospiraceae bacterium | reverse complement strand
AAGGACTTGAGCGGATGGAATCCTATGATATCTCCAATATCAGCGGATATGAAAATGTCGGTTCGATGGTAGTCTATGAAAAAGGAAAACCCAAGCGCAGCGACTACCGCAAGTTCAAGATCAAAACCGTGCAGGGACCGGACGATTACGCAAGCATGCGGGAGGTATTGACGAGGCGCTTTACACACGGCTTGAAGGAGAGGGAAGAAGCAGGCAAAAGTCCTATAACCGAAGAGACATCAATAGAGTATCAGATGGGGGACGGAACAGAGAAGAAAGCAGAAAGCGTATCGAGGGGACATTTTGATCGATTTCCGGATATCATCCTCATGGATGGCGGACGCGGTCAGGTCAATATCGCGCTGGAGGTTTTGGAAGAGCTTGATCTGGATATTCCTGTCTGCGGCATGGTTAAGGATGATAATCACCGTACCCGCGGACTTTACGTGAACAATGTGGAGATCCCGATCGCTCACGATAGCGAAGCCTTTCATCTCTTAACGAGGATCCAGGATGAGGTGCACCGCTTTGCGATCGAATACCACAGGCAGCTGCGAACGAAGGAGCAGACGAAATCTGTCCTGGACGATATCCCGGGAATCGGTCCGAAGCGCCGTCTTGCCTTGATGCGGGCATTTACCTCGATCGATGAGATCCGAAGCGCCGATATCGAAACCCTTGCTAGCCGCGCCGGTCTGCCGCATGACGCCGCCGAGAAAGTGTATGCGTTCTTCAATGGGCAAGAATCCGTTTGTTGACGAAGAGGGTTGGGAGATGCTATATTGTACATGAAAAAAATGCGGATAGCCGCAAAAAAATCATGAGGTAATCGAATGTATCCGAGAGAGCAATATTTGAAAAAAATCATTTCAAAGAAGGATAACGGACGTATTAAGATAATCACGGGACTTCGCAGAAGCGGTAAATCGGTGCTGTTATTTCAATTGTATAGGGAATGGCTTTTGGGAGAAGGTGTGAAGGAAGACCAGATAATTGCTCTGGCGCTGGATATATTGGAAAATGCCAGATATCGTAATCCGCTTGAACTGGATAAGTATGTCCGGGACCGTATGACCAGTCCTAAGAAGAGGTATTATATTTTCATAGATGAGATTCAGTTTGTATCTGAACTTCAGAATCCATACGTAGATAATGAGGATGCCAAGATAACATTTATTGATGTTATCCTTGGATTTATGCATATGGTTAATGCCGATGTATATGTTACCGGCAGTAATTCTAAGATGCTGTCTTCGGATATATTGACTCAGTTCAGAGACAGAGGCGATGAAATCCGTGTATATCCGCTGTCATTTGCGGAGTTTTATAACGAATATGACGGGGATAAGCGTGGAGCATTGCAGGATTATTATACTTATGGTGGGATGCCGCTTACCGCTTCTCTTGAATCACATGAGGAGAAAAGCAGATATTTAAAGGATCTCTTCGACAGGACCTATTTAAAAGACGTACTTGAAAGACACAAAATAAAGAATGATACGGAAGTGCTGGAAATATTGCTTGATGTCCTTGCTTCGGGGATCGGATCGCTTACCAATCCGAGTAAACTGGCTAATACCTTTAAAAGCGAACGGCGGATAGGCATAGGCACAGAAACGATCGAAAAATATATTAGTTATTTTGAGGAGTCTTTTCTTATTGAAAAAGCTGTTCGTTATGATGTCAAGGGCAGGAAATACATCGGAACTCCTGCAAAGTACTATTATACCGATCTGGGACTTCGCAATGCCAGGCTTGGATTCAGACAGCTGGAAGAGACTCATATCATGGAGAACGTATTGTACAACGATCTTATACGAAGAGGCATGAATGTTGATGTGGGTTTGGTGGAATATAATACCAAGGATGCAAGCGGAAAGAAGATCCGAAAGCAGTTGGAAGTGGATTTCGTTGTAAATCAAGGAAGCAAGCGCTTTTATATTCAATCTGCCTTAGCTATAGATGATCCGGATAAAAAGGAGCAGGAGACAGGATCATTGAAAAGAATCCCTGACTCTTTTAGCAAGATTGTCGTAGTTCGGGATTACCTCAAACCGTGGCAGGACGAAAACGGGATCACATATGTTGGTATAGAACAATTTCTTATGAATGAAGATTTTTTGAAATGATATTAAAACTATAATAAAAGCCTTGATATACTTGCGAAAACACCAAATATCAGTATAATATAGAAATAGTGCGCAAATGACGGACTGACATTTCAGGAAAACATAGAAGGAGGGCCTCTCACATGGCAGGAAGCATCAGTTTACAGCGCCTCGTCGACAAGATGAAGCTTACCAATCTGACGGAAGAGATCGATATCAGCGATATCAAGATCACGCAGCCGGATATCAACCGTCCGGGCATCCAGCTGACCGGATATCTCGAGCATTATGATGCGACACGTCTGCAGATCATGGGTTTTGTAGAGGTTACTTATATGGAGTCTCTTGATGAGGACAGAAAGCACGAGATCTACGAGAGGATCCTGAGCAACAAGACGCCGGCCTTCGTCTTCTGTCGTGACCTTCAGCCGGATCCTATGTTCAGGGAGGTCGCGATCAAATACGGAGTTCCGCTCTTTACGACTTCCAAAGCGACTTCGACCTTTATGTCGGAAGTTATCCGCTGGCTGAATGCAAAGCTGGCTCCGATGATCACGGTACACGGCGTGCTGGTGGATGTCTATGGTGAGGGTGTGCTGATCACGGGCGAGAGCGGCATCGGTAAATCCGAGGCGGCACTGGAGCTCATCAAGCGAGGACATCGTCTCGTAACGGATGATGTGGTCGAGATCCGCAAAGTTTCGGCAGATACGCTGATCGGTACGGCACCTGCGGTGACAAAGCACTTTATTGAGATCCGCGGTATCGGTATCGTGGATGTCAAGACCTTATTCGGTGTACAGAGCGTAAAAGAAGACCAGGAGATCAATCTCGTGATCAAGCTTTCCGAGTGGTCCAAGGATCAGGATTATGACCGCATCGGCATGGAAGAGGAATATACGGAATTTCTGGGCAACAAGGTGGTCTGCCACAATATCCCGATCCGTCCGGGCCGGAACCTGGCCGTGATCTGTGAGTCGGCAGCGATCAACCACAGACAGAAGAAGATGGGCTATAATGCGGCGCAGGAGCTGTACAAGCGCGTACAGGAGTCGCTGGTAAAAAGGGAGGACTAAAGAATGGCAAAGGCAGTATTCGGAGTGGATCTCGGCGGTACGACCGTCAAGATGGGACTCTTTGACCTGACCGGTAACGTAGAGGAAAAGTGGGAGATCCCCACCCGGAAAGAAAATAACGGCGAAAAGATCCTGCCGGATATCGCGGGTTCCGTCCGTGCGAAGATGGCAGAAAAGGGATTATCGAATGAAGATGTCGCCGGTGTCGGGATCGGCGTGCCGGGACCAGTGGATTCGGATGGCGTGATCCACAAGGCAGCGAATCTCGGCTGGGGCGTATTTTCCATCCGGGAGAAGTTAAGCGGTCTCCTTGGAGGGATCCGTGTGGAAGCCGGTAACGACGCGAATGTCGCAGCACTCGGCGAGATGT
>JAILQK010000214.1 GCA_024699045.1 Lachnospiraceae bacterium | reverse complement strand
CTCTCAAAGGTCCGTGTGATCAATGCATCCGGTATAAATGCCCGGGTTTCTTTTATCTCGTCATTGCTTCCGACGATAAACAGCCTGGCTTCATCCTCGACTGCCTTGTCCTTCAGATAGATCAGCCCTTCTCCGGAATTTTTCACGTAATCCCCGAGATAAAGGAGAATGATGGGTCTTTTTTTCTCTTTATTCAGATCGTTTACGACAGGAGAACAAAAGCTGACTTCAAATCCGGCGCTTTTAAGATTATCCTTTATGGCATTGGTCATAAAGCTTTCTTTGTCGCTTATCAATAATATTTCTTCCATAAGCTCCGTCCGCTAAATCATGTTATCATCCAACAATGATAGTATAGCATCTCTGTCTACATTTCGTACCGCTTTTTTTAATGAATCGATCTGCTGTTCTTTTTCCCCGGGTATGGTATATCCTTCCAGCATCTTCATTACGGAATCCACGGAATCCATATCAAAGGCTTCGGCAAATTCGCGGATCCCCATCAGCATCTCCTTAAGTTCTCCATCCGATATGACGGGAAGCGTCTCATCGGTCTTACCGCTCTCGGCCCGGGATATGGCAGGACTCAGTTTGTCTATGTAGCTTCTGTAAAGATCCAGCAGTACCGGTGTCTTTTCCCTTATCTCTTTAAGAATCATCCCGGCTGCTTCCGGATCCGGATCGGCCAGAGCCTTTTGATAGGCGTTTCCGGCATTTTCCATTTCAAGCGCTCTGTCTGACAGCTCTCCTGCGCCGATAAGTCTTGCGGAAGATTTTAAAGCATGTACATGTACCGTGTAGTTTTTTATATCGATCTGAGCCAGCTCATCCTCGATCGTTTGAGAGGAATCCTCTATCGAAGCACTGAACCCTTTGATAACCTCCAACAGTGTTTCCTCATCCCCGGAATGATCGATCCCCGCCCGGAGATCTATCCCCTCCGCTTTTTCAAGGGCCGCAGATACCTCCTCGCGGAACCTGTCCTTTTCATCGGTCCTGTTTATCTTATCTTCCTGTTCGGTTTCTTTTTCGCTCCGTATCTCAATCTTATCTTTTGGAATGTATTTAAGCAGCGAGCTCTTGAGTGCCAGATAGCTCACCGGCTTCGTCATATAATCTGAGAATCCTTCCGCCATATACATTTCACGACTTCCCGATACGGCATTGGCCGTAAGGACTATAACGGGAGTATTGGTGTTTTTATTATCAGGAAGCTCCCTCATCCGGTGATATGTCTCAATCCCGTCCATCTCGGGCATCATATGATCTATATATATAGCATCGTATTTTTTCCTGACGATCATTTCCAGTGTCTTTGCCCCGGATTCCGCAGTGTCTATACTAATCCCCGTCCGCTTCAGCAGTCTTGTAACTACGAGCAGGTTGTTTGGAGTATCATCGATGACAAGTATCTCGGCTTTCGGAGCATAAAAAGTATCGCTTTCATGACCGGCTCCGCCATGCGGGATATACTTCTTTAAGGCCTCTGAAAGATCTCCTATCTCCTCCCATTTGATCACCTTTTGTTTAACACTGAAAGAGAATACGGAACCCTTACCGTATTCGGAATCCACCTCAAGCTTCGATCCCATATTTTCGAGAAGCTGCTTGGTAATAGACATTCCAAGACCCGTCCCTTTTATAGTCCGGTTCCTTACCTGATCCAGCCTTTCAAACTCGGAGAAAAGCTTTTGCATATCCTCCTTGCGTATCCCTATTCCCGTATCCTTGACCGAGACATTGAGCAGAATGCTTTCCTCTTCTTCGTTCCCCTCTGCCTTTTCGAATCCGACATCCAGTGTAAATCCGCCCTTTTCGGTATATTTTACCGCATTGGAAAGAATATTTGTCATACACTGCTTTATCCTGATCTCATCTCCGTACAGCAGATGGGGGGTCTTCGGATCAACATTCACATCAAAGGTCAGCCCCTTATCCCTTGCAAGGGCAAGCGTCATGTTGACCACATCATTTATGGTCGATGACAGCTCATACTGCACGGGAACTATATCCATCTTTCCGGCTTCGATTTTTGAAAAATCAAGAATATCATTTATAAGAGACAGCAGGGTCCTTCCTGCGCTTTGAATATCCTCTGCATATTTCTCGATCTCAGGGTCCTTATTCTCCATAAGGATCATTTCATCAAATCCCAAAACCGCATTTATAGGGGTTCTTATCTCGTGGCTCATTGAGGATAAAAAGGACGATTTTGCCTCATTTGAAGCCTTAGCCACCTCAAGCTCGTTTCTGACTTTATCCTCTTCCCTGAGACGCTCCAGATATTCCTCTGCATCCGAAACCGTTTTGATCAGAGCATTGTGCAGATCCTTTATCTCATCCTTACTTCGTATCCTGATCTCCGCGAGTTTCTCCGTCCCGCCTATCTTACCGTCCTTCTCGGAAAACGCAAAGCCGTTCATCGCTTCAGACATATTCCTTATAGGACTGGCAACGCTGTACTGTAAATATGTATCAAACAGTGCCGCCGTCGTCACTCCAACATTAAACAGGATCATTGAAAGCCTGAATGCAAATGCAAGCGCTGTCTTACTGTCAATACGGTTTCGCCTTTCAAACGGATTAAAATGACGCTCATCGTCAAATACCGAATTCGCGGACAGACCATCCTCTATCTTTTCCCCCAATATCCCGATCCTCCTGGGATCCGGCGGCTCTTTCTCCGATCCTTCGAGGGGCAGTAAAGCTTCCCCGCCGTAAACCATCTCATCCCCCGGTATCAGATCGGAGGAAACCGACCCGGTTGAAAAAGCATCCGTTTCCATGATGGACACCAGATGTATCGCAAATGCAGCCGCTGAAATTGTGAGTAATATCGCCTCCAGGATCACTACTCTTGTTATGCGGAATGACAGTCCGGATGTCTCCTTCCTGGTACGCTCATATATGCTGTTTTCTATGCTAGCGTATATGGGATCATCCTTATCAATATAATATATCCCGTTCGGTAGATATATCTTCCATTTTCCCGGAACGAATCTGAACACCGCATATACCAAAAACACCGTGGCAAGGCTCTCCGGGAGAGCATACGCATAAGACCTCAGAAGCCTTATCAAAAGACCCGTGGAAATGTCTCCTGCCATGATGATGTTGAATATAAAACCGTTCATCGCTCCGATAACGGCAGCTATAACCAGACCTAACCCTGCCGTCTTTAACGCGCTTCGATATAAACGGTGTCTTGCGGACTGCGCCATCAGAAGCACGGCCGTCAGATACAACGCCATAACATAAGTACTTGTCGTATCCGTTAACGCTCTGTATGCGAATGCGAGGACCACCGCAAGGATTCCCGGCAGATTGCCGCATAATGCTCCGACGACGAGCAGAACCGTACTCTCTACAGCAAACCCGCCGAGGTTTGCGCTTGCATTGTTGCAAATGATGCTGTTGAATACTCCGAGTATTATCAGCAACGCCGAAATGAGCCAGCGAATCTGCCTTATTCTTCTTAAATCCTGATTCATTTCAGCCTCCAACTGCCGTTATGCTGTTTAAAACACTGATTTTAATAATGACACCGGTACAGACCGGCCCCAAACGACAAAACCGACCGGGCCCGGAGCTCGTCCCCGGGTACCCTGCGTCACATGAAAGACACCTCTTAGTGCTGCTTCGTTCCCGACCTGACACGGTTCGTGGGCTCTCATTGCACAGGACCGGAAAGTCAACACCCTAAACCCGGTCAGTCAGTTTTGTATTTTATATGATTATGCGTTATGTGTCAAAGCTGTCCTCCGGGGAGCAGAATGCTCATAACGATTGGTTCAGATAAGCTTCCTGCTCGGGAGTCAGCTTGTCTATCTTTTTACCCAGAAAATCAAGCTTTAGTTCCGCTACATGCCGGTCTACTTCATCGGGAACATCGATGAGCTTTTCCTTGAGCTCGGCTCCGTGCTCAACAAGGTACTTGGCTGAAAGCGCCTGGATCGCAAACGACATATCCATTATCTCCGCCGGATGTCCGTCACCGCAGGCAAGATTTACAAGTCGGCCCTCACCCAGAACATATACCGTCTGCCCCGTAGGAAGCTCATAGCCCATGATATTGTTTCTGGCTTCCCAGGATCTCTTTGCGTTTGCGTGGATCCATGCCATATCCACTTCACAATCAAAATGGCCGGCATTTGTAAGGATCGCTCCGTCTTTTATATTGGCCAGGTCTTCACTGTCGATGACCTTGTCGCAGCCTGTCACCGTAACGAAGAAATCTCCGTACTTTGCCGCTTCCTTCATCGGCATCACATCGAACCCGTCCATTATTGCTTCGATCGCTTTTACCGGATCTATCTCGGTAACTATCACCTGAGCACCGAGGCCTTTGGCTCTCATCGCAACACCCTTTCCGCACCATCCGTATCCCGCGACTACAACGGTCTTTCCGGCTACTATCAGATTGGTGGTCCGGTTGATACCGTCCCATACGGACTGTCCCGTACCGTAACGGTTATCAAAGAAATGCTTCATCATTGCGTTGTTAACCCTGACCATCGGAAACTTGAGATCTCCGGCCTTATTCATCGCCTCAAGCCTTATTATCCCTGTTGTGGTCTCCTCGCATCCACCTATGACTTCCGGAATAAGATCCTTGTACTTTGTATGCATGCGGTTTACCAGATCGCCTCCGTCGTCGATTATTATATTCGGTCCTGCCGAAAGTACCGCATCGATATGGGCGTTGTATTCATCCTCGGTGGTACCGTGCCATGCATGTACCTCAAGGCCTTGCTTTACCAGTGCTGCTGCCACGTCATCCTGTGTGGAAAGTGGATTTGACCCGGTTATGTACATCTCTGCACCTCCGGCAGCCATTGTCAGGCAGAGAAAAGCGGTTTTTGCCTCCAGATGGACCGAAAGAGCCACTTTCTTTCCTGCAAAGGGTTTTGTCCTCTCAAACTCATCATGCAGGGTTCTCAGCAGATCGCAGTGCTGTCTTACCCATTCGATCTTGATCTCGCCCGAAGGCGCCAGATTAATGTCTTTGATTTCGCTTGCCATTGTGTATCCTCCTTAAAGCTCAGTTTTGTTTTGATACACGATTCCCACCGTTTCTCTGATTAAACATAATAACAAAACCTGCACCTCAATTCAAATCATCCCGGTCTCTCAAATCATCCCGGTCTCTCCGCAGGAAGGCCCGGGACAAATGCCGGCCTCATCAAAAAAATCCCGGATAGGGTTACTATCCGGGATCCTGTCAGATGATTTACGATCTAAAGATCAAAGTCCTGAAAGATATTTATTTACCTTGTTCTGATTTTCTGCAAGCTGTGCATTCTGAGCGGATTCCGCATCCTTCTGTGATGACCAGAAAGCATTGAGCGCATTCTTTGCGATATCAAGCGCAGACTGACTGGCTGCCTTTTCCGATGCTCCCTTCGCAAGTTCGCTGCTCTGGAATGCCTCTGTTGCTGCTTTTCCTGCTGCTGCGGCTGCCTGTCCCGCTGCCG
>JAILQK010000193.1 GCA_024699045.1 Lachnospiraceae bacterium | reverse complement strand
CTATTCTCTTAAAGACGGTACTTTTTCTCTGATCCTTCCTACCGATTACATCAAGCCCGGACGCACATTTGCGATCATGGCGCTCAACAAGGATGGCACGGTAAAGATGTATAACGATACGGATAATGCCGATCACAGCGTGACAGTTCCGCTCGATGTAGAAGGATATGCTTTCCAGCTCCTTTATTTTAACTGAGTTTTAACCGAACTTTACCGGTTTTATTCTTATTGAACAAAGAGGGGATGGCAATATGCCATCCTCTTATTATAGTTTTCAACAACATCTTATGCCACGTTGCTTATGTCACGTTTCTGTTGCATTTTTTGACCCTTTTGCCTTTTTATTGTATAGTATTAGCTATGGTCCGCATGTTATTGGATCTTACATAACGACCGTTTTATTATTTCCGTGGGGGAGAATATATGAGAGCAAGGAAGCTGAGCAGACCCGGAAGGATCCTGGTTTATCTGATGTCATTTCTAATGGCATTTTCCAGCGCATCGACTTTTTGTATCCAGGCCGTACAGGCAGCAGTAGAAACCGTGCAGGTGCAGGGAGACGCGATGCTCCGCGGCATGCTTGCCTTGAGCACTGCGGTAAGTGAAGAGGCTCTGCAGGCCGAAGGCGTACAGGAAACAATATCACAGCGTGACATGATGGCGCTTGAATATGCCAGAGAGAACGATATCCTCGGCACTTATACCACCTCGGAAAGCCTCGGCTCGCTAAATTCTGACAGCGAGGATGGCTCTTTATGGTACGGGAATGTACTTTACGAAGGCGATATCCTGCGCTCCGGAGACTTTGATGGGTATTCGGTTTATTTTGACGGTGCCGATTCTAAAGTCATAATGGCGGGCATCAATGAGATCGATGTCACAATAGTCCCTTCATCTGGCGGAGGTCATTCCATTTCATCAAACGGGATCGATAATGATATCAATTCATGGGACCGGCATGGATACTTTGCCAGCCGTTTTATGCTGCCAAAGCTCGGAAACACCTCTGATACCAGTTTAAGGAACGGATGGGCCTATCATACCAGGATGTATGTCGTAGGGGTAAGCTACGGCAAAGGTCTCCGTAATCCTGTGTTTTCGCAGGAGAAGATGAATTATCTCGAGTATCTTAATTATACCAACGGCACTTCAGCTCCGGAAAATATGCAGAGCTATGTTGACTACTTAAGTCTTTTCAAGGATTTTGATCAAAATGTCACTCAGAACTGGAATAACAGTCTTAACGAGTGGCAGGAAATGTCGCAGATCGTTTCGGGAAGAAAAGGGCCTGCAGATCAGCCCCGGATAGAAGATACCGCAGACGTAAAACCTTCTGAAGAAAGAAAGGAGGAGTCTCAAAGTGAACCGCCGCATGGCCCCACTGCGCCGGAGAGGAGACCTTCCACCCCCGGCAGGCAACCGGTGAATCCCGAACCGCCTACAGAGGAGCCTGAAGAACCTGAGGATCCTGATATCCAAAAGGATGACTTTGAAACTACCTATGGTTCTGTCCGCACCATGATGGTTTATATGGACGCATCCTCCGGACTCACTGATGCTGCGGTTGCTGACCTGCAAGATATGCTCTTGAACTCATACAGTTCAAAACTTGGAGATGCCAGACTTCTGGTCCTGACCGGCGGCGCGTATATCTCTGACTGGACAGATTCTATGACCAGCAAATTGACAAACAATCTGCCCTTGTATGAAAAAGACGGAGAAACTGCAGCTCAACTTAATAATAAAAATCAGCTTTGGGAAATAAGGGACGGTAAGATGCTCCTTATAGATGACGATTTCGCAAATGACCACAGCATGACCGATGTCTATACTTTGAGAAACTTTCTTAAAGCTTCCCAATACCTTTATCCGACACAGGAGGATGAAGAGAGTGGCGACACAAACATGTATGATCTCTTTTTATGGGGACACGGAGGCGGACCAACGGGCTTTGGAAGCGATGATAACGGCGTCATCGATCTTAAAGAGCTTGCCTCTGCACTTAAGGACAGCAATGTTCCGCTTGACCTGATCACTTTTGATGCCTGCTATATGGGAAATACCGATGTAGCAATGGCTGTAGCTCCCTACGCCAGTTATATGATAGCATCCGAACAGAACATGGATCTTTCCGGACAAAACGGTGGAAAGGGACTCAGATATAAATGGATGGATGATTCAGATATAAGTACCATTTATAACAAACAAACATATTTTACCGGAATCAATAATCATGGATTCCCGCGGGAACCCGGTTTTCTTGATCATGACTCCTTAGGAACAATGATAATCTGCAGATCTTCGATCCGTGACGATGCTCATACTTCTTTTTCATTATATGACCTTAATAAAGTTAATTCCGGTCTTTCTGAAAAGCTGAATGAGTTTTCAGATCTGATCTATACTCTATTGACTGCAAACGATCAAAAGTCAAAAGATGCTTTGTATCGTCTTATCGAAGTCAGACGGGCCTTTGCCTCCGCCTCCGAAAAAAGCGGATATTCCAATAATGACCTTTTAGATCTCAGAGAGTTCTGTGAAGCGCTGATCAAAGCCGAGGAAGATCTAACTTCCACAAATAAGGTTTTTACTACAATCTGCACTGACCTTAATAATGCAGCAAAAGAATCGGTTTTAAGCTATGCCGTCGATCCGAATAATTATTACAAGTTTGATGAATTCGATAATCCCGGTACTGCGGTAAAGGGGATCAGTATGTATTTTCCGATGCAGTGGATCGATGCCTTTAATGACACTCAGCAAAGCGGTACGGAAGACCTGATAAATTCAATGATCTCAACCTACAATGATGCAGACCGGTCGGATTACGGTAAGTCGATCCTTGCATACGGGCTCTGGCTTAAGACCGGAAAACTCCTGTCGAATTACTGGGATGCGGATACTGTAAACTATTCGACACTTAAGAATAATGATACGGAATATAAAGATATCGTTAATAAACTGAAAGAAGCCGATAATACGCTTACCGACCAGAAGCTTGAAGAGATGGTCTCAGATCAGATCAACGATCGGATCAAAAAAAATAATATAACGGTATCTGCTGTAGTAGATGAGGAGTCCCAGACGGTCGAATCAAAAAAGGATATCACGATCAAAGAAACATCGTCTGATAATATCGAGGGCATAAGGGTCAGGCTCTCTGTCGGGTATACAGACCCCGATGATTCTTCAACAAAAGATATATCCCTGGGATATACCGATACTTACGGAAGTTTTAAGGAAACCGTTGCCGACACCGATGATACGGATGGTACAGATGATAGAAAAACAACGTATACCCTCACCCAGTATGACAATAAATGGCTTACTCTGGATGGGAAGGTCGTCAGTTATTATGACACCGGTTCCCGTACATTTTCTACCGGCAGTATCTATAATCAAGCATCTGAATATCGTTCCGGGATAATTCCGGTTGCATTCTGGCTGGAAAAAAACAAGGGTGAAAACGCTGTCACAAATCTTAAGGATGCGATCACCCAGAAGAAGGTTGTCCTCGGTGTATTCGAGGTCATGTTTGAAAATGATGATAACGGGAATCCTACCGATACCGGTAAGGTGCTCGCTTTCCATCCCCTGGAAACAAGCGGGATCGTAACTACGTCAAAGGGACTGATAAAAGATGAGATATATGAATTACTCGCAAATTTCGATGATCCCGGGGATTCCTATGAAAACCTTATGTCTCTTGGCGCGATCCAGGTAGTAAACACTTATCAGAATACCAATTCCGAAGTATATGGTCCGGCCGATACCCCGGCATCCGAATCCATAGCAGTTTCTTTCGCAACGGTCAACGATACCGATATCGAATATGATATCGTAGATGCTTACGGAAATGAATATGCTCTCAATTCCGAAAACTTCAGCGAAACCGATAAAAATCTTGACGAATTCAGGGCAGAGGCAGAAGAAGGTCAAACTGCAATAACACCCGAGGTGCAGAAAATA
>JAILQK010000191.1 GCA_024699045.1 Lachnospiraceae bacterium | reverse complement strand
ATTCGGATCGACCAAGAGCGGTATAGCCCCGTTTTATTCCGATAAATATGCGAAAAAGGGAATACAGGCCTGCGATCTTTTTGACGAGGCGTATCTTAAGGAACATCTGGAGGATATATGCACGCTTAAAAATGTGCTTCTTACAGGGCTTTACGGCAAGGATCCGCTTGATCCGAAGGAACTCTTCGAAGTCTGTATGCAGTACAGGGATATAATCAAGCCGTACCTTACGGATGTGAGCTACTATTGTACCGAAGAGCTCAAGGCCGGAAAAACGCTGCTTCTTGAAGGTCAGCTTGGCTCGATGAAGGATCCGGACAACGGGATCTATCCCATGGTCACGTCCTCGTCACCGATAGCGGCATACGGAGCGGTAAGTCTGGGACTTGCTCCACATGAGATCAAACAGGTAATAACCGTATCAAAAGCATATTCTTCCGCGGTGGGCGCAGGGGCTTTTACTTCGGAAATCTTCGGTGAAGAGGCTGAGACTCTCCGTCAAAACGGAGGTGACGGAGGAGAGTATGGCGCGACGACCGGAAGACCCAGGAGAGTAGGATGGTATGACTGCGTTGCAAGCCGTTACGGATGCAGGGTCCAGGGAACTACGGATGTTGCCTTTACCGTAGTGGATGCGCTTGGATATCTCGATGAGATCCCTGTATGCACCGACTATGAGATCGATGGAAAGAGAGTCCATGAATTCCCGAATCCCCGGGATCTTGAAAGGGCAAAACCCGTTCTTGAGGTGCTTCCTGGATGGAAATGCGATATACGCGGCATCCACAGATTTGAAGACCTTCCCGAAAACTGCAGGAATTACATACTGTTCATAGAAAAACAACTCGGTTATCCGATCACCATGATCTCCAACGGGCCTGCAAGAGAGGATATGATCTACAGGACATGAAGGTCTTCAGGATAAAAAACCTTCTATTTTTCATCCTGCTGCCCGCGGTCATAATGTATCTCTTTGAGGCTTATACACATAATCCGTTCGTAAGGATGAAGCCAGGGATACAGGTACTGAACATTTTTCTGTTCATAGTGATAGAGATCATGCTCCTGTTCATAACGGGCAGTCTTAAGACTGCGCTTCGTATCATGACGGTCGTTTTTATGCTGCTGGGGCTTGGAGAGTATTATCTTGTCGAATTCAGGGGAGTCACACTGCTGCCCTGGGATCTTGGGTCTTTAGGTACCGCGGCTGAGTTTGTCGGATCGTATGACTATGTCCCTGACATAAGGGCGGTTTTCTGCATATTGGGATTTATTGTGGTATTTGTCGTATGCCTTTTTGCGGATCTCAAGCTAAAGGATGTTGGATTTTTCTCGAAAGGCTCCCGGTCAAGACAGATACTCTTAAGGATCGCGGCCGTTCTGGCATCGGTTTTTTTGATAGTGTTATATACGAAGTTTGTGCAGACTGATTTTGCCCGCAGGACCTTCGGGTTTTATACAAAGCTTTTTACACCTACCGCGATATCCGAAAGAGACGGTACGCTCACGGCTTTTCTCATGGAACTTCAGTATATGAATGTTGAGAAACCCCATGGTTATAACGATGAGGAGGCGGAAAAGGCGCTTGAGGCTTATAAGCCCGTAGCTCCGGATAAAAAAGCGGACATCATCGTCATCATGAATGAGGCTTTTTCGGATCTTTCCGTTCTGGGAGAGTTCAAGACTGATAACGACTATATGCCCTTTATCCATGAGCTTCAAAGCGGCGCCTGTGAAGACTGTCTGACGGGAACACTCAATGTCTCCATCGTCGGAGGCAATACCCCGAATACCGAATTCGAATTTCTGACCGGAAATTCTCTTTATTTTCTGCCGGAGGGTTCCATTCCTTATCAGCAGTATGTACGGGAAGGGATCTACTCCATGCCCGCTTATCTTAATGAGGTGGGATACACCACGGTCGGGATGCACCCTTATTACTCTGAGGGCTGGGAAAGAGACCGGGTGTATCCGGAGCTTGGCTTTGAGCGCAGTCTTTTCCTGGATGACTTTGACAGGAATGCTTCTCTTGTAAGGGATTATGTCAGCGATATGGCATGTTCGGAGCAGGTGATCAAGGAGTATGAAGCGAATCTGGAGACCGGAAAGCCATTTTTCTGCTTTCTTGTTACAATGCAGAATCACAGTCCTTACGAAAAGGGTTTCAGTAATCTTCCGGAGGATGTGAAGATCGAGGGGGGAGAGGGCATTGATAATATAGGGACTACCGAAAGGTATCTTGCGCTGATAAAGAGATCGGATGAGGCGTTTCGATTCCTGACGGATTATTTTACCGATAAGGAGAAACCCGTCGTTATAGTCATGTTCGGTGATCATCAGCCTTCCGATTCCGTGGTGCGTCCGATATGGGAGCTTCAGGGGAAGGATTCCAGAAATCTGAGTGAAGAGGATGTGGACAAGAGATATATGGTGCCCTATGTCATCTGGACCAATTTCGATATCGAAGGCGGCAACGGCGGAGACATGAGCGCCAATTTTCTGGGGAACAGGGTACTTGATATCGCGGGCGCCGGCAAATACCCATACAGATGTTTTCTCGATGAGGTATCGGAAGAATATCCGGTCTTTTCCGCGGTAAGAGCCGTCGACGGAAACGGTAACGTACAGGATGACAAAACGCTGAAGCAGAGCGGTCTGGTCAAGGACTACCGGAACCTTCAGTATCATGAAATGTTTCATTAGATATAGCAAAAAAGGTTTATCTTATCAGGAGATTATGTTAGAATCATTAAAGTGATGTGCGGATATGCATATCACATGGTAATAATTCTTCAGTGGCGGCCGTTTAACAGGTTTTTTATATATGGGGTCGTCATGTCATGTGTTCGGAGGGAAATATGGAAACAAAAAAAGCATCAGGGTCATTTTTCGGAAGCATGAAAACCAAGCTGATCTTCATCATGGCGGCGGTATGCATCATTCCGCTTGCGATCACTATCATCATTAGCTATGTCAGCTCGCGGTCGGTAGCTTTGAATTCTGCGATGGAGCTTAATCAAAAGCAGGCAGCGTTTGTCGAGGATGATTTCGTCAAAACTATCGAGGCGAATTTCAGGGCCATAGAGCAGGTCGCTTCTGCAAAATCCACCAGGGATTTTATCAAGGATCCGTCGGATCAGGCCGGTTTCGATGCCATGGTAGCTCAGCTTCAGGATGTCGATGCAAAATTCGGAGACGGGAATTCCACCGTCGTGACGGGCGCGGACGGTGAGAATCTTGCCAGATCAAAAGGAGATTTTACCAACATCGCGGAGAGAGGCTACTTTAAGACGGCGATGACCGGGACAAATTACCTTTCCGAGGTTTCGGTGAGCAAGACTACCGGCGCCAAGATAATAGTTCCTGCGGTT
>JAILQK010000190.1 GCA_024699045.1 Lachnospiraceae bacterium | reverse complement strand
ATTCGGATCGACCAAGAGCGGTATAGCCCCGTTTTATTCCGATAAATATGCGAAAAAGGGAATACAGGCCTGCGATCTTTTTGACGAGGCGTATCTTAAGGAACATCTGGAGGATATATGCACGCTTAAAAATGTGCTTCTAACGGGACTTTACGGTAAAGAGCCGCTCGACCCGAAGGAACTTTTCGAGGTCTGTATGCAGTACAGGGACATAATAAAGCCGTACCTTACGGATGTGAGCTACTATTGTACCGAAGAGCTCAAGGCCGGAAAAACGCTGCTTCTTGAAGGTCAGCTTGGCTCGATGAAGGATCCGGACAACGGGATCTATCCCATGGTCACCTCGTCTTCGCCGATAGCGGCATACGGGGCGGTAAGCCTGGGGCTAGCTCCGCATGAGATCAAACAGGTAATAACCGTATCAAAGGCATATTCTTCCGCAGTGGGCGCGGGCGCCTTTACTTCGGAGATCTTCGGTGAAGAGGCCGAGACTCTCCGCCAAAACGGAGGCGACGGGGGAGAATATGGCGCAACGACCGGAAGACCCAGGAGAGTGGGATGGTATGACTGCGTTGCAAGCCGTTACGGATGCAGGGTTCAGGGAACCACGGATGTGGCCTTTACCGTTGTTGATGCGCTCGGCTATCTCGATGAGATCCCCGTATGCACCGACTATGAGATCGACGGAAAGAGGGTTCATGAATTCCCCAATCCGAGGGATCTTGAAAAGGCTAAGCCCGTCCTTGAGGTACTTCCCGGATGGAAATGTGATATAAGGGGCATCCGAAGATTTGAAGACCTTCCCGAAAACTGCAGGAATTACATACTGTTCATAGAAAAGCAGCTTGGTTATCCGATCACGATGATCTCCAACGGCCCTGCAAGAGAGGACATGATCTACAGGACATGAAGTCCTTCAGGATAAAAAACCTTTTATTTTTCATCCTGATGCCCGCGGTCATAATGTATCTCTTTGAGGCTTATACACATAATCCGTTCGTTAGGATGAAGCCCGGGATACAGGTACTGAACATTTTCCTGTTCATAGTGATAGAGACCATGGTCCTGTTCATAACGGGCAGCCTTAAGACTGCGCTTCGTATCATGACGGTCGTATTTATGATCCTGGGCCTTGGGGAATACTATCTCGTCGAATTCAGGGGGGTCACCCTTCTTCCCTGGGATCTGGGGTCATTGGGTACCGCGGCCGAGTTTGTCGGAGTGTATGACTATGTCCCGGATATAAGGGCGGTACTTTGTATATTGGGATTTATTGCGGCCTTTGTCATTTGTCATTTTGCGGATCTTAAGATCGGGGATGTGGGGGTGTTTTCAAAAGGCACCCGGACAAGACGGATCCTTTTGAGGCTTGCGGCCGTTCTGGCTTCGGTCTTTGTGATCGTATTATATACCAGATTTGTGCAGACCGACTTTGCATGCAGGACCTTCGGGTTTTATACAAAGCTTTTTACCCCTACCGCGATATCCGAAAGAGATGGGACGCTCACGGCTTTTCTCATGGAGCTTCAGTATATGAACGTTGAGAAACCGCACGGTTATACCGATGAGGAAGCGGAAAAGGTGCTTAAGTCATATAAGCCCGTGTCTCCGGATAAAAAAGCAAACATCATCGTCATCATGAATGAGGCGTTTTCAGACCTTTCCGTTCTGGGAGAGTTCAATACCGATAACGACTATATGCCCTTTGTTCATGAGCTTCAAAGCGGCGCCTGTGATGACTGTCTGACGGGCACACTCAATGTTTCCATCGTCGGGGGCAATACCCCGAATACCGAGTTTGAATTTCTGACGGGAAATTCGCTGTATTTCCTGCCTGAAGGTTCCATCCCGTATCAGCAGTATGTACGGGAAGGAATCTACTCCCTGCCTGCCTATCTGAGTGAGGTCGGATATACCACGGTCGGGATGCACCCTTATTATCCCGAAGGCTGGGAAAGGGGCCGGGTTTATTCGGAGCTTGGTTTCGAACGCAGTCTTTTTATTGATGACTTTGACAGGAACGCCTCCGTTGTAAGGGGTTATGTCAGCGATATGGCATGTTCGGAGCAGTTGATCAAGGAATATGAAGCAAATCTTGTTACCGGAAAGCCGTTCTTTTCCTTCCTCGTCACGATGCAGAATCACAGCCCGTACGAAAAAGATCCGGGTACTGTTCTCACGGACGTGAATATCGAGGGAGGAGAGGGCATCAGCAATATCGAAACGACCGAGAGATATCTTTCGCTGATAAAGAGATCGGATGAAGCGTTCCGATATCTGACGGAGTATTTTGCCGATACGGAGGAGCCCGTTGTCATAGTAATGTTCGGGGATCACCAGCCTTCCGATTCCGTGGTGCGTCCTATATGGGAGCTTCAGGGGAAGGATTCGAGAAATCTGGATGAGGAAGATGTGGACAAAAGATATATGGTTCCTTATGTCATATGGGCCAATTTCGATATAGAAGGCGGTAACGGCAAAGATACGAGCGCCAATTTTCTCGGGAATAAGGTGCTTGACATCGCAGGCGCCGGTAAATATCCCTACAGATGTTTTCTTGATGATGTATCGGAACAATATCCGGTCTTTTCAGCGGTAAGAGCCGTCGACAGCAACGGTAATGTACAGGATGACAAAGCGCTTGATCGGAGCACTGCGGTAACGGATTACCGGAAGCTTCAGTATCATGAGCTTTTCCGTTAGGCTTTTCCGTCAGAATGGCAAAAAAGGTTTATCTTCCGAAAGGTTTATGTTAAAATCTATAAAGTGATGAGTTGATATACTTGTCGCGCAACATTAATTCTTAAGTGACGGCCGTTTAGGAGATTTTTTGTAAGGGGTCGTCATGTCATGTATTCGGAGGGTAATATGAAAGCAAAAAAACAGTCGGGGTCATTTTTTGGAAGCATGAAGACCAAGCTGATCTTCATCATGGCGGCGGTATGCATCATTCCGCTTGCGGTCGCTATCATCATTAGCTATGTCAGCTCGCGTTCGGTAGCTTTGAATTCTGCGATGGAGCTTAATCAAAAGCAGGCAGCTTTTGTCGAGGATGATTTCGTCAAAACTATCGAGGCGAATTTCAGGGCCATAGAGCAGGTCGCTTCTGCAAAATCCACAAGGGATTTTATCAAGGATCCGTCGGATCAGGCCGGTTTCGATGCCATGGTAGCTCAGCTTCAGGATGTCGATGCAAAATTCGGAGACGGGAATTCCACCGTCGTGACAGGTGCGGACGGCGAGAATCTTGCCAGATCAAAAGGAGATTTTACCAACATCGCGGAGAGAGGCTACTTTAAGACGGCGATGACCGGGACAAATTACCTTTCCGAGGTTTCGGTGAGCAAGACTACCGGCGCCAAGATAATAGTTCCTGCGGTT
>JAILQK010000162.1 GCA_024699045.1 Lachnospiraceae bacterium | reverse complement strand
ACCGGAATGGCGCTTGCGGTCATATCAGCCTTTACGGATCTTTATTACTATTTTGATGAGGCCAACCGGTACCACAGAGGAAACGGATTTCTCATTGCATATATAATTCCGCTGCTCGGGCCTATCCTGCAATATACCGTTATAAGACAGTACAGAAAGATATTCAGCAGGCTGATATATATATCCCTGATCCTTTTTATCTTTGTCCCTATCCTGTGCGGGATCCTGCAGATATTTTTTTACGGGATCTCAATCGTTAACATATCGATGGCGGCGGTTTCCATAGCGTTGTACATACTCATGTACCTTGACCTAAATAATGCGATCGAGCATGCGCATCAGATCGAGATCCAGAGCATGCAGGGGGAACAGACACGCATGCGCAGACTGTTCGATCAGACCGCGACTGCCTTTGTTTCCGCAGTGGAAAAAAAGGACGATTTTACGAAAGGGAACGCCATCAGGATCGCAGAGTATGCAAGAAAGATAGCGGAGCATGCCGGGAAAAGCAGTGAGGACTGTGAGAAAGCGTATTATACAGCACTCCTTCACGATGTCGGACTGATAGGTGTTCCCGACAGTGTGATAAAGAATGATGCGGATCCGAGTAAAGAGGATTATGAAATAATGAGGAAGAAACCCGAGATCGGAGCAGAGATCCTGTCGAGCATTACGGAGTATCCTTATCTCAGCCAGGGGGCACACTACAGCCATGAAAGATATAACGGCACGGGATATCCGGATGGCCTTAAGGGGGAGGAGATCCCTGATATCGCCAGACTTGTCGGCGTCGCGGATGCCTATATCACGATGATCACAAAGAAAAGATACAGGGCGGCCCATCCGAGTTTTGAGGCAAGGGAAGCTTTTGTAAAGGGCGCAGGGGAAGAGTTTGATCCGGTTTATGCAGATATCATGGTAAAGATCATTGATTCCGAAAGCGGGGAGATCACACAGGAAAGCAGAGAACCGGAGGATGAGATCGTCTGCACGACGTACAGAGAAAACACTTCCGCAGGCATATCCGTTGAAAGTGATGTCGTTAAGATCGGTTTTGACTGTGACAGGCTCCCGGACGCGGAAAACGGGTTCAGCGCTCCGGCTCTGGTGCTTTTTGATTCCTATGACGGAAGGGTTCATGATAATAAAAGGGCCATCGAAAATTATCATTATCTTGAGTATGGTGAGGTCTGGTTTGACAGGCACAGCATCACGACAGCAGCCCGAAAGACAGAAGAGAAGATAACAGAGGAAAGAGAGGATGACGGTAAGAGCCGTGAGCGTGGCCATTATGAAATAATCGCGGGACGATATGAGGATCATATCCGGCTTGTTATGAGGTCGGAGCTTTGTGACAAGGAGGTCACAGTAGCGCTTCCCGGAAGTTCAAATGCCGCCTATATCGGTATCACGGGAGAGAACTGCCGGATCAGTAACATTCAGAAAACGCCTGTGGGGCAGACTGTCGGACCGGGAGACATACCAAGGATCGTAGATCCTGTAAGCTATATAGATCATCTGGAATCGGATGTTCCCAATGTTCAGGTCGACCGTACCCGTTCCGCATACACGGAAGGGATCCTGATCGGAGACAGGCTGAAGATCGCATTTCATACAATGAGCCTTCCCGGAGCGAGCCTTGTGTGGCACTGTCCGTATATCGTGATATACAGCTCGGATGACGGACGGGTTCAGGGGGAAAATTATCGCGAATATGCCCTGATCAAGCTGAACGGTGAGAATTATGTGACGGATGAATTCGCGACTAATTCATTCAAAATGAAGAAAAAAGAGGGATTCTCAGGATGGGATGCCTGGAAAGAGGCCAACCGCAGGGGAATGGAGTGCGAGATCTTTATTGAGAAGAGCAGGAATAAGATCCTTCTTAAAACCGAGAATCTGGGGATAAGCATCGAGAATACAACGACAATCAGGACAGAGGTTCCTCAGATCTATGCGGCGATCACGGGTGATCAGGTTGCCCTGACAGACATAAGGTTAAAATACTAATTTAGATCAAAAGAACAGGAGTATCAAAGATGAGAAGATTACTGATAGTAGTCGACATGCAGAAGGATTTTGTCGACGGTTCCCTTGGAACAAAGGAAGCGGAAGCGATAGTACCCGCAGTGGTAAAAAAGATCCGGGAGTACAGGACAGAGGATATCTTTGTTACAAAGGATACGCATCAAAAGGATTATCTTAGTACACAGGAAGGGAAAAACCTTCCCGTGGAGCATTGTATCGAAGGAACTCCGGGATGGGAGCTCGATCCTAGGGTAGCCGAAGCGGTAAAGGGCGCCATGATCATAAATAAACCCACCTTTGGATCTACGGAGCTTGCGGATATCATAAAGGGAATCTCGGAAAAAGAGGAGATAACCATAGAGCTGATAGGATTATGTACCGATATCTGCGTTGTTTCAAATGCATTGCTCTTAAAAGCGGCGATGCCTGAGACGATGATAAGCGTTGATGCTTCCTGCTGCGCCGGGGTTACGCCCCAAAAGCATGAGGCGGCACTGGAGACCATGAGATCCTGCCA
>JAILQK010000135.1 GCA_024699045.1 Lachnospiraceae bacterium | reverse complement strand
GCCGTCTTTGCCATGGGGAGGAAGGCGGAATCTTCTTCTGTGCTGCAAAGGGGTTCAGGCTCGATCCCTACAGCATTAAGGTCTTTTTTTAATTCGAAGATATCGGGGTAGCGTTCCTCGATCTTAAGCATGATGCATTTTTTGATGATGTTCCAAAGCGATTCCGGAATACCGTGATCATTATCCATGAGCTCGGAATCATCTTCAAGTCTTGTCATGGGGTCGTCAAGCAGTTCGCCGGTAAGAGCATTGTAGATCGTGGCCCCGAGTGCATAGATATCTGTCCAGGGTCCCTGTTTTCCTCTTTTCTGATATTGTTCCAGTGGGGCAAAGCCCTGCTTTAGTATGACGGAAAGACTTTGGGATCTTTCGGCCGTTACCTGTCTGGCGGCTCCGAAATCCAAAAGCTTGATGCTGCCGTCTTTACAGATCATGATATTGTCTGGTGAGATATCTCTGTGCAGGATGTTCTCACTGTGCACCAGCATGAGTGCGTTGGTGATGTCCTGCATAACTCTGACGGCCTGTCCTGCATTGAGCCTTGAATGCTTCAGATGGGATTTGAGCGTTTCACCCTGAAGATATCCCATAGTGAAATATACAGTGTCATTCTCATAGAAGAAATCATGAACACTTACTATATTGGTATTCCCGTTAAAACGGGCGATCATTTTTGCTTCGTTGTAGAATTTTTCTGCACCGGCTTTGAAGGTTTCTTCGGAGTCATGATCGGATACGGAAACCGTGGTGTTTCCAGGGGTCCTTATGGCGAGCCCGATAGGGTAATATTCTTTTACGGCAACCTTGGCATCAAGCTTCATATCATAGGCAAGATAAGTGATTCCAAAACCGCCCTTTCCTATCACTCCCCCTATAAGATAGCGCTCATTGAGCCGGCTACCGAGAGCAAGGGTTATCGGATCATCGCGGTACGTGTGTTTATCGTATCCGCATTTAGGACAAGGCTCCGCATCGATCATGGAAAAACAGTTTTCACAGAGCCTGTGGTTATTAACCGTGAACATAAGACGTAAAACCTTTCATTAATAAAAAAGACCGACCATTTAATAATAACATATAGATCCTTAATATTGTACATATCCCGAGAGTAAAATATGCTTTGCAGAGGAATAATGCTTTGCAGAGGAATGATGCTTTGCAGGGGAATGGTGCTTTGCAGGGGAATGATGCTTTGCAGGGGAATATTTTATTACGGTCCATATATTAATAAAGAACGGCTGTCAGCCCCATCTGTTTGGAGCACGACCGGATTTGTGGTAGTATATCTTCTGATAAAAAGTCCCGCCTGGTCATGCCCCGGACGGGGGTAAAGCTCGTTTTAGGCAGGACTCCTTCATATAATGAAGGATCCTTTCGCTATGAATAATAAAACCGGCGATCGACAGGACTTAATAAAGATGATCGATGGAGGTGAAGTATGAAGGTTGCGGTTACATATGAAAACGGAGAGATATTCCAGCATTTCGGCAGAACCCCGCAGTTTAAGGTTTATGAAATAGAAAACGGCGGTATACAGTCTGACCGGGTGGTAGACACGGGAGATACCGGGCATGGGGCTCTCGTCGGGTTCCTGCAGGAGGAAGGCGCAAAGGTTCTGATCTGTGGCGGGATCGGAGGCGGAGCCATTTCAGCCATGGGCGGAGCCGGTATAAAAGTCTATGCAGGAGCGTCGGGCAAGGCTGACGATGCTGTACAGGCATATCTTTCGGGAACACTTGCCGAGAACGGTGAGGCTACCTGTGATCATCATGATCATGAAGGCCACGGGGATCACGACTGCGGACACGGCGGATGTCATAACTGAGGCGATCCGGGGATCCTATGCAGGCGGTCATCATCACGGCCTATAAAGATCCGGAGATGCTATACCGGCTCTGCGGTGAGCTTGACAGAGAGCACTTCAGTATCTTCATACATATAGACAAGCGTTATATAAGGGATTTTGATGCCGGCAGGCTTAAAGCGGGAGGAAATGTCGAAGTTTATTCCGAATATGCGACCACCTGGGGAAGCATAAAACATCTGTATGCGATCCTTTTATTATTAAAAAAGGCAGTAAGTCATAACGAGGTAAGCTATATCCACATCATTTCCGGACAGGATTATCCGGTACACGATATCAGGGAGGCGGAAAATGACAACAGGATCTATCTGAGTGATGCTCCGGTTCCTGAAGAAAGATATCGTCAATATAATATATGCGGCATGTTCGATCAGGGAAAAAGAGCAGCGGAGGATCTGTACAGAAGATCCGTCAGACTGCAGAAGCTTATAGGGATAAGGCGGTGCCGGCTTGGAGAATATGAGAGCATTTATAAGGGAACGGTGTGGAGCTCGATGCCTAAAGCGGCGGCGGAATATGCGCTGGACAAAGCCGGGGAACAAGGGTTCTTAAAGGATCTAAGGACGACCTATATCCCTGAAGAGTTCTTTTTCCAGACTATATTCTTTAATTCTCCCGAATGGAGAGAAAGGGTTGTCCGGAACAACCGCAGATATGTGGTCTGGGACAAAAGAGACGGTCTTAAGGCGCCTGCGGTGCTGGATGAAAGAGATATTGAAGCGATAAGAGGAACCGATGCCTGGTTTGCGAGGAAGATGGATTCCGTTTTGTCGGCAGGATTGCTGGATATGCTCGATCGGGAAAATTATTTTTAAAAAGGGGTTAATTTTTTTTTCGGTTGTTCCGATATATCTTTTGTAAGCGGCAGAGAGTTTCAAAAAGTGTTTTGAAAGAAGCCGCTGATAAAATTTCATAACATGTGCACATGCGGGAGATAAGGCTTCCGTATGGCAGATAAAAGGAAAGTCCGGGAGGGTACCGCCCGAAATTTCCGAAAAACTACTAACAACAGCCCAAACGGGGCACACTACCCCAAATGGATTTGGGGCAAACACATTCAAGGAGGAAAGGTTATGGTAGTACAGCACAATTTAACAGCAATGAATTCCAACAGAATGCTTGGCATCACTCAGAGCGCACAGGCAAAGTCATCAGAGAAACTGTCATCCGGTTATAAGATCAACCGTGCAGCAGATGACGCAGCAGGCCTCTCC
>JAILQK010000110.1 GCA_024699045.1 Lachnospiraceae bacterium | reverse complement strand
GGCGGGGAAATGCTGACCTTTTCCGAGCATTTTGCCTGCCCTGACTGCAATATAAGCATAGATGAGATCGAACCGAGGAGTTTTTCCTTTAATAATCCTTTCGGAGCCTGTCCGGTCTGCGCGGGACTTGGCTATAAGATGGAGTTTGACATAGATCTTATGATCCCGGATATGAGCCAGAGCATTTCAGAGGGAGCCATTAAAGCTATCGGCTGGCAGAGCTGTACCGATAAGGGGAGCTTTACCTATGCAACGCTGAAGGCCCTGATGGATGAATACGGCTTCGATCTTGATACGCCCTTTGAGGATTATCCGGATAATATAAAGCAGGTTTTGATAAACGGGACCGACGGGAAGGAAGTAAAGGTTCATTATAAGGGACAGAGAGGGGTCGGCGTTTACGATGTGGCCTTTGAAGGCATCGTAAGAAACGTGGAAAGACGGTATCGGGAGACTGCCTCCGATAACATGAAGGCCGAGTATGAGTCCTTTATGCGGATCACTCCCTGCAGTCAATGCAAGGGAATGAGGCTTAAGAAGGATGCGCTTGCCGTGACCGTGGGTGAAAAAAACATCTACGAGCTTACCGAAATGACCATCAGTCTGCTTAAGGACTTTATGGACGGACTTAAGCTTACCAGACAGCAGATGCTCATTGGAAGGCAGATCCTTAAGGAGATAAGCTCAAGGCTAGGATTCCTTGTCGAGGTGGGCCTTGATTATCTTACCCTGGGGAGGTCTGCGGCATCGCTTTCGGGAGGGGAAGCCCAGAGGATCAGGCTTGCTACCCAGATAGGCTCGGGCCTGGTAGGGGTCGCCTATATTCTGGACGAACCGAGCATAGGGCTGCATCAAAGGGATAATGACAAGCTCCTTGGGGCGCTTAAGAACCTTCGTGACATGGGTAATTCCCTTATCGTCGTAGAGCATGATGAGGATACTATGAGGGCAGCGGATTACCTTATAGATATCGGGCCCGGAGCGGGAGAAAACGGAGGAAAGATAGTTGCAGAGGGCAGCGTTTCAGATATAATAGACAATCCTGAGTCCTTAACCGGAATGTACCTTTCGGGGAAGCTTTCGATCCCTGTTCCCGAAAAAAGGCGTAAGCCCAAAGCGTTCCTTAAAGTAAGGGGAGCTTCGGAGAATAACCTTAAGGACCTTAACGTGGATATCCCTCTGGGGGTGTTTACCTGTGTGACCGGAGTTTCGGGTTCCGGGAAAAGCTCGCTGATAAATGAGATAGTTTATAAGTTCCTTGCAAGAAAATTAAACCGCGCAGGCACTATCCCCGGAAAGCACAGATCCATAAGCGGCTATGAAGGTCTTGATAAGATCATAGATATAGACCAGTCTCCGATAGGGAGGTCCCCGCGTTCAAATCCCGCAACCTATACAGGGATCTTCGATGATATAAGGGATCTTTTTGCGGCCACTTCGGAGGCCAGAGCAAGAGGCTATAAAAAGGGCCGTTTTTCCTTCAATGTTAAGGGAGGCAGGTGCGAGGCCTGTTCGGGAGACGGTATAATCAAGATAGAGATGCATTTCCTGCCGGATGTCTATGTGCCCTGTGAGGTCTGCGGCGGAAAGCGGTATAACCGCGAGACATTGGACGTTCTTTATAAAGGGAAGAGCATATACGATGTGCTCGATATGACTGTGGAAGAGGCGCTGAAGTTCTTTGAGAATGTGCCGAGTATCCGAAATAAGATCCAAACACTTTATGATGTTGGGCTTTCCTATGTAAAGCTCGGACAGCCTTCAACGACACTGTCCGGCGGTGAGGCGCAGCGTATCAAACTGGCGGCGGAACTTTCGCGCCGTTCTACGGGTAAGACCTGTTATATTCTGGATGAGCCGACTACGGGTCTGCATTTTGCGGATGTGCATAAGCTGGTTGAGATCCTACAGCGTCTGACGGAAGGCGGGAACACCGTGATCGTCATCGAACATAATCTGGATGTGATCAAGACGGCGGACTATATCATCGATATGGGACCGGAAGGCGGAGACGGAGGCGGAACCGTGATCGCCAAAGGTACGCCGGAAGAGATCGTGAAGAACAAAAAGAGCTATACCGGTCTTTATATCAAGCCGATGCTGGAAAAAGCGAAGAAGGCAAAAAAATAATAAAATCCCCGAAAGGGGTTAAGAAACGTGCGAAATGTGACGAAATAAAGATCAGCACGGATGCGTATGCCCCAATGAGGAAAAGGGGGATTTGCAGCCGTGCTTTTTTGAATTTACATAAAATGTGAAAAAGTGTTTGAAATGTCCCATAAATACGATATAATAATTCTGTATGTACGATGAGATGAGTATGTAAAAATGTTGACCGAATGCCGCAAACGGCATTGAAGAGAGGTAAGAAAGATGCGTTATACAGATATCGGTATTGATTTGGGAACAGCAAGTATTCTTGTATATATCAAGGGGAAGGGTGTTGTGTTAAAGGAGCCGAGTGTGGTTGCCTTTGATGTGGATACCAACAGGATCAAGGCGATCGGTGAAGATGCCAGACTGATGCTCGGTAGAACACCCGGAAATATCAAAGCGGTACGTCCCTTACGACAGGGCGTTATTTCCGATTACACCGTAACGGAAAAAATGATGAAGTATTTCATTCAGAAGGCACTCGGAAAGAAATCTTTCCGTCGCCCGAGGATCGTAGTCTGCGTCCCCAGTGGGGTTACGGAAGTAGAAAAAAAGGCGGTTGAGGATGCTACCTACGAAGCAGGTGCGAGAGATGTATCTTTGATCGAAGAGCCGATCGCAGCAGCGATCGGAGCAGGTATCGATATTCGTAAACCCTGCGGCAATATGATCGTCGATATCGGCGGTGGTACCACGGATGTGGCCGTGATCTCTTTGGGTGGAACGGTTGTCAGTGATTCCATCAAGATCGCCGGAGATGATTTCGACGATGCCATTGTACGTTATATGCGTAAGAAACATAATCTTCTGATCGGTGAAAGAACCGCAGAGGATATTAAGATCAAGATCGGAACGGCTTATCGGGACGATGATGATGAAGAAATGGAAATGGAAGTGAACGGTCGAAACCTTGTGACCGGTCTTCCGAGAAAAGTAAGAGTTACCAGCAATGAGACAGAGGAAGCGCTGCGAGAGACAACGGCACAGATCGTAGAGACGATCCACAGCGTTTTGGAAAAGACCCCTCCGGAGTTGGCCGCAGATATTGCGGATCGCGGAATCGTATTAACGGGTGGCGGTGCTCTGTTACGCGGCTTGGAAGATCTGATCAAGGATAAGACGGGAATCAACTGCATGACTGCCGACGACCCCATGACCTGTGTGGCGATCGGGACCGGCAAATATGTTGAGATATTATCTGATATTTAAACCGGCATTATAGTTAGCCTATGCTAACAGGGAGAATCTTATGGTAAAAGGACTCTACACTGCTTATACAGGATTGAGACACCAGCAGCAGAAATTGGATGTCATCAGCAACAATATGGCGAATGCCGCAACGACCGGATACAAAAAAGAAGGTACGACGGCACAGGCCTTTGACACGATGCTGATGTATAAGATCAAAGATCTTTCGACAGCGGCCGATGCGGACGGCGTCGGAAAAGCAAATCTCGGCGTAAAGATCGGTGAGACCTACGTGGATTACTCCCAGGGCGCTTTTAAGACGACCGGAAATCCTTATGATCTGGCATTATCCGGAAACGGTTTCTTTACGGTGGAATTCACCAACAAGTCCGGACAGACCAGTACCAAATATACCAGAGACGGTTCCTTTACACTGAAGGATGACGGATATCTTGTCACAAAGGACGGAGACTATGTTCTGGATGTAAACGGAAGACATATCCGTCTGGATACTTTGAATGATGCAAGCATCGATCATAAGGGATATATTTATCAGAACAACAATATCGTTGCCCAGCTCGGACTTCAGGATTTTACGGATTATAACTATCTGGAACATTACGGAGAGAACTATTTTCAACCGGTAGAGGGTGCGACGTTCAAGACCTGTACCGCAGAAGTGTATGAGGGATATCTGGAAGCGTCCAATGTGCAGGTGGTATCCGAGATGGTAAGCTTGATCAGTGTGACCAGAGCATATGAAACCAATCAGAAGATGATGCAGACGATCGATAATACATTGGAAATCGATTCGACGCAGCTGGGAAGAGTTTAGTTTTAAAGGGTAAGGAGGAAAGGCCATGGTACGTTCTTTATGGAGTGCGGCGACCGGCATGATCGC
>JAILQK010000060.1 GCA_024699045.1 Lachnospiraceae bacterium | reverse complement strand
TCGATCCCGGTCTCCTCTATGGAAACGTCCTTTATCGTTTTTATTTTGGAGAGATCGGCGATGATATCCGCAGCCGTTATATCCTTTTTCATAAACCTGTATTTTGCCACATTCCCTTTGTGCTCCGTCATCTCGCACCTTTCGTGTTCAGGAGCCGATTCGTCATAATACTCAACGACCAGCGTTTTGTAAGGTGCGATCCGGTCGACGATCTGGGCAAGATCCCCGTCCTCCATCATCACCCCGTGATTTATGATAATGAGCCTTTCACAGAGCTCCTGTATATCACCGAGATCGTGTGTCGTGAGGATGATCGTTGTTTTCCTTACGGTATTGATCTCCTTTATGAATTTCCGAAGCGAGTATTTCGCGGAAACATCAAGACCTATCGTCGGCTCGTCAAGGAACAGCACCTTTGGGGAATGGATCATCGCAGCCACAAGATCCCCCTTCACTCTCTGTCCAAGCGACATCTGTCTTACCGGCTTATCGATGAGTTCCCTTATCCCAAGGATCCTGTCCAGATCATCAAGTGTCCTGTCATAATCTCCCTGATCGATCTGATAGATATGCTTTAAAAGCTCAAAGCTCTCCCCCAGACGAAGATCCCAGTTGAGCTGTGATCTCTGTCCGAATACGACCCCGATATCCCTTACCACCTCTTTTCTGTGTTTCGAGATATCGCTGTCCGCGATCAGCACTCTGCCCTTTGTGGGCGTAAGAATCCCCGACATCATTTTGATGGTAGTGCTTTTCCCGGCCCCGTTGGGACCTATGAATCCGACTATCTCTCCCCTGTCGATATGAAATGACAGATCACTGACCGCATGGTTGATATGACGGTCCGGCGCCACAAGCCCTTTGATCGCCCCCTTTAAGCCCGGGCTTTTTCGCTTGAGAATATAATCCTTGCTCAGATTTTGAACGTCTATCATTTTCAGTTACCTGCGCTTTCGTATTTTTTAAGCCCGAAATTGAAGTACAGCCCTGCGATCACCATCATCAATATTCCCACCCCCAGCGTAATAAAAGGAATAATAACCCCGTTAAGATCCCCGTTCATCCCAAGAAGATCGGACACCGGATAAAATGATATCCAGCCGACAGGGATAAGATACGTCAGGATAAACTGCAGGCTCTCGGGATACATGGAAAGCGGATACATCGTGGTTTTATCGATGATCTCCTGCGTATACTGCCCGAAATCCACGTAGCTTCTCGTATGGAAGGAGGTACTGCCGAGGAGGATGTATATCCCCCCGCGGATGAGTGTGGCCCCGGTAAGGATAATAAGCACCTTAACGACAAATAGCAGATTCACGCTTATCCCGCATTTGACACATCCATAGATAAAGACAAGGATCCCCGGGATCAGATCCGTCACTCCGATGACATTGATATTTGTAAAAAAGAACTGGTACAAAACTCCGAGCGGTCTTGTCAGATATCTGTCAAACTCCCCCTCGATCACGTAGTAACCCATAAACCATCCCTGCACGAATACTATCATCGAAAGCGCATGCGATATGACCGAAAGTCCGTACAAAAAAGCAAGCTGTCCGTAGTTCCAGCCGTTGATCTGCCCGAAGGATTCCACGACAAACCTTATGATGGCAAACCCCATGATAAACTGAAGCGGATTGGAGATCAGCCATCCGGCGATATTCGACGGGTATTCTATTATTGTCATAAACGCCATTTTGATGACCTGAGCCGTTACATCCATGTAATGGATCAGTTCCCTGAAAGCTTTTCCCATCTCAGCCCCCCTGGATCATAACCTTACTTGTAACCCTGTTTTGAGCATGGAGAAATATGACCGAAAGGATCACAAGCCATATAAACTGTATGCCCAACTGTCCAAGCTGCTGCGCACGGTCCACCTTCCCGATATATATGCTCACGGGCAGCTGGTAAATATAAACAAAGGGCAGCGCTCCAAGTATCTTCGAGATACTGCCCGGAAAAAACCAGATCGGTATGATGCTTCCCGAAAGAAGTCTTAGCAGATGCTTTTTTACCTGAATAAGCGCGTCGATATTGACCGCCGAAAAAGCGATCATTCCGAATAAAGCCGCGACCAGCCAGTTTATCAGAAACGACTGTACGACGGAAATAATAAAAAACGGAAGATCGTGTATGTCTTTCATTACCGGAACCCTGATCATGAGCGAGCCTATCAGCAGGATGGGAAGCATGTTCTGCAAAGCCAAAGCTATGATATTCCCGATGTCCTCGGCAAAATAAACCCCGAACACATTTATCGGCTTCATCATATCCGTGGCTACGGTGCCCTTTTCCACGCTCATCTCGATCCTTCGTTCAACATTGGTGATGAATAACACCGACAAAAGCGAGGACAGGATAACATAGGTGAGCATGCTGTCCACATCGACATCTCCGACCATACCCCGGTCTTTATACAATGCTCTCCAGAAATAAGCCGAGGTTATCATTATAATGGTCTGCATGATGATGTTGCCGTAGACATTAAATTCGTAAGTCAGGCTCTTTATTATCTGTGTTTTTATTACGTAAAAATACTTTTTCATCGTATCCATTTTACCCGTTCCCCGCCCACTCCTCAATATGGAAGTATCAATGAGGACGGATCGATAAAATCCCCCGATATTACCCCGATATTCGACCTGCCCCCGATATTCGATCTCCGTCAGGCACTTGAGATTATCAGAGACAGGTTGTAAAGTAAAAGTAATGCGCTGCAGATCATATTATTGGTCAGTAACATCAGGATTTCAACAAAAAAAGGAGGAATAAAGTATGGAGATAAAGGCAGTCAAATTCAGAAAAGACGGATTCTATTCACAGCCCTTCGCATTCGGCGGGGAGGAGGGGCCCGATAAGTTTGATAAAAACATAAGGTATCGCGGAAGTCTTCAGAATTATCTGATCGACACCGGAAACGAGGTGATCCTCGTGGATACAGGTCTTCCGGCGGGAACCCCTGAGGAGTCGCCCGATGAGAACAGCCTTGCCTTTACCGGCAAAGATATCTGCAGCTACATGGATGCATTTGCCGCACTCGGATACAAACCCGAGCAGGTGACCAGGATCCTCCTTACACATAAACATGCGGATCATTCGGGTGAACTCAGGTCTTTCCCGAATGCAAAGATCTATGTGAACGAAGACGAATTATCCGCCGACGAGCTTCAGGGCGTGAACGGGCTTGTCCCGGTAAAATTTACCGACGGCGCTTATTACAACTTCCCTGAAAGCCAGAAGATCATAGACGGTGTGTACCTGATCAGGGCAAAAGGACATACGAACGGTAACAGCATAGTGATCGTGGAGAATGAAGGCCTCTTCTACATCCTTCACGGTGATATCACCTATGTGGATGAAGCGCTGTACGAGAATAAACTGTCCGTCGTGTTCGATGATCTTGCAGCCGCCAGAGAAACACAGGACAGGATCCGTGAATTTATATCGGCACATCCGAGCGTATACTGCGGGACACATACCCCTCAGGGCTATGAAAACCTTGAAGGCAAAAAGGTGATGGATCTTAATGATCCTCCCAAAACCATCTTTGCGGAGGTTGATTTTAAGGCACAGGAATCAAGCGGCAAATATGTATGCTCGGTATGCGGATACGTATACGATCCGGCAGAGCATGACGGAGTTGCCTTCGAGGATCTTCCGGATGACTGGAAATGTCCCAGGTGCAAACAGGGCAAAGAAAAGTTCAACAAAGCATAAGCAGCAAAAAACTTACACTTCGCCCGGGTGGCCCGGGCCGCAAATAAACACTTACCTTGTCCGGGGGGGCTGATCCGCAGACGGTTTCACGCTCCCCCATTCGTCGAGCCTCAGCATACGGTAGCCGATCCCGATATGCGTCTGGATGAGCGATACATTCCCGTTCTCCTTTTCAAGCTTTTTCCTGAGTGTCGCCATAAATACCCTCAGCGAAGCAATGTTGGAGTCCCATGCGCTCCCCCAGATCTTCTGGGTTATGTACTTATGCGTGAGCACCCTTCCCGTATTCCGGGCCAGAAGGCACAAAAGCTTATATTCGATCGGGGTGAGCTTTATCTCTTCCCCGTTAAGATAAGCGCAGCCTGCCGCATAATCTATCTTCAGCTCCCCGTTCACATATACCGGATCATCCATTACTTCAGAATCAGATCTTAAAAGCGCTATCCTTCTTTGCATCACCCTTAGTCTCGCAAGAAGCTCCTCTACCGAAAAAGGCTTCGTAAGATAATCATCGGCTCCCGCATCCAGTGCCTCGATCTTATCCTCGTCCTCGCTCCTCGCGCTTATGACGATGATCGGCATATTGGACCACTCCCTGATCCGTCTGATGACCTCAACTCCGTCAAGGTCGGGAAGTCCCAGGTCGAGAAACATCACGTCCGGAGTGTAGGTGGACGCCTGCATCAGGGCTTCTTCCGCGTTTTGCGCAAGCAGATATTTATAATCATGCGTCTTAAGAGTCGTTGCGATCAGCTTTCTGATGGGAGGATCATCTTCCACTACAAGGATCTGGAACTTATTCATTTATGATAATCTCTCCTTTCTTCAGATCAAAACTGAAAATACATCCTGAAGGAATATTGTCGCTCACGTTTATCTTTCCGCCATGAGCTTCTATGACCGATCTGCAGAGCGCAAGCCCGAGCCCCATGCTCTTTTTACTGTCGGCTACCTTGTTCTTCCCGGTATAGAACATATCAAAAACATGTTCCTTTACCTGCTCATCCATTCCGGGCCCGTTATCGGAAATGCTTACGATGACCTTATCGGCTTCTTCTTTGTATTCCACGGTGATATCGGAGCCCTCCTGCGTATATTTTATCGCATTGTTCACGATATTGATTATAACCTGAACGATGAGCTTCGCATCCATCTCCGCGATCACGATATCATCCGGCCGCTTAACGGTTATATTATGAAGGACCCTGTTTCTGTCGATATGCTTCATCGCCTCATCGACCGCGTCATCCAAAACCTCGGGCGTGGTATTTATCTCCATTTCGCCGTTTTCGATACGGGTGACCGAAAGAAGGTTTTCCACAAGTCTTATAAGCCATTCCGATTCATCATATATATCCGAGAATATCTGCTCCCTTGTCGCATCATCAAGGACCTTATAGTGATAATAAAGATTGCTGGCATTTCCGGAGATCGA
>JAILQK010000058.1 GCA_024699045.1 Lachnospiraceae bacterium | reverse complement strand
GACGCCTCGTATATTATCCTGCGGTTTGTAGGCGACTGGGACAGGCAGACAAGCACGTGTTCCCCGGATTTACCTAATGCGCCGCTGTCGCTTTTTTTCATTTATTCTCCCGATCCTGCCTATATGACATATCTGTTTCCGCGATCTTTGATGAACCGATCCACCTCATCCATTATATGATATCCCCATATAGCAAATACAAGCATACACAAGATCACCAGAATAATCTTCATATGGATCACCTCTTTTCCTGCCTGAAACCCGTACTATACGTGTCATATATGAAAGCACTTTTGTATCGCTTTGTATTCACCCAGTATCAGCAGTGTTTCATTTTCATGAAAGCTGTCATTCGGATCGAAGGACAGGTTCATGACGCCGTTTTCCTTGATAGCCAGAATGTTTATCCCGTATTTTTGCCTGATATTGATCCCGCTTATGCTTTTGCCGAGCCAGTCCTTAGGCAGATCGACCTCAAATATCGCATGACTGTCGTCCAGCTTGATGTAATCAAGGATGTGATCGGACATGTATCTGATGGCCGTCCATTTTGCGATCTGCTTTTCCGGATTGACTACCTCATCCGCGCCGTTTCGCAAAAGGAATTTAGCCTGCACCTCTCTGTTGGCTCTGGATACCACAAGCTTTCCCCCGAGCTCCTTAAGCAGTGAGGTCGTTTCAAGCGAACTCTGAAAATCATTGCCTATCGTCTCGATGCATACATCGAAATTATTTATCCCCAAGGATTCCAGAAAGCTCCTGTTCGTGCTGTCTCCCACAAGGGCATCGGTCACATACGGAAGCGTCTCGTTGACCCTGTCTTCCTTCAGATCGACCGCCATGATATGATGCCCCATTTCATGGATCTGCTTTGCGATCAACATTCCGAAATTTCCCAACCCGATAAGCAATACTGATTTCATTTTAGATCTCCTTATCCTATCATTATGTTTTCAACCGGATACTTTGATGTGCTTAAGTCCCTGTGTGAAAAGGCCGCATACATGATCGTAAGTCCTCCGACCCTTCCAAGGAACATGAGCAGAATAAGTACAGTGTACGATATATGGGATAGTTTTGTTGTTATCCCGAGAGAAAGCCCGACCGTTCCTATTGCGGAAAACGTTTCAAATAAACACGTCAGTATCGGCAGATCTTCATTGATGCTGATAAACAGCGCCGCAAAGACTGCAAGCGTGACATACATTGAAAATATGGCGGAAGCGCTTTTGACCAGAGTATCATCCACTCTTCTCCCGTAAAAATTGGCGTTCGGTCTCCTTCTGAATACCGCCACAATATTTCCGAAAAGGACTGCCGTGGTCGTGGTCTTCATCCCGCCGGCTGTCGAACCGGGAGAGCCGCCGATCAGCATCAGGACCATGGTCATCAATATCCCCGCCTCGGGTATTGCGGACAGATCCGCAGTATTAAACCCGGCTGTCCTTGGTGTAACGGCCTGAAAAAAAGACAGACACAGCCGCTCCTTCAGCGGATGCCCGTCAAAGCAGAAGACAAAGAAAAAAATGCAGGGGATCACGATCAGAGCGAGAGTGGTTGACATGATTATCTTAGTCTGCAGCCGGTAAGCCTTTATATCAAACCTTTTTGTGGCGATATCGCTCCAGCTGATAAAGCCGAAACCGCCGGTGATTATAAGGATCGCTATGACAGTCGTCAGGTAGGGATCTGCCGCAAAGGATGTCAGAGAGCTGAATTCACCTGTATTCCTTCCCATCAGATCAAACCCCGCGTTACAAAACGCCGATATTGAATGAAAGACCGACAACCATATTCCCCGCGCTCCAAACATCGGAACAAAGACCGGCAGGAGCAGTAACGCTCCGATCATTTCTATGGAAAAAGATGTTATAAGAATGAATCTTGTCAGTCTTACGATCCCTCCGACCTGAGGCGCGGAAAGGGCATTCTGCATGATCTGCCGTTGCATCAGACCGATCTTCCTTCCTGCCAGCATGGTTATGAAAGATGCGACCGTTACGACTCCAAGGCCCCCTATCTGGATCAGACTGAGTATCACAAACTGTCCGAAATAAGACCAGTACGTCGCCGTGTCGCACACGACAAGTCCGGTCACGCATATTGCTGAAGTGGAGGTAAAAAGAGCGGTCCAGAACGAAGTGGTGCTGTGATCCGCCGATGACACAGGGAGAACCAGCAAAAAAGCCCCCAGAATTATCACGCTTACAAATGCGATGATTATTATCTGAAAGGATGTAAATTTTTCCCTGATCCTTGATAATAAAGACATATCTGATCTCACCTCCGGTCTATATATAAATTATATATTCGATCGGGATAAGGTCAGATTAAGTCTTTTATCCTGATATTAAGATTGTATAAAGACCGGATCAGCCCCGTGCCGGGCTTAGGGCAGAGCTGCCTCCGAAGTATCCGTATTGGTCATATATGCTTTCAAAATCCGTGGTCGGGATGGGCTTTGAGAAATAAAATCCCTGGAAGTTACTGCACCCCATTTCGGACAGTATATTTAACTGATTCTCCGTCTCGACCCCTTCCACTATTATATCCATGTCCAGTGCCTGCGCCATGTTTACGATCGATCTCACTATGGTCTTGCTGCGTTTTGCGACCTCGATCTCCCTCACAAGACTCATATCTATCTTCAGTATATCCGCATGGATATTCTTGAGCATGCTGAGAGAAGAATAACCCTTGCCGAAATCATCAAGTTCCACGATGAATCCCCTCTCCCTGAGTTTTCTTACGATCTCATCACTGCTCTTCGGATCGTCAAGCAGCGCGGTCTCCGTTATCTCAAGTCTCAGGTTGTCGGTACTGACCTGATACTTGTCGATAAGCTTCGTGAGCACATCATACACATCGATATTGAAAAAATCCTTTGCGGACATGTTTATCGATATCGTCAGATCTTCTTTTGACGTTCCCTTCCACTGATCCAGCTGTTTTACGGCACATTCCCATATATACATATCAAGCTCATGGATAAGATCCGCCCTCTCTAAGATCTCTATGAACTTTCCGGGCATGACCATATCCCCGTTCGGCCTGACCCATCTGATAAGGGCCTCCGCACCCATGGCTTTTCCGTTTTGATCCACAAGCGGCTGCAGATACATCCTGAACTGCCCTTCCTTGAGCGCCTTGGAAAATCCTACGATGACCTCCTGCTCGAAGAGCATCTTCTTAAGCATATCTTCATCAAAATATGCCACAAACTTTTTGACATTATCCCTTATGGTATGCAGAGCGGAATTGGCTCTTCCGCACATGATCGCTATCGGAAGGGACGGATTCTGGACCGTATAAACACCAAAGTGTATGACAAACATATACATTCCGGAATTAAAATGCTCGGACAGTTCATGCTCGACATTAAGAAGTGTTCCCTCATCGTACCTGTCTCTGGGCATGAGCAGGGCAAACTGATCGTTTCCGATCCTTCCGCATAAGCCCTCCGCATCGTCGGCGATCTTTTTTAATCTCTGCGATGTCTCTATCAATACCTCGTTGCCCTTCTGGACTCCGAAGAATGTATTGAGCATCTGGAAATTCATGATGCAGCTCGTGATCATCACCCATGATTTATCGCTTTTCTCATTGATCATATTTCGCGATAACTCATAGAATGACCCCGTATTAAGGATACTGGTCAGCTCATCGTGGATCGCCTTGTACTGCGCCGCATTATGATCGATGTTTTCGGAAGCCCTGTCATTTATTTCTCCGGTCTCCGGTTCATCCTTCTTTATGCTGACAAGCTCTATGACCGCATCGTAATTTCCGCCGTCCGGAAGGATAAGCCTTACCGGATTGGACTGGATCTGGTAAAGATCATCCTCAAAGCGCTCCGCCTTTTCCTGATGACACCCGGTCCTGCATGCATTGGCGCTTGAACAGTTAACGCATTTATGATCGGCCTTCCATATCCCGTAGCATTTATTCTCCATGCTCACGGTTCCGTCATCCCCGATGCTTAAGATCCGGCATTCTATCGGATCGACAATCCTTGCAACATCATACATTTTGGACATGTTCTGCATCAGGTATCTGATCTCATCAACCGTATACTCGGTCACTTTTTCATTCACAGCGAACCCCCTTCGTTCGAAAGCGCTCTTTTATCCCATAGATATGTACTATCACATATTAACACAGTTTACACCAATTTTTACACATGATACACTGATTTCACTGTATTGATTTTACTGTGCGGATTTTACTTTATTGCTTTTGCCGTATCGCTTTTGCCGTATCGCTTTTGCCGTATCGCTTTTGCCGTATCGCTTTTGCCGTAAAGGATTTACTGTACGGTTTATTGTCCCGAAGTCTCATATGGAATCGAAAGGCAGGAATTCTGGCATGAAATTTTTTGTAAAGACCGTTCTGGTCATGATTTCAATGGTATGTTGCACAGGCTGCGGAAAAACAGCCGAAACGCCGGCTGATACCGCCGGATCGGAAAAAGCATCCGATGAAACTGTTCAGACAGGCGAGACTGATACCGCCGCCGATGACACATCCGGTGAAGCTTCTCAGACAGGTGATACGGATGAATCCTCCGGTGAGGCTTCTCAGACAGGCGGTGTCAAATATGATTTTAAGGCGGTCAGTGTCGTCACCGATGATGAGGACATGACCATTACCGAGGGAGAAGACATTCAATTTAAGGGCACTGCAAAGGTTGCCTTCTCTGACGGAAGTGAAAAGGATAATGCTAAAGTAAGCTGGTATGATGAAACCGGTACCCCTGTAGTATCCACCGGAGCTCTCACGGAAGGCACTCACGAGCTCACGGGGCGGATCTCCTACTTTAACAATCCGATCATAGCACAGAGAGCGGATCCCTATGTGATCTATAACGAGGATGACGGTTATTATTACTTTACCTCCTCATGGCCGGCGTACAAGGATGCCGAACACGGGTATGACAGGATCGTGCTCAGAAAAAGCCGCACTCTTGAAGGTCTTGCCGATGCAGAAGATCAGGTCATATGGAATGCTCATGACTCCGGGGAACAAAGTCATCACATTTGGGCTCCGGAGCTCCATAAGATAGGCGATAACTGGTACGTTTATTACGCGGCAAATTCCGACAACGATATCTGGTCGATCCGTCCGTGGGTACTTGAATGCACCGATGCCTCCAGACTTACGGATCCCGAAGCCTGGACCGAAAAAGGACGTTTTGTGAATAAAGACGGGAATTATCGCGGTTCTTTTGACGCTTTCTCCCTCGACATGACTACCTTTGAGCACAACGGAAAACAGTACGTTATATGGGCCTATAAAACTAATGCTTCCATGCTTCTTTTGGCCGAGATCGATCCCGAAAAGCCCTGGCAGCTGACCTCGGATCCGATACTCCTCTCAAAACCTGAGTATGACTGGGAAAAGGTCAATGAGATCGTAAACGAAGGTCCTGCAGTGCTAAAGCACGAAGGCAGGATATACGTGGCCTATTCGGCATCGGCTACGGGTCCGGAATACTGCGTGGGACTTCTGAGCGCAGACGACGGTTCCGATCTCATGGATATATCAAGCTGGACCAAATCGGACACGCCTGTCCTCCAGACTTCTGACTTTACCGATCAGTACGGTCCCGGACACAACAGCTTTACCGTGGATGAAAACGGAAACACTATGATCGTATATCATTCCAGAGATCAGAAGTGCTACGACGACGAGTGCGAATGGGCGGACTGCAATCCTCTCTACGATCCATGTCGCAACGCTAACCTGGCCTACGTTCGTTTTGCCGATGACGGAACACCCGTATTCAACAGTACGCCGGAAAAAGAGACCTCCGGTCTTGATATCAAACTCACGATAACCGTTAACCCGACCGGAGGCTGATGACATACAGGATGACATGCCGGATGACATGCCGGATGACATACCGAATGACATACCGGATGACATACCGGATGACATATCGGATGACATACCGAATGACATACCGGATGACATACCGGGAATGATACCGTCAAGTTGCGGTAGGTCAGGCTTGTTTTTATTTCCGGCTCGAGGGTGAAATATGCTTTGCGAGGGAATATGAGAGCCGCATTTAGCTTAGACGAGATCCAGTACCCGCAATTACTTGTTGAGTAGAAAATGGAGATTTATCGACATTTTCGTATGAAACATAGTAATGCGTGGTACTTAGCTCGGATAAGCGCTGGCTCTGACCGAGCAAAGCATATTTGCACCCCGAGAGCCGGGGGCATATTTGCACCCCGAGAGCCGGGGGGCATATTGGCACCCCGAAAGCCGGGGGGCATATTTGCACCCCGAGAGCCGGGGGGCATATTTGCACCCCGAAAGCCGGGGCAAAATAAGTCTGATACAGCATGGTCAGTGTCTATTCTTTATTTTATCCGATAAAGCGTGTATAATACGCAGGAAGATTTTAAATCTTTGATCTTTTATCACCAAATTACAGGAGCCTATGATGTCAACTTCCGAAGATCAGATGGAAAGCGAGCCGAAATTAAACGGCATTCGTATTAAGATCGTTAACTATATTTTTATATTGATACTGTCACTATGCGCAATCGTTTTACTTATCATTTCACACAATATCTTCAGGGAATACCTTCAGATCAGGCAGCTTAACGATGATCACGCCCGCATCCAGCATGACGCCGAAAATGTCCATGAGGCTTCGGATGATCTGACAAAAGATGTCCAGCTCTTTGTCATGTGGGGTGACACCGCTTATCTTGACGACTATTTTAAGGAAGCAAATGAGACCCGGCGCAGAGAGGCCGCGATCAACGATCTGAAGGATCTCAATGTATCCGATGAGCTTGTAAAACTGCTGGAACATTCGGTAGAGCAGTCTATGGAGCTTATGCAGCTTGAGTATGAGGCAATGCGTTATGCGGCCGAAGGCTATCACCTGAATATAAGCGATCTTCCGCAGGAAGTACAGGATACGGTCCTTCCCGCAGGAGCAGAAAAACTGTCTGATGAAGAAAAGCTCGATAAGGCCGAGGATCTGGTATTTGGGAATGAATACTACGGCTATAAGAACCGTATCAAAGACTATGAAAAACAATGTCTGGACCGCGCTCTGTCCGATGTGTCCACCAAGGAGGCTATCGAAAGCGAGGAAATGAGACGGCTTCTGTTATTGCTGTATTTCTCACTGGCTGTAGTGTGTCTGGTCAGTGTTCTTCTCTTTATAACGATCTCACGTATGATAGTTATCCCGTTGAATCATGCGGTAGCGAGCATTACCGCCAAAAACAGGATCGATCCGCTGAAGGGGACATATGAGATCAAGTATATGTCTCATGTTTATAATGAGTTCTATCACGACAGCATTGAAACACAAAAACAGCTCAAAATTGAAGCAGAGCGTGACATGCTGACAGGTGTGCTGAACAGAAGAGGTCATAAGACCGTTACCGATGCTCTTTCCTCCGAGAAATATCCGATCGCACTTTTGCTTGTGGACATCGACCGTTTCAAGTATGTAAATGATACCTATGGACATGAAATGGGGGATACCGCCCTGAAAAAACTTGCCAAAATACTTCTTGAAACATTCCGGAGCACAGACATCACTTCCAGGATCGGCGGGGATGAGTTCGTAGTCATAATGGCCGATCTGACCGAAGCCAATAAAGACATTATAGAAGAAAAGGCCAGGATCGTAAATGAGCGTATGTCCGTACCGGGTCCCGATGAATGTCCTCCTTTAACGGTATCGATCGGCTGCGCGTTTTCAGATGCAGGATACAGAGACAGTGTATTCAAGAAAGCCGATATAAAGATGTATGAAGTCAAGCATACCGGCGGAAACGGGATACGTTTCTGATCCCCTGTTTCTGATCCCCTGTTTCTTACGTACGGTCTTTATTTAATATAATCCCACACGTTAAGGCTTTCTTCTGATCTTTCCTCTTCAGGCGTTATTCCCTGAACAAACTCCGTAACATATGTCTCTCCGGAAACCGGGTCGATATGATATCGCACCTCCGCTCCCGTATAGGATCTGAAAAGGACGACTATCTCATTCTCATCGCTTGATTCTATGCTCCAGGAAACCTGATAGCCTTCATCTTCTATGCCTTGCAGGGTCGGATTGACCGAATGACAATGATCCTTGATCGCTAAGACCGCCTGATCATCCGTAATTCTCTTCTCCTCATTCCCCCCGGTCTCGGTCCCGGAGACCATAGCCGGAACTTTCTCCTCATCTTCCCCGGTCTCGGTCCCGGAGACCATCGCCGGAGCTTTCTCCTCATCTCCCCCGGCCTCGGTCCCGAAGACCATCGCCGGAGCCTTCTCCTCATCTCCCCAGTCCTCGGTCCCTTCTTCTTCCGACGCGGACTCCTCTCCGGCCGCTTCCACGCCTTCGTCTGGTTTCCCCGGAGCGGAGGGAGCTTTGCCGCAGCCAAAGACTGCAAGCGATGCAGCGATCATTATCAGTACCGTGATATGCTTTGTCATGACAGACCTTCCTGTTCGTTATTATGCTTATGTTTCTACACTTGTTCCTGTTAATGTTCCGGCTCAGCCGTCAGTAATGAAAGCGGCTGCGCTTTGAGAACATTGTTTACCGGCTCTATTTTATCACTTTCCGGATTTTATACATAACAGACCGGGATGCCCTTCATCAGGCCATATCCGGCACTCATATCCGGCACTCATATCCGGCCTGCATATTCACTTCGCATATCCGGAATGTAGACTTTTTCTGCCGCTTGTGCTATCATCGCTATTGTTAGATATAACTAACCACGCGGATCATGATCAACTGTCGTTCCCATAAAAGCAGTGGGTTCCGGTGTATCATAATAAAAAAGGAGATGTACGATGACGGATAAAGAATATAAGTCATTATCCATAAGCGAGTTTTCCAGGGCTGCCAGGGTTTACGAAACAGATAAAGGCGGCATTTACAAGCTCTGCAAAAAAGATTATCCCGACGTTCTGGAAGAATTGGAAAAAGAGGATTTCACTGATCTTTTGGATTGCGGATGCGGCCCCGCACCGATGCTCACATTACTCCATAGGAAATATCCTCAAAAGCATTTTACCGGTATCGACCTGACTCCGGAGATGATCGAAGTCGCCAGGGCTAAAAACATGAAGGATGTCGATCTTGTTGTAGGCGACTGTGAGAATCTGCCTTTTGAAAATGACTCCTTTGACGTCGTCATCTGCTGCCAGAGTTTTCATCATTATCCCAATGTTCAGGATTTTTTTGACAGTGTGCATCGTGTACTCAGGCCGGGCGGGCGCCTTGTTTTACGCGACATGACTGCAGGATCCCGTGTCGCTTTATGGTTTATAAATAAAGTCGAGCTTCCGCTTGCAAACCTGATAGGACACGGCGATGTCCATGCTTACAGTGTTGAAGAAGTAAATATGCTATGTAAAAAAGCCGGACTCATCATGGAGTCCGGCGAAAAACGAAGATTTTTCAGATTACACTGTGTTGCAAGGAAACCGTTGGTTTCCTGAATTCATATCTGCAGGATCAGAGCTTTTCCAAAAGCTCCCCCGCCTTTCCTGAAGGAAAATCCGATGTCGGAGGATTACTTATCAGCTCCTCCAGCAGTTCATGTGAACCGTCACCCTGAGGCAGCATAAATCCGGCTTCCCTCATGATGTCCTCGGCAATAAGTCTCTCCGATCTTTCTACCGCCTTCATAAGACGTTTAAGCCCCGGCTTATCGGTGGCTTTTGCGATCTCTCTAGCCATCACTTCGCCGTCGGATTTACTCTGCGCAAGCTCATTGAGGCATGCCTTGACTTCCTCTGTCTTTGGCTGCTGAGGAGGATATTGGACAGGCACCATGCTTATCGCCCCGCTGGGGCAGGCCGCTGCGCACTCTCCACAGCCTGTGCACTTGTCGACATCTATGATACTGTCTTCCGTATCGGTTGCTCCGTGAGGGCAAACGTATAAACAAAGACAATCCTTGGTACAAAGTCTCAGGTTTCTGACTGCTTTTCTTTCCATGTCTATGCCCTCCCTTCAACCTTTTCAAACTTATATGCGGGAACCTTGCATACCGGACACGCCTCCGGAGGATTCGACCCGATATATACAAATCCGCAAACGGTACATACCCATATATCGGTATCGGCCAGCATCTGCTCGCCTTCCTTCAGATATCTTTCAACAAGGGATGAAAGCATTCTTGTGACCTTCTCTCCCCAGACGCAGACTCTTGCCGCCCCTCTGTCCTGATTCCGGTCGGCGACAGCCCTGACATCGGGATAGCTGTCGATATCCTCCTGCAGCTGTCTTGAAAGTGTCTCTGCATCGGCATCATTTATTGCCGGGGTGATCCGGGTGAAATACGCCGCCAGTTCATTGAAAAGCTCGGCTTCTGCCGGCTTATACTGTTTTTCACAGCCCCTGGCGAGATTCGTACAAACGGCTGCAAGCTGTCCCGCCGAAAGCTTTTTCATATCCGCCGCCTCAGTGTTAACCGTTACTTCCGCTGTTTCCCTTTCCTTGTGTTCCGGCTTAAAGTCGGATTTTGATGCCCCGCACAACGGACATTTCCAGCTGTCCGGAAGCTGTTCGAAAGGCACTTGTTCCTTCTCATCATCATAAACATATCCGCAGATCTGACATACGTACCGCATATTGCCCCCTTTCCCAAAGTGATGAATAGCTGCTGTGGCCTGTTCCGGTCCTTACGGCCGGACCGCGCGCCTGATCTGATTATCCACTATATTCCTCTTTCGGGCAAGCATCATCTGCCGCATAGATCGCCTTCAATACTATAGGGGTAAGGATCGAGCTTACAACTATCAATATGATGACAGCCGTAAAATATCTTCCGTCTATGATCTCTGCTTTCAATCCTCTTTGGGCCACGATCAGGGCAACCTCTCCCCGGGTCATCATGCCGACTCCTATCTTCAGACAGTCGGAATTATTGTATTTCAAGAGTTTGGCGACCAGACCGCAGCCGATCACTTTGCCCAAAAGACCGACTATGACGAACGCGATCGAAAACGCCATGATAGTCACATCGATCGTTCTGAGGTTGGTCTGCAGTCCGACACTTGCAAAGAAGACCGGACCGAAAAACATATAAGAGCTGATATCCATCTTTCTGTCAATGTATTCAGAATCATCCAGCGAGCTCAGGATGATACCGGCAACATATGCTCCGGTAATATCGGCGACCCCGAAATACTTATCGGCAACATAAGCCATGATGAACGCAAGGGTCAGTCCCAGGATGGGAATACGTCTTGTATGCGGCCATCTCTGATCGATCTTCTGCATTATCTTGAATATGACGATCCCCACTATCAGGGAAAGAATAAAGAATACCGCGGTCTTGACGCATACGAGCGCAAGGTTCGCGTCAGGATCCTTAAGTCCGAGCACCGCGGTAAGGACCACGATCCCGATAACATCATCTATTATGGCCGCGCTCATTATGGTGGTCCCGACTTCCGTTGAGATCTTGCCGAGCTCCTTCAGTACCTGCACCGTTATGCTTACCGAAGTGGCGGTAAGGATAGTCCCTATGAAGATCGCCTCCGTGAAAGTAGTCGTCCCGGGAGAGGCAAATCCGTAAAAACACATATAAAGGATCGTACCGAGGATAAGCGGAATGGAAACTCCGGCGCAGGCGATCACCGTCGCTTTTATTCCCGATTTTTTCAGGTTATCGATATCCGTTTCAAGTCCTGCGCTGAACATAAGCAGGATAACGCCTATTTCTGCCATTCCCGAAAGAAAATCACTTTCCGTGACAAGATTAAATAAAGACGGCCCGATCAGCAGCCCGGCTACGATCTCCCCCGCAACCTGCGGTGCCTTTAATTTTCGCGCGATTATACCAAAAAGCTTGGCGCTTATGATTATTATCGCAAGACTTCTTAAAATCTCCAGTGTATCCATATCTATCCTTTCATGATCTTATTATGATCGTTTCATATTGATGCGCCTGACCGGATAAACTCCCGCTCTGCCAGCTGCAGATGCCTGTTTGAAACATGATCCCGCTCTGCCAGCTGCCGGCGCCCCTGCGAAGCATGATCCCGCTCTGCCAGCTGCCGGCGCCTGTTTTACACATGCCGGCGGAAAGCACACCGTTGTTCATTATACTGCTTGACTTTTTATATCGTAAATAATATATTTTTACCGTTTTGATAAGTAATATAATATAAGGAGAACAAAATGACTCTTCGTCACATGATGATATTCCGCACAGTCTGTGAAAACGACTGCAATTCCACAAGAGCCGCAAAAGCGATGAATATGACGCAGCCCGCGGTCAGTCTTGCCATCAAAGAACTTGAAATGTATTACGGTGTGCACCTTTTCGACCGGATCGGACGAAGACTCCGGATCACCGATACCGGAAAACACTTTCTTCAATATGCGATACATATTTCCGATCTCTTTGCGGACATGGAAGCAGGTCTCAGGGACTGGGATTCAAAAGGGATCCTTCGGATCGGAGCAAGCATCACCATAGGATCGCTTTTTCTTCCCGGATACGTTAAAGAATTCTCATCGGCCTTCCCCGGGATAGATATCAGAGTAAATGTCGAGCAGGCTGATCGTCTGGAACAAAAGATCCTTACAAACGAGCTGGATTGTGCTTTGACGGAAGGCATCCCACATGATCCGAGGATCATATCCGAAGCATATATGGAAGACCGGCTGTGCATAATCGCTTCCGCGAAAAGCGGCTGGAAGCAGGGGGAGCTCATATCAAAAGAAAGCTTTAAGAAGCAGCGTTTTCTCATGAGAGAACATGGAAGCGGGACAAGAGAAGTATTTGATCACGTGACAGGGCAGGCCGGTATACACATAACTCCCGCATGGGAAGCCATGAGTACGACCGCGCTCATAAACGCCGTGATCACAGGGCTCGGCATAGCTGTATTGCCCTATCGCATGATACAGCCCGCCCTTGAGCGCGACCTGATAGTAACGATAGACGCGGAGGGGCTGGACTTCAAACGCAATTTTTACGTCATACATCACAAGGATAAGTTTCTTATGCCGTCAGCAGACAATTTCATCTCGCTATGCAAAAAGTACAAAGACACCTTATCCGATCCGTATATAAGTCCGTTTTCTGCCCCTGCCGCGTCTGATCGATAATAATCGAAGTCCGTCGTCAGGACGGTATCATCATTTGATCACAAGTTCCTCGAACGCGCAGCCCGTCGGAGCGCCCGGGTCCTTGGAGAACTTGATGGTGAAATCATTGCTTGTCTCATCCTCTCCCTTGGTCCCCATTTTGCCGGTAAGCGTTGCGTTGCCCGCATTGTCTATCTCGATGTTTTCCACTTCGGTAAAGGGCATCACCTCACCCCAGTCACCGGAATTATAAGTATAGTTGCCGTCCTTGTCTGCCTCTCTCATCTTCATGGCTTCATCTACGACCTTTTCATCGCCCTCAAGCGTGCCTGCCTGGAAGCTGTAGACCGCATCCGGAGTAAGGATATATTCTCCCTCACTCTTCTCCTCCATTACCAGATAAAAAGGATCCTCACCCGCGCAGATCCCGGTTGCCATGTCAAGTACATCGGCCGTAAGATCCTTGCCGGTGATCTTTTCAAGCGCTGAATGATCAAACTGGGTCCCGTAGATCGCCGACCATACATATCCTGCCGTATTGGTAAGATTGGTCCTGTATGTATGAAGCATCACCTTGTCCCAGCCATCGAACTGATAACTGTCTATAGGCAGGTCAAACCCATCGATATAGCTGCAGAGAGCCGCCGCCATAGCCTGATCCTGCGTCTCCTGTTCAAGGGCAAACTTTTTATAATCAAAACCGTTTTTATCACAAAGCTCCTTAAGATCATCATCTGTAAGCGTAATATCCATGGAAGTGACCTCATATCCGTCATCAGTCTCCTTTAGATGCATAAGTCCGGAATCCACACCGCCTGACTTGTTCATGAGTGTCGTACCCTCAAGATCAAAATTCATGGTTATAAAATATCCCCAGGCTGTTATATCCTCCGGATCATCAAAATTCTGTTCGACGGGAATATAAACAGGAACCGCTAATGCCCCATCGGTATACATTCCCTCACTGTTCTTCAATATGGCCTTATTGATCGCCGCTAAAAATGCATCCTCCTCCTTCAGCTCTCCGAATGCCGGCAATTCTTCCGGGGCGTTGCCGGATGCAGTCTGATCGGAAGCGGTCTTCGCCTCTTCCGTCGCCGGTTCCGCCTCTTCCTCAGGCGCTGATGTTTCGGGTTCTTTGTCTGCCTCATTCCCGGTTGCCTCTGTCTTCGCAG
>JAILQK010000063.1 GCA_024699045.1 Lachnospiraceae bacterium | reverse complement strand
CGGTATTGGAGTAAACGCGGCTTAAATAACGGGTACCGGGATAACCGGTGCCGTAGCAAAGCAATAAGAACCGGGAATACCGGTAAGGTTCAGGTCAATAACGCAAGGCATATACGGAGAGATCATATGAGGACACAGACCTTAAAGGACCATACGGTGATATTTCTCGAGGGACGGATAGATTCCTCTAATGCGGCTGAGATCGGAAACGAGCTCGACGGATTTCTCGAGACTAACGGGGACAAGGAGATATCTTTCGATGCCTCGGGGCTCGTATATATTTCCAGCGCAGGACTTCGGATACTCATGAAGGCCAGAAAAAAGCTGGGCCGTCCGGTCAGTGTGACCGAGGTTTCTCCCACAGTATATGAGATATTCGATACGACAGGTTTTACGGAGCTTCTTGACGTGAAAAAGGCCGTAAGACGGGTCTCGGTCGAGGGCTGTGAGGTGATAGGAAAGGGTCTTTACGGAACGGTATACCGTCTTGATCCCGACACGATAGTCAAAGTTTATGATTCACCCGAAAGCCTTCCCATGATCGAAAATGAGAGAAAAAATGCAAGAATGGCATTTCTTAAAGGTGTTCCGACTGCGATCTCATATGATGTGGTGCGCGTAGGGGACAGCTACGGCTCGGTATTTGAGCTGCTTAAGGCCAGGACCTTTAACGATATGATCATCGAGGAGCCGGAAAGGGCGGAGACGATCATAGCTCAGTATATAGAGTTTCTGATCTCGGTCCATAAGACGGTAATGGACAGCGGATCTCTTCCGGCTTATAAGGACAGCCTGATTAAAGCATTGGAGCAGATGAAAGAGTATACCGGCAAAACACAGTACCCGCGGATAAAGGATTTTATCCTGTCCATCCCCGATAAGCCATTCCTTGTTCACGGTGACTGTCAGATGAAGAATGTGATGCTTGTGGATGATGAGCCGATGCTGATCGATATGGATACCCTGAGTCTGGGAGACCCGATATTTGATATGGCGGGACTTTACGTGACTTATAAACTGTTTAATGAGGATGAACCGGGCAATTCCTTAAGATTTCTCGGGATCGAAGAAGAGATGGCGGATCTTATATGGGACAGGTGCTATGAAGGTTATCTCAGGGATACGGACAGCAAAGGACACGAAGAGGTCTTAAACAAGATAAAACTTCTCGCAAATGTAAGGTACCTTTCCGTTGTTACATCTTCCGGATTAAAGGACGGAAGTCTTGGCGAGAAGCGGATCAGAAATACCGGAAGGAGGTTCGAAGACCTGCTGGAGAGTTAAAGCCTGAAAGGCAAAAAACAAATATCTATACAAAGATGCCGTAAGGATGTTATAATGAAGGTTACCATAACTCTAAAGGAGAGATTTAAACCCAATGAATAAAAGGGTCGGGGCAGCTTTCATAAGTATGATACTTGCGGCATCTGTTTTTATGACACAGATATTTGCCGCTGATCTTGACGCTGTCTCCGAAAACTCCAGCGGAGAGGCTGCAACGGAGCAGTCTGCCGAGACGGCTTCAGGCACTGAAGAGGGTAGTGAGACCGCCGGTACCGGCCAGGGGGCAGCGGAGGAGACGTCTGCTGCAGCAGAAACTACGGATGGGACAGAAACAGCGGCCGGCAGCGATACGACGGGGACAACCCCGGCTGATTCCGTGATGGTAAACGCCGGTGAGGCGGAGGCTGTGGCATCGGGACAGGGTGCGGATACCGATGTCTCAAGTGAGGATGAAGGTGTTTCCTTCATGGCTCTACACAGGGATACGGAAGATGCCTCCGAGGATGAGGAAGTGACGGAAGAAGCTGCTTCGGAAACCGATGAGACCGATGAGGAGGCTGCTTCTGAGGAGGCCGAAAGGAAGGCAAAGGAAGCTGCCGAAGAAGAGGAGAAGAAGGCCGAGGAGCAGAAAAAAGCCGAAGAAGAAAAGAAGGCCGAGGAAGAGAAAAAGGCCGAGGAAGAAAAAAAGGCCGAAGAACAGAAAAAGGCCGAGGAAGAGTGGCTTAAGGAGCACGGCATTACCGAAAACCAAAACGGCATGCTTGATTATGTCGATGAGAACGGCGAACATTGGGAGTTTGAGCCTGAGGATCCCGAAATGTACAAGAGGGTGACGGATCCCGAGTTTAACGGAGGAGGCATCGAGATCCCGCTTAAGAATACGGAAGACAGGTTTGATGGAGTAAGGGATCCGTATACACTGATCCTTAATCCTGATTTTAAGTACAGATATCCGAGTTTCTTTGATTCCATGAAGGATGATCTTCCCGAGGTTCACTGCGGGATGGATATCTCCCGCTATCAGGGAGTTATTTCCGTCGACGATTTCAGGACTTTGAAGGATACCTACGGCATAGATTTTGTATTTATAAGAGCCGGATACCGCGGATACGGCGCCGGAGGATCATTGAACGAGGATGTGTGCTGCGGGGAAAATATCGATAATGCGGATGACGCAGGGATCGCGGTAGGGATCTATTATTTTTCACAGGCGATCTCGGTGGAGGAAGCGGAGGATGAAGCAGATCACTGCATGCAGATCATAGACGGGCACAAGGACCGGATAAGCCTTCCCGTTGTGATCGACTATGAGTATTCAGGCTCTCCGGGACGTCTCAGAGGGGCGGATCTTAACGCAGATGAGCATACGGGGATAGTGAACGCATTCTGTGACAGAGTCGAGGAAGAGGGTTATACTCCCGGAATATATGCCAATAAGAGTATGCTTCAAAAGGACATCGAGCTTGAGGACATTCCCGAGGAGCATCTGATCTGGATGGCTAACTTCGTCGATAACGGAGATGACGGGGTTTATTCCACCTCGTATGAGGGTGCTCTGAAGGCATGGCAGTTTACGAGCAGATTCACGGGATTCGGAGAGGGAAGTAACGGACTCGGACTTATGAAGAGTGTCCATCTGGATCTTGATCTGTGGTATGGTGAGCTTCCGGGAGCAGAGGAGAATGAAAACGGTTCCGATCCGGAGGTGTTTGACGAGGAGGTCAGATATACCCTTTCGATAGGCGAGCCCGAAAATGATCCTGAGGATGGCGAAAATACCGAAAGCGGATCTTCGGAGGATGAGACGGCGGATCCTGACAGTCTGGCATCCGGGACCATCGTCGCTTCCGATGTGGTGTATTCCGACAGACCGCGCCTGTGTCATCCTACGGTCAGGATATATGACGCGATGGGATCCAGACTGGCGGCAGGCTTTGATTATGAAAGGGATCTCGAGTATACCTATGAGAACGATACGACGGTAGAGCGCCGTGTCGATATCTGGGGCAGAGAATATGAAAAGGTGAATGTAAATGCCGGAGATCCGGTTGATCTTAAATGCGATATCATCCCTGCAGGGACCGTGATAAGGGTCACCGCTACGGGCAAAGGACGCTATGCCTCCGCAGACGGCGAAGACAGCAGGATAAGCACTACCTTCAGCTTTGTTTCTTCAGAGTCGGAGCAGGACGATGTATCGGCATCCGTGCCTTCGACCGGTGAGAACGAAACCCGGCAGACTCGCAGATTTGTCTCAAAATGGGCCAGGGAGCAGTAGAAGAAACGCTCTTTCTATCAAAAACCGGTCATATCATTCCGTAAAGCTATCATATCTTAGTAAAGTGATTTGAAGCTTTATATCCCATGGAATATAATCTCCATATGGAAAAACGGGTTTTGCTCTGTGATTTTACAGGAGTATATGAAAAAGAGGGACTATGCGGATCCGGGACGGCGATCGGCTTTTCCGACCTTGCCGGGACCGATATGTATATTGACGGAGAGGCTGAAAAAGAGATCCTTAAGAGGCTTTCCAAAGCCGGATTTCCCGGCGGATATGCTCTCAGATTCCTGGATAACGGAAACCATCACTATATGACAAGGCTTCTGGCCTCTTTTGCCGATGAACCGTTTGATATGATCACCCTGGACAACCATACCGATGACCAGCCTCCGGCATTTGAGGGGCTTAAGTCCTGCGGCTCCTGGAGGCTCGATATCCGTAAGGAAAACCGTTATCTGGAGCGATCGATGCTGATACGGAAACCGGAGGACATGGGGACAGAGTATGAAGTCTCAGAACGGCCGTTGTATATTTCACTCGATAAAGATATACTTTCTACTGATGTTCTTGAGACAAACTGGGATCAGGGGGAAATGAGCAGGAAAGAGCTTTTTGAGGTCCTGGACATGTTCTTTGAGACCAGGAGGATCATGGCTTTTGACGTCTGCGGAGAGGATGCTCCCGAAAGGCCCTGGGACAGAAACCGCAGATTTAATCTTGAACTGATCGAAAGATATACAGGGACGGGCTGTAGTTAAATGTGACGGGAAGGAAAGAGAATGAGTCAGGCAGATATCATATTTAAGGAGATGTGCGAGGATATCCTCGCTCACGGAACGGATAATAAGGGAGAGGCGATACGTCCTCACTGGGATGACGGAGAGCCTGCCTACACCCTTGCAAGATTCGGTGTCGTAAACCGGTATGATCTTGCAAAGGAGTTTCCGGCGCTTACCTTCAGGAAGGTTGCTTTTAAGACCTGTATCGATGAGCTTCTCTGGATCTGGCAGAGACAGTCTGCCAATATACATGATCTTAAGGGGCATATCTGGGATTCCTGGGCGGATGAGGCCGGATCGATAGGCAAAGCATACGGGTACCAGCAGGCAAAAAAGCATTTTTATACCGATGTAAAGGAAGAAGCGATCTGCAAGGCCTTCGGTGGACTGCAGGGAGCGAACGGACATCTCTATGCCGAAAAGGCATCAAGGGACGGGAGAGAAGGCTTCATGATGACCCAGCTTGATAAAGCGATATACGATCTGAAGACCACCCCCTTTTCCAGAAGGATCCTTGTCACGATGTGGAACCCGGAGGATCAGTACGAAATGCATCTGGCGCCTTGTGCCTATGAGATGACTTTCATGGTCACGAGGGGCGGGAATGATGACAGACCGGTCCTGAATGCGATCCTGAACCAGCGCTCCAACGACCTTCTGGCGGCAGGAAACTGGAACGTGGTACAGTATGCGGTCCTTATTCACATGCTGGCGCATATCTGCGGTATGAAGGCGGGAGAATTCGTTCATGTGATCGGAAATGCGCATGTTTACGACAGACATATTGATATGATAAGGGAGCTGATCTCGCGTCCTCAATATCCGGCTCCGAAATTTACCATCCTTCGCGAGATCCGGGATTTTTATGATTTCACGGTAGATGACTTTTCCCTTACCGACTATGAATACGGACCTCAGATAAAAGATATCCCTGTCGCGATCTGAGAAACAGGGCGTACGAACCGGTCGATCCGGGAAAAGGACCGAGACAGTGGGTCAGGCGGTATGACCGGGGGATGAGGGCGGATTTAATTGCACAAATCAGGTGGGATATAGTAAAATATCCGATAAGTTTGTCAATGGGATCGGATCGACCCGGATATGCGGGGGAGCTTTTATTGCCTGCGACAGGGTTGCAGGACAGTTATACAGCATAGAATAGAAAGGAGGGAGATAATGAGTAATGTATTGGTCGAAAGAGTACCGCTCGATCCGCCGGAACAGGAATATCAGGATCCGCGTGAGCTGTATGATGAGCTGATAGCCAAGCTCAAAAAATATCATCCCTCCGATGATATCTCCATGATCGAGAAAGCATATAAGATCGCCAGTGAAGCGCACGAGGGGCAGAGGAGAAAATCCGGAGAACCCTATATCGTGCATCCGCTTTGCGTCTCCATAATCCTTGCGGATCTCGAGATGGATAAAGAGACCATAGTGGCCGGGCTGCTCCATGATGTGGTCGAGGATACGATACTAACTTATGAGGACATAGACCGGCAATTCGGAGATGACGTGGCGCTTCTCGTGGACGGCGTCACAAAGATGAGCAAGCTTCAGTATAACGGTGACAAGGTGGAATTTCAGGCGGACAACCTGAGAAAGATGTTCCTTGCCATGGCGAAAGATATCCGTGTCATAATAATCAAGCTTGCCGACCGTCTTCACAACATGCGCACCTTAAAGTTCCAGCCTCCGGAAAAGCAGATCGAGATAGCGAGGGAGACATTGGAGATATATTGTCCGATCGCTCAAAGACTGGGTATTTCAAAGATCAAGGTTGAGCTCGATGATCTGGCGCTGAAATATCTGAGACCCGATGTCTACTATGATCTTGCGGACAAGATCGATCAGAAACGCAGCGAGAGAGAAGACTTTGTCACTTCTATCGTCGTTGAGGTCCAAAAGCATATGGATGAAGCGGGGATAAAGGCACAGGTTGACGGAAGGGTCAAACATTTCTTTTCCATATATAAGAAGATGGTCAATCAGGGAAAGACTCTAGATCAGATCTATGATCTGTTTGCGGTGAGGATATATGTGGACTCGGTGAAAGACTGCTACGCGGCGCTTGGCATCATTCATGAGATGTACAAGCCGATCCCCGGGAGATTCAAGGATTATATCGCGATGCCCAAGGAGAACATGTATCAGTCCCTTCACACTACACTCATAGGTCATTCGGGGATACCCTTCGAGATACAGATCAGGACTTATGACATGCATAAGACCGCTGAATACGGTATCGCGGCCCATTGGAAGTATAAAGAGGCATCCAACGGAGAAGATCCCGACATGCAGGAGGAAGAGAAGCTTTCGTGGCTTCGGCAGATCCTTGAATGGCAGCAGGATATGTCTGACAGCCGGGAGTTCCTGAAGTCCTTAAAGGGCGACCTGAATTTATTCTCCGACCAGGTATACTGCTTTACTCCGCAGGGGGACGTCAAGACTCTCCCGTACGGCTCCACTCCGGTGGATTTTGCCTATGCGATCCATTCCGCAGTCGGCAACAAGATGATCGGAGCCAGAGTCAACGGAAAGCTTGTTCATATCGAATATGAGATTCAGAACGGTGACAGGATAGAGATCATAACCTCTCAGAATTCCAAAGGACCGTCCATGGACTGGCTCAATTTCGTAAAGTCGACCCAGGCCAAGAACAAGATAAATCAGTGGTTCAAGCAGGAGCTTAAGGAGGATAATATCGTCCGTGGCAAGGAGATCCTTGCGGGCTACTGCAAATCACACGGCCTTAATATGACGGACCTGATGAAGCCCGAGTATATGGAAGAGGTCATGAATAAATACGGCTTTAAGGAATGGGATGCCGTATATGCCGCGGTAGGACACGGGGGTCTCAAAGAGGGACAGGTCATCAACAGGATGCAGGAGCTCTACAAGAAGGATCATGCAAAGAAGATCTCCGACGATGAGCTTTTGAAGGATCTGGATGAGAACACGAGAAAGACCATCAAGCGAAAGAGAAACGGCGGTATAGTGGTGCGCGGAGTCCATGACGTATCGGTAAGGTTCTCAAAGTGCTGCGCGCCTCTTCCGGGGGATGAGATCGTAGGCTTTGTCACAAGAGGACGCGGGATCTCGATACACCGTACCGACTGTGCAAATATCATGAGCTTTTCGGAGCTTGAGAGGGGCCGTCTCATAGAGGCAGAGTGGGACAAGAGCACGATAAAGGGATCGCCGGATGAGACCTATCTGGCGGAGATCAACATATACGCAAACAACAGGAGCGGGCTTCTGGTCGACATCTCAAAGATCTTTACCGAGGCGGGCATCGATATCTCAAGCATCAATTCCAAAGCCTCCAGACAGGGGGTTATGACCGTCACCATGGGATTTGAGATACACAATACGGCCGAGCTTGAAGGCACGATAAACAAGCTGAGACGTGTCGAGAGCGTAATAGACGTAGAAAGGGCGATCGGATGATAAAAAGCATGGTATTAGGTCCGGTACAGACTAACGTGTACTTCATAATAAACGATGAGACAAAGGAATGCGTCATCGTCGATCCGGCGGACAGCCCGGAGATGATAGTGGCATATGCCGAAAGGAACGGTATAAGTCCGGTGGCGATATTGCTCACTCACGGTCATTACGATCATATAGCCGGGGTCGAGGGAGTTGTCTCAAAGTGGCATATACCGATATATGCTTCTTCCGACGAGAAAAGACTTCTGAGTGATGTCGATCTGAATCATTCGCTCATGTCTTACGGGAGAGGGATCACGGTCAAAGCGGATGTATTTCTTGATGACGAGGAAGAGTTTGAAGCGGCGGGAATGACCTTTAAATGCCTGCATACTCCGGGTCATACGGAAGGCTCATGCTGTTTCCTCGAGGAATCGATGAAGATCCTGATATCGGGGGATACTCTTTTTGAAGGCTCCATAGGCAGGACGGATCTTCCGACGGGGGACATGCGGGTGATGTTTAAGTCGCTTGAGGAAAAGATAGTAACGCTTCCCGATGATATCGAGGTCTATCCGGGGCACGGGGGGATCACCGTGATCGGGGATGAAAAGAAATACAACATGTATTTGCAGGGATTATAAGACCGGATGGAAGGGTGAGCGATAATGGCGGATAAATTGATAAAAAAACCGACCACGGGAATGAAGGATATCCTTCCCGCGGAGATGGAGATCAGGGATTATGTGGAACGCACCGTGTGCGAGGTATATGCGGGTTTCGGTTTTGAACATATAGAGACCCCGGTCGTGGAGCATATAGAGAATCTGTGCTCCGACCAGGGGGGAGAAAATGAAAAGCTGATATTCAAGGTGATGAAAAGGGGAGAGAAACTCGACATTGCAGGAGCAAAGAATGAAAACGATCTTGCGGATTCCGGGCTTCGTTACGATCTTACACTTCCGCTTTCAAGATACTATGCCAATAACAATCCCTCGCTGGCAATGCCCTTTAAGGCATTGCAGATAGGTAATGTGTTCCGGGCTGAACGGCCGCAGAAGGGAAGGTTCAGACAGTTCAAGCAATGTGACATAGATATAATAGGGGATCCGTCGGATCTTGCGGAGATCGAGCTTGTGAATGCGACGACCACGCTTTTGGGGAAGCTTGGATTCAGCGGGTTCAAGGTGAGGATAAATGACCGGAGACTGCTGAGGGCAATGGGTCTTTGTGCAGGGTTTGAAGAGGATAAACTCCCGGAAGTCTTTATCATCTTAGACAAGATGGATAAGATAGGAGTCGAGGGTGTCGGTGAGGAGCTTAAGGCAGCGGGATGCGGGAGCGAAGCCGTGGAGAAATACCTTGATTATTTCAGGAAGATCGACCGGTCTGCGCAGGGAGTCAGACAGTTGGGAGAGCTTCTGGGTGACAGGGTTCCCGAAGGGGTAACGGAAAATCTTGCCGAGATCTTTGCCGCGACAGGGGACAACAGCGGCGCTGATTATGTCATGGAATTCGATCCGACCCTGGTGAGGGGGATGGGATATTATACCGGACCGATCTTTGAGATCGAGATGGAGGAATTCGGAAGTTCCGTAGCCGGGGGCGGCAGATATGACGGGATGATCGGAAGATTCACCGGACAGGATGTCCCGGCCTGCGGTTTTTCGATCGGGTTTGAAAGGATCATAACGATCCTCCTGGATAAAGGCTTTAAGGTTCCGAGCTCGCCCGAGAAGACGGCGTTTCTCGTGGAGAAGGGGATGCCTGCGGACAGGCTTGCCGGCATAATGAAGGAGGCGCGCGATCTGAGGAGCGAAGGAAAGACCGTCCTTGTGACCCGCATGGCAAAGAACAGGAAATTTCAAAAGGAGAATCTGGAAAGATCCGGATATACTTCTTTTAAGGATTATTATAATAAATGACAGATAAATCATTTCTTATGGGATCAAAGCAATTATGGGATTGTTAAAAAGGGATCTGGGGCTGGTAGCGGTGACCGATCTCTCCAGCATGAGAGTCAATAAGACATTAAGGGATGCAGCGCAGGAAGCGATAGAAGGCGGAGTCACGATGGTCGTGCTTAATGAGCCTACGCTCCCTCACGATGCGCTTATGAAGGAGGCGGTAAGACTGAAGATCCTTTGCGGGATGCATGATATACCGTTCATCATGATGAGGCATGTGGATATAGCGGATGCTGTCGATGCGGACGGCATCGTAGTTGCTTATGAGGAGTTTGATCCGGTCAATATAAGAGCCGTACTCGGTGCCGACCGAAGCATCGGAGTCCTGGTCTCAAAACCGGAGGAAGCCGAGAAATCCGCGGAGGGAGGCGCATCCTTCCTTATGTGCGGTCCGGTAAATGATAAACATGACAAGGATAAACCGGACAGTATCACCACAGATGAGCTTGAAGCAGTCTGTGCCGTAGTGGACATACCGGTCATAGCTTACGGCGGACTTGAGGATATAAATATGCTGAGGGGAACCGGAATATCGGGAATAGGAGCGGCTACAAGCATCTTCGGTCAGAGTGATGTGACAGCGGCGGCCTCATCTTTGAGGAAGCTTACCAGGGAGATACTCTGATATGGTCGAATGGGTGGAACTAATAGTCCTGATCTTCTTTTCCGCTTTTTTTTCTGCGGCAGAGACCGCGCTCACCACATTCAGCAAGATAAGGATGCGTGAAAGATCGGAGGCAGGCAATAAAGCGGCCGCGCTTCTTCTCAGGATGTCCGAGGATAAGCCCAATATGCTTTCGGCGATCCTTATCGGAAATAATATAGTGAACATCGCGGCTTCCGCGCTTGCTACCACGATAGCGATGTCGATAGGCTTCAATATAGGGGTCATGACTCTTGTCCTGACCTTTATCATTCTGATCTTCGGGGAGATCACGCCCAAGAATGCAGCGGCGGTAAAGGCCGACCAGCTTTCACTTTTTTATGCCAGGATCATCTATGCGCTGATGTTCCTGCTCACACCCGTCATAAAGATAGTCAATCTGATCTGCAGCTTAGTGCTCAGATTGTTCGGGGTAAACATGAATGATTCGCAGACCATCATGACTGAGGGAGAACTGAGGACCATCGTGGATGTGAGTCATGAGGACGGTGTCATCGAGTCGGAAGAAAAAGAGATGATAAATAACGTGGTGGACTTCGGTGATTCCAAGGCAAAGGATATCATGACTCCCCGCATAGACGTGGTCGAGGTGGCGATCGACGCATCGTACGAAGACGTCAGGAAAGTGTTTACTGAGGAAAGATACACGAGGATCCCGGTATATAAGGACGACAGGGATAATATCATCGGGGTCATAAATATCAAGGATTTCTTTATCAGCGCGGATCCCGAGCATTTCCGTCCTACCGATGTCATGAGAGACACTTATTATACCTATGAGACCAAGAGCACATCCGAGCTGCTGGTGGAGATGCAGGAGGAGTCGGCTCCCATGGCCATAGTGCTGAATGAATACGGAGCCTCTGAGGGAGTCGTCACGATGGAGGACCTTATCGAAGAGATCGTGGGTGAGATCCGGGACGAATACGATGAGGACGAAGAGGACCTGATAGAGGAGATCTCGGAGAGAGAGTATCTCGTGGAGGCTTCGGTAAAGCTTGATGACTTAAACGATGAGATCGGCACAGAGCTGCACTCCGATGATTATGATTCGGTGGGCGGCTATATCATAGGAATCAGCGACAGGATCCCGCAGGTTTCGGAGACCTATGTGGATGATGAAGGGATCACTTTTGAGATAGTGGAGGGTTCCAAAAACCGTATAGACAAGGTAAGGATCATATTAACCGATACAAAGGAGAAGATAAAGGAGAAGATAAAGGATGAGGCAGTCAAGAACTAACACATGCGGAGATCTGAGACTGAGTGACGCCGGCAAAAAGGTAACGCTCGCAGGGTATTACGAGAACATGAGAAAGGTCAGCAAAAATCTGGGATTTCTCGTGCTGAGAGATTTTTACGGCGTGACACAGATAGTTATAGAAACAGAGGAGATGATGGAAAAACTCTCGGGAATAAATACCGAGTCCACGCTCCGGATAGAAGGGACCGTAAGGGAAAGATCCAGCAAGAACCCGGAGCTTCCCACAGGCGAGATAGAGGTAGTGCCGAGCGATATCACGGTACTCGGAAAGTGCAGATACAGCGAGCTTCCGTTCGAGGTGAACCGTTCAAGGGAAGCGGACGAGAATGCGAGATTAAGATACAGATATCTGGATCTTAGAAATCCCGATGTCAAGGCGAAGATGATCCTCAGATCGAAGATCGTTTCGGAGCTTCGCAGATCTATGGAGGAGCATGATTTCATGGAGATCACCACTCCGATCCTGACATGCTCGTCTCCTGAAGGAGCAAGGGATTATCTGGTTCCTTCAAGACTTCATCCCGGAAAGTTCTATGCCCTGCCGCAGGCTCCGCAGCAGTTCAAACAGATCCTTATGGCTTCGGGATTTGACAGGTACTTTCAGATAGCGCCCTGCTTCAGGGATGAGGATGCAAGGGCGGACAGGTCTCCGGGAGAATTCTATCAGCTGGATATGGAGATGGCCTTTGCCACTCAGGAGGATGTGTTTGAAGTTATAGAAGATGTGCTCCCGCCGATCTTTGCAAAATACGGAAAATACAAAAAGGCTTCAAAGGCTCCGTTTAAGCGGATCCCTTATCTTGAGGCGCTTGAAACCTACGGTACGGACAAGCCGGATCTGCGCATAGATCTGAAACTCGACGATGCTTCGGAGCTTAAAGGGGGGATCGGATTTGAGCCTTTTGACACGGCAGAGACGATAAAAGCCGTGGTCGTGCACGGATTTGAAGGTTCGAGAAAGGTCATAGACAGGATCGTTTCGGATGCGGAGGTCGTGTCAGGCGGAAAGAGCTACTGGGTCAAATGCGGAGACGACGGGGCATCTCTTGCCGGTGGAGTCGCCAAATTCCTCGCGGATAAGCAGGGAGAGCTGATCGCAGGATATGATCTCAAACCCGGAGATGTGGTATTCTTCAGTGCCGGGACCCGGGGTCAGGCATTAAAGACCGGGGGGACGCTCATCAAGACGATAGGAGCCTCGATCCCCGGACATATGGATAAGGAAGCTTATGAATTCTGCTGGATAGTGGACTTTCCCATGTATGAGATAGGCGAGGAATCGGGAGAACCCGAATTCTGTCATAATCCGTTCTCCATGCCGCAGGGGGGACTTGAAGCGCTTAAGAACGGAGAGCTTTTGAAGATACTGGCCTATCAGTACGATCTGGTGTGCAACGGCGTGGAGCTTTCATCGGGAGCAGTCAGAAATCACGATCCCGAGATAATGATAGAAGCCTTCAGGCTCGTGGGACTCGGCGAGGAGGATGTCAAAGCCAAATTCCCGGCAATGTACAATGCATTCTGCTACGGGGCGCCGCCCCATGCCGGTATCGCTCCGGGAGTGGACCGCATGATAATGCTCATCGCAGGGGAGGAATCGATCAGGGAGATCATACCTTTCCCGATGAATAAAAATGCGGAGGATCTGATGATGGGAGCTCCTGCGGAGGTTATGCCCAAACAGCTTGAGGATGTTCACATAGCTGTCGTAGCCGAGGATACGGATTGAACAAGTCCGTCGGACTTATAAGATTTATACCGGCCTTATTCTGGATGGGCATTATCTTCTGGCTTTCAGGCCGGCCGTCATTTGTCTCTTCGAGTGAGAGCGAAGCCATAACGGATCAGATCATAGGAGTATATGCCAGGTTTTCGGGTATGGATGCTCTAAGACAGGTCAGATGGAGTCTGGCCATTGAACCCTATATCCGGAAGCTGGCTCATATTACCGAGTATGCCATCCTTTTTATCCTGCTGTATCTGGCACTCAGGATTTATTTTTCGTCTTATCTTAAGACCGCTTTAGTCACGGCGTTCATCTGCACGCTCTATGCGATTACCGATGAATGGCATCAGACCTATGTTTTCGGAAGGAGCGGGATGCCGGTCGATGTCTTTATTGACCTGATCGGGGTGTTTATCGCCATGATGATCTGCGGTCTCGTTAGATCCTGTATGGAAGAAGTCGGGCAGCAGGGGCCTTTGGAAGATGAATCCGGACAGCAGAGACCTTTGGAAGATGAATTCGGGCAGCAGAGAACAGAGGATGAAGAATCCGGGCGGAAGGGCCCTTGGGACTCTTAAGGGAATCTTGCGTTTATTTTGATACTGGTTTATAATATGGCGTGCATTTATGTCTCATAAGGAGGTAGTTTCTAATGATATCGGCAGGTGAATTTAAGAATGGTGTGACCTTGGAAATAGATGGTACAGTCTATCAGATCATGGAGTTTCAGCATGTTAAGCCCGGAAAGGGCGCTGCGTTCGTAAGGACCAAGCTTAAGGATGTGATCAATTCCGGAGTTGTGGAGAAGACTTTCCGTCCTACGGAAAAGTTTGAGACCGCGCATATAGACAGAAAAGATATGCAGTATCTTTACAGCGACGGGGATGTTTATAACTTCATGGATCCTGAAAGTTACGAGCAGATCGGGATAAACCAGGATATAGTCGGTGATGCGATGAAGTTTGTCAAAGAAAATGACAGCTGCAAGATCTGTTCATATAAAGGAAGCGTGTTCTCCGTAGAGCCTCCGCTTTTTGTAGAGCTTGAGGTGACCGAGACCGAGCCCGGCCTTAAGGGTGATACGGCAACAGGAGCTTCCAAACCCGCCACCGTCGAGACCGGAGCCCAGGTTATGGTTCCTCTCTTCGTGAATATAGGCGACAAGCTTAAGATAGACACAAGGACAGGAGAGTATCTGTCCAGAGTCTGAGCATCTTTTTAGTATCAACTATCGAATTTTCCAATTCAGGGGATCGCCATGAGCGGTCCCTTTTTTATCTTCTGAAATTTCACTCTGCCGGGAATCCGGATAATCTGTTTTCATTTCAGGAGGTAAAATATGAGATTTGATGAATTTAACGAACTGGTAAGATCAAAGCTTGAGGAGATATGCGGGGCGGAATTTTCGGTTTCGGTGTACGAGGCCATAAAGAATAACTCCGTGGTGCATAAGGGAATATCGATAAAGGAAAACGACAATAATGTCGCCCCGACCATCTACATGGATGAATTCTACACCGACTATTGTGACGGAAGGGATATTCAGGAGATCATAAACGATATACTGAAGATCTATTCGGAAAACCGACTCGGACCTGATATAGAGACCGAGAAATTTTCGGATTTTGAGTGGGTCAGGGACAGGATTTTTTTCAAGCTGGTGAATTCCAGAAAAAACCTTGCTCTGCTTCAGAAGATCCCCAGTCATCCCATGCTGGATCTTTCGCTTGTCTTCGGGGTCTATATGGGGAGCTACAAGGATTCGTTCTCTTCGGTCCTTATAAGGAACGAGCATATGGAAATGTGGGGGACATCCGAGGATGAGATACGGGATCTTGCACTGAATAATACCCCAAGGCTTTTGCCCTCTTCGATATGGACGATGGGAGATATCCTTCGTGACATGGGGGTAAGCGTTGATGAGTCCGGGGAAGAGGCCCCGATGTATATCCTTTCAAACAAGGAACGGATCAACGGTGCCTCTGCGATGCTGTATGACGGTGTACTAAGAAAATTTGCGGGTAATCTTGGAAGGGATCTTTATATACTCCCGTCTTCGGTACATGAGATAATAATTGTGCCGGAGTCGGAGATCTTCTGCCCGGAAAGCCTTGCAGAGATGATAGGTGAGGTTAACGATACACAGGTCTCCGGAGAAGAGATCCTTTCCTATTCACTGTACAGATACTCGCGAGAGCGCGATGATATAGAGATCGTAGTGCCCGGAAGATCAAAAAAAGTTGCAAGTGCCTGATATGTTATGGTAACATATACTCCGTATGCGGGGAGAGTCAGCTCTCCCCGTAAGGGTGGACAACACCCCGGCGTTCATAGCTCAGTTGGATAGAGCACAGGCCTCCGACGCCTGGTGTCGAGGGTTCGAATCCCCCTGGACGCACTGCAGGATATCCGGTGTTAAGTGCCGGGATCCAATGACCGAAATGATAGGAAACGGATCTGCAGCAAAAGGCTGCGAGGATTTGCCGGAATACGGAGGATCATATAATGAAGAGAAGAAGAGGCAGAGATGATTTTGATATAAGAGATTTTCTGATGACGCATTATCAGTATCTCATAGTAGGCGGACTGTTTATAATACTGGTGGTCGTGCTTGCGATCTTTTCAGCAAAGCATAAGGGTGACAAGAAAGATGAGGAGGCCACGGAAGTAACCGAGACTACGACCGAGACGACCTATGATGAAAATGCCGAGATCCCGCTCCCTCAGGAGGAGCTCAAGGTAGATGCCTATCCTGAGGTTAATGCGCTGGTAAGCTCTTATTTTACCGCGATGGCAACGGGCGATGTAGCGACGCTTTCCACGATCTGCAGCGATCTCGATGATGCTGCGAAGATAAGGATACAGGAGAAGGCCAATTATACGGAAAGCTATGATGACCTTAAATGCTATACCAAGCCGGGACCTATCCCCAATTCATATATCGTGTTCGCTTACTACCAGATAAAGTACGTGAACATCGATACCAAAGCGCCCGGACTTTCTTCATTGTATGTATGCACCGATGAGAATACAGGTTCTTTATATGTGTATAACGGTGATCTTTCGGAGAATGTTTCCAATTATATAAAGGGAGTGGCCGCGCAGGAGGATGTAGTGGCGCTCTTGAGCCAGGTGGATACCGAATATAATAATGCCGTGGAATCGGATAAGACGCTCAAGGCATTCATGGATGCGCTTCCGGCAAGGCTTGATGAGGCGGTAGCGGCAAGGCTCGCATCCGGAGCCACCGTTGATGAGGCGGGGGCAGTCTCGGAAAACACTACCCAGGAGGTCACGGTAAAGCTTACGGATTCGGTCAGGATAAGGTCATCGGCAAGCAAGGACGATGAAAGTAATGTCATAGCCAAGGCTGCGGCCGGAGACACCTACACCAAGATCGGTGAAGAGGGCGAATGGACCAAGATCCGGTACAAGGATACCGAAGCGTACGTCAGCTCGGAATATTGTGAGGTCGTGGATACTCCGGTCGACGGAGCGGCCCCTGCGGATGCGACTACCGGAGAGGCAACTGCGGAAACGACCAACGACGGCGGAGGAGCTCAGGCGGCATCGGGCTCGATCACCGTAAATGACAGCGATGTGCGTGTGAGATCGTCTGCCGATACTAACAGCAATGACAATATCATCGGAAAGGCAAATTCCGGAGAGACCTATACTCTTACCGGAGAGGTCGACGGCTGGTATCAGATAGACTTCAAAGGCCAGACCGGATATATCAAGGGTGATTATGCAAGTAAAAACTGATACTTGCATGATGCCGGGATTTAAGGTAATATGTTAGTCGACAATGGCGTCAACGAGAAGAGGCATTAAGCCTCTTTCGTTGGCGCTTTATCATTTATCAAATATTTTTCTTGTAGGAGGGAAAAGCAATGTCATATGTAGATGAAGTATACGACTATGTCGTAGAGAAGAATCCCGCTCAGCCGGAATTCCATCAGGCGGTAAAGGAAGTACTGGAATCACTCAGGACGGTCATCGAGAGAGATGAGGACAAGTATCGCAAGGAGGCGCTCCTTGAAAGACTCGTGACCCCGGAGAGACAGATCTTGTTCAGAGTACCCTGGGTCGATGACAAGGGTCAGGTACATGTGAACAACGGTTTCAGGATACAGTTTAACTCTGCAATAGGCCCGTATAAGGGAGGCCTTCGTTTCCATCCCTCCGTCAATCTCGGCATCATCAAATTCCTCGGATTTGAGCAGATATTCAAAAACAGCCTGACCGGGCTTCCCATAGGCGGAGGCAAGGGCGGATGTGATTTCGATCCCAAGGGAAAGTCGGATGATGAGATCATGAGATTCTGCCAGAGCTTTATGACAGAGCTTTACAGACATATCGGCGCCGATACCGATGTACCTGCCGGAGATATCGGAGTAGGCGGAAGAGAGATAGGTTACCTTTACGGACAGTATAAGAGGATCAGGGACGTATATGAAGGAGTACTCACCGGAAAGGGCCTGACATACGGCGGATCCCTTGCACGTACCGAAGCTACCGGATACGGTCTTGTATATATCACCGAGGAGCTTCTCAAGGATCACGGCACAAGCCTCAAGGACAAGACTGTAGTTGTCTCCGGTGCCGGAAACGTAGCGATCTATGCGATACAGAAGGCGCAGCAGCTTGGAGCAAAGGTGGTATCATGCTCTGATTCAACAGGCTGGATCTATGATCCCGAGGGCATAGACGTAGCTCTCCTCAAGGAGGTCAAGGAAGTCAAGAGGGCAAGGCTTACCGAATATGCAAGCGCACGCAAGTCAGCTGAATATCATGAGAAGAAGAACGGCGAGCATGGTGTATGGAATATCAAATGTGATGTGGCTCTTCCCTGCGCTACGCAGAATGAGCTTGATCTTGATGATGCCAAGGCTCTCGTTGCAAACGGTGTGCAGGCAGTATGTGAGGGAGCAAACATGCCCACTACCATAGAGGCTACCGAGTATTTCCAGAACAATAAGGTGCTCTTCATCTGCGGCAAAGCCTCAAACGCAGGCGGTGTTGCTACATCGGCGCTTGAGATGAGCCAGAACTCAGAAAGGCTTTCGTGGACTTTTGAGGAAGTCGACAGCAAGCTTCAGGGGATCATGGCAAATATCTATAAGAGCATCTCGGAAGCCGCCAAAGAGTATGGCGTAGAGGGTAACTATGTAGCAGGCGCCAACATCGCCGGCTTCAAGAAGGTTGCCACTGCTATGGAGGCTCAGGGAATAGTCTGATAAACATAGCGGCTATAATATATGCAAGGATAATAAAAGACTGCCGTGCATGATCGCATGGCAGTCTTTTTGCTCTGACTCTCGGGATGCAATATCCTTTATTCTGACTCTCGGGATGCAATATCCTTTGCTTTGACTCTCGGGATGCAATATTTTTTGCTCTGACTCTCGGGATGCAATATACTTTGCTCGGTCAGAGCCAACGCTCATCCGAGCTAAGTACCGCGCATTACTGTGTTTCGTGAGAAAATGTCGATAAATCTCCATTTTCTCCTCAACAAGTAATTGCGGGTACTGGATCTCGTCTGAGCTAAGTGCGGCTCATATATTCCCTCGCAAAGTATATTTCACCCTCGAGATATAAAATCAACTATTCATAGAGTGTGATAAATGATCGCTGACTCCCGGGATGCAATATTTTTTGCTCTGACTCCCGGGATGCAATATCCTTTGCTCTGACTCTCGGGATGCAATATCCTTTGCTCGGTCAGAGCCAACGCTCATCCGAGCTAAGTACCGCGCATTACTGTGTTTCGTGAGAAAATGTCGATAAATCTCTATTTTCTCCTCAACAAGTAATTGCGGGTACTGGATCTCGTCTGAGCTAAGTACGGCTCAGTTATTCCCTCGCAAAGTATATTTGCATCCCGAGAGTCATAAATAATACAATCTATTTTTCTATGATGCTGTCAAGTAATGCGCGGATCTCCGCTTCGGAAGAAGCAACGTTTCCCTGCACCATAGCCTCGGATCCGCCCCCTCTGGCATTGAGCTTTTCGTGAAGGAGCGATGAGACAGTGCGGGCATCACCTCCGGGATATGCGCATATGTAGTTATAACCGCCTTTGTCATCGGAGGCAAAAACGGCACAGATACCGGAATGAGAAGCGGTAAGCTCGTTGACGGCATTTCTTTGGACTACATTGTCAAGCGCGTCGGTGAAGAGGATAGGCGCTTTAGTATCTTCGGGAAGAGCAGCGATATCTGCCTCAAGCCTTGCCCTGGAAATGTTTTTTATCTTTATCTTAAGGCTGTTATTGTCATCCAATAGTCTGTTTACGGCATCGGGAAGAGTGTCGATGCTTTCGGACAGGAGGTGGGACAGTGTGTCCGCAGTGGACTGTATCGATGCAAGATAATGGTAGGCCCTTGCTCCGGAGAGTATCGTAAGGCGCATGCCGCCCTTATATTTTATCGCTTTTATTATTTTGATGATCCCGATCTCACCGGTCCTGGATACATGAGGGGCGCAGCATGCACAGATATCGACTCCGGGGATCGTGACGAGCCTCACATCACCGGTGAATTCTTTTTTGCTGCGGTAATCGATCCCGGCAGCTTCGGAAGGAGTGTAATACCTGCAGGTTACAGGAAGATCCCGGTATATGGCGTGATTTGCCTCTGCCTCGAGTTTTTTCAGATCTTCCTCTGTGAGTTCACGGGAGGTGTCCAGTGTTACGGTATTGTCCGACAGGTGGAAACCTACATTATCGGAATCCCACCCGGTGTGGAGCAGACCTGAAAGGATGTGCTCTCCGGAATGATTCTGCATATTTGAAAATCTGTGCGGCCAGTCGATCGACCCCTTGACGGAGGAGCCTTCTTTAAGATCCGGCGCATCGCATCTTATCGTATGGGTTATCGTTTCGTCCTTTATTGATACATAAGTTACCGCATAGCCTCCCAGAAGTCCTGTGTCGGGGGATTGTCCTCCTTCCTCCGGAAAGAAGAGTGTCCTGTCGAGTATCACATTACAGAGTCCGTCGCCTGCGGGAGTGATCTCCAAAACAGTTGCTTCAAACTCGGTCTCATAGGGGGAACTGTCATATAGTTTTTCGGTGGACATGTCTTAACGTCTCCTTTGATAACGACTCTTAAATTGGGATAACGCGATCACGGCCGATCCCGTCTTTGCAATAATAGCATGGTCTTTCGGCATTGTCCAAACGTGCGGAAGATGATATAATCCCGTCTTGTGCGGTTTGTATAACCGGATCGAAGCTTTGGGCATACAGACAGGAGGGTCATGATATGAAAGAACTGTTTGATCTATATATCGCTTTCTTAAAGATAGGAGCCGTTAATTTCGGAGGTGGCTATGCCATGCTTCCGCTGCTTGAGGAGGACCTCAATAAGAAAAGGGGATGGGTTACGACCGAAGAGCTGATGGACTATTTTGCGATAGGACAGTGTACTCCCGGGGTGATCGCCTTAAATGTTGCGACCTTTATCGGAAATAAGATGAAGGGGGTAGCGGGGGCGGCCGCGGCGACCATTGGATTTCTTACATGTCCCGTGATATTGATCCTTATCATAGCGGCGTTCCTTACCAATTTCGCTGATATTCCCCTTGTTCAGAATGCCTTCGCGGGAATAAGGGTCTGCGTTTGTGTTCTCATACTTGAAGCGGTGATAAGGCTCTGGAAGAAATCCATCGTCGATGTGACAGCATTTGTGATCTATGCGATCATCTTCATCCTGATGGTAACATCAGACCTGCTTCCGGTCGATATCCCTGCGGCAGTGCTCGTGGTGGCAGCCGGGGTTGCCGGTGTGCTGATCAGGGGACACAGGGAGGTATCGCGATGATAACACTTATCATGCTGTTTTTGCAGTTTTTTAAGACCGGTCTTTTTTCTGTCGGAGGAGGACTCGCAACCCTTCCGTTCCTGTATGAGATCTCGGATACGACCGGATGGTTCACCCATGCCGATGTGGCTGATATGATAGCTATATCCGAATCGACGCCCGGGGCAATCGGCATAAATATGAGCACTTACGCGGGCTTTCGCACGGCAGGGATTCCGGGAGGTCTGACCGCGACACTTGGGCTTGCGCTTCCGTCCTTCATAGTCATACTGATCGTGGCGAAATTTCTTGATAGGTTTAAGGGTAACAGATATGTGGAGGCGGCGTTTTACGGTCTAAGACCTGCCTCGATAGCGATGATCTCGGCTGCCGGGATAAATGTCGTAAAAATAGCGCTCTTAAATATCCCGGCATTTGAGGCAACCCATGATATAAGCCAGCTGTTTATAATAAAGGCGCTTATCCTTGCCGTGATCATCTTTGTCGTAAGACAGAAGTTTAAGGTCCATCCTGTGCTTTTTATTGCGATATCTGCTGTGATCGGAGTGATATTTAAATTCGGAGGAGTATGAATAATGGAAGAGAAAAGGCTTTTGGAAGGAATATGCAGCGCGGCACATGAAGCGGGAAGGATAATGAAGGAGGCGGTACGCCCTAAGGTTTTTGAAAAGAGCGGACATGCCAATTTTGTGACCGAGACTGACGAAAAGGTCCAGAGGTTTCTCATCGAAAGACTGAGTGAGCTGTTTCCTGAGGCTGAATTTCTTGGCGAAGAGGACGGACAGGATGTATTTACTTCCAAGATGAGCCATGGATATCTTTTCGTGATAGATCCGATAGACGGGACTTCGAATTTTATTTATGCTTATTCTCCTTCGGTCGTTTCGATCGGACTGATGAAGGAGGGAAGCCCTTATATGGGAGTCGTGTACAACCCCTATGACGAGCTGCTTTTTAAGGCGGTTTCAGGACAGGGAGCATATATGAACGACGAGAGGATCAACTCATCGGATATGCCCCTTTCCGACTCCCTGGCAGTCTTCGGGACCGCACCGTATTATACCGAGCTTCGTGATGCGACCTTTAATATCGCCAAGGGACTCATGGATCAGTGTGTCGACATCAGACGTTCCGGAACCGCAGCCTGGGATATGTGCTGTGTCGCAAGTGGGAAGTGTTCGCTATATTTTGAAATGCGGCTGCAGTTATGGGACTACGCGGCGGCTTCCCTTATTGCTTCGGAAGCCGGATGCACCGTGACCGATACTAAGGGAGAGCCTTTGTCTTACAGTGGACCGTCATCGGCATTATGCCGCGCCGCAGGGGTAAAGGATATCCCCGAGGTGTTTTTCCGCAACTGATATTTTGCCAACAGAAGTTACCGGCGGGACTGAAGACTTATATTAATGCTTATATCCAGCTTATAAAAAACTAATAAACTAATAAACTAATAAACGAAATCATATTTCAGTTCAATAAAGGCTTATTTGTGCTATAATCACATCATAAGCAGGCATTATCAATCATAAGTGACTTTAACAAAGTCGTCTGAATCTCATATCTTATACGATTCTGTAATTCTTGCTTATAAATCCAATAAACAACAGGCAGGAATTATAGAGTATAAAGACAGATGTACTCATTTTCTGCCAAACTCTAAAACAGGAAAGGGGAAGGAAAATGAGCAGCAAAAGAGCAATGAAGAGTTATGAGGAACTTGATTTCAGAGATGACTTCATGTTTGGCAAGGTCATGGAAGATAAAGAGCTTTGCAGAGAGGTATTGGAATGCCTGCTTCAAAGGCCGATAGGAGAGCTTAAAGAACTGCAGACGCAGAGGGAGTTTCACTATACGGCGGATGGTAAGCCGATCAGACTGGATGTTTATAATGAGGACACTGACCGGAATATATACGATACAGAGATGGAAAACCTGAACCATAAAAGCGTGGAGTCACATTATCTGCCGGAAAGGAGCAGATTCTATCAGGGTTCGATCGATATAGACTATATGAACAAGGGAAATTCATATAAGAGCTTGCCTGAAAGCAGTGTGATGTTTATTTGCACATTTGATCCCTTTGGAGGAGGACTCAGTAAGTACAGCTTTAGAGAACGTTGTGATGAAGATATGGATCTTCTGCTAAATGACGGAACAGCAAAGATATTTTATAATTGTTGTTATAGGGGAGAGGATATCCCGGAGAGCCTGAGGGAGTTCTATGAATATATAGAAACCGGTAAGGCAGGTAATGAACTTACAAAAAAGATAGATGAAGCGGTAGTCAGGGGTAGAAGTAATGAGCTATGGAGGACGCAGTACATGAAAGAATGGGTTATTATACAGGATGCAAAGGATGAGGGAGTAGAAGAGGGAATAAAGCAGGGACGAGAAGAAGGTCTATATAATGCCGTTCAAAATCTCATGAAGAATATGGGTGTCACATTTGAAAAAGCCCTGGATATCCTTGAAGTACAGGGGAAAGAACGTGATTCGATAATAAAGATGATGAGGGGATGATCTTTTAGCCTTTGAGCTGAACAGATTTTTTGTTTTCTTGCCAGAGCGGTCGGGCTGTGGTAATATTTATTCACTTTTAGATCTTGCATTTGTCTTTTTGATTCTAAAAAGTCACTGTTGATATATTCATATCGTTTTAAGGAGACAAATTCATATGAGAGAGAAAAAGACGACAGAGTGCGTGCTCAAGGCGTTGTTATTTTTTTGTACGGTTTTTGCCGCTGCGGTCATTTCTGCAAATGACCACGCGTTTGCCGCAACCTGCTCTGACCAGACGGATGGCGCGGCAGAGGCCTTTGATGCTGCGGGACACGTGGTCGGGTTTGATGGGGATCATCATACCAGATGCGCCGGTCCGGTAAGATTTGTATTTAACATGGATAAGCTTGTTCCGGGAGAGATCTATGCCTTTGATGACGGAAGCGTCCTGAATCCGGTAGAGAACGGGGAATATATTCTGAACTGCGGATCGGAGGGTACGGAAGGATATATGTCAGGCCCGGGGACGGGGGACACAGGAGAAACTATACCGGGCCCGGGAAGTGAGGCCGCGGAAGGCGCTATACCTGGCCCGGGAAGTGAGGCCGCGGGAGGCGCTATACCGGCCTCGGGAAGTGAGGCCACAGGAGGGACTATACCGGCCTCGGGAAGTGAGGCCGCGGGAGGGACCACATCCGGCTCAGGGGCTGAGAACATGGGAGTGGTTTTTTACAAAGTGAATGCGGAGGGAGAAATGACCAGACTTCACGGCGGGGTATATCAGGCGGATATAGTGGACGGGATATATGATGTGCCTGAAGCCGTACTTAATGAAGAGGATGGGAAATACACATTAAAGGTCTCACCGCTTCCTTATTCCCATGTGTTTTGCGAAATCAGGGGGCATAAGAACGGATCGGTGGAGGAAGTCACGGAGGATACGGAATTCATCATCGATGAAGAAGGAGAATACAGTATATATGTATACGGGGAGGACGGAATGGGACACAGGACCTATGCGGATATTCCTTCAAGGCTTGTGCTTGACCGTACTCCTCCTGTCATAGATGAGCCGGAAGAGCTGCCCCGGATCTCCCAGGCGCCTTTACATATAGAACTTAAGGCTTATGACGAGCTGTCGGGGCTTGAGGGGATCTATATTGAATGTAACGGTCTGGAGTCCGTGGCGGCAGATGAGATCGACATCCTTCCGCCGTTTAAGGGGCGGATAGATTATTTTGCGACCGACAGATCGGGCAACAGTACCGGAAAGCGCTGCCTTTGCGAGGAGCTTATCGTGGATGACCGGCCTCCCGTTATCTCAGTCGACGATGCCGAGATCAGTGAGGATCAGCTGGAACTTACCGTGAGCGCAGCAGATGATACGGCGGGGGTCGGGAAAGTCATGATATCTACCGGCAGCAGGGCTTTGTATCAGGGCAGCGGGAAGAAGGAGAGAGTGAAGATCGATATTTCCGATATGCCGTACGGGATGAGAACCTATACGGTATCGGCGGCCGATGCGGCGGGGAACGAAACGTCTTCACAGTTTACGGTCGAAAAACGCGACGGTAAGGCGCCGGGACTTAACTTTTCGGGGGTGACCGACAAGGGGGTTTACGGTAAAGACGTGACGCTGTCGGTTACCGCAGAGGATGATTCGGATGAGAAGTGTCATATAAGCGGGACGGTAAGCAGATACGACCTGGCCGGAGAGCATCTGAAGGATACGGAGCTTCATACGGATACGGGAGAATATAAGGAGATCTTCGATAACAGCGGAGTATATATCGTCAAAGCGGAGGCTTCAGACCTTGCGGGAAACAGGACCCTGCGAAGCATCGCCTTTGCGATAGACAAAGAAGCTCCGGTGATAAAAGGGCTTCCGGGGCTTAACGGGAGTACTCTGAAAAGCTTTATGATGCAGGTCGGGGATGAGATCGCCGAGGACAGCAGTATGGTGCAGGTCAAGGTCATGCTTAACGGAATGGATTATGACGGAAGTGAGGTCACGAAGAGCGGAAGATACCGCCTTCAGATCATCGCGATGGATGAATTCGGCAATAATGCTGAAGATTCCGCAGGTTTTGAGATAAGGAAATGATTTGATATAATCATTAAAAAAGATCAGATATGGTCAGACAGGATGGGGCAGGGACAGGACAGATGTACAGGGACAACACACGGGTGATACGGATAGGCGACAGGGTCATAGGGGGAGGAAATCCCATATTGATCCAGTCCATGACTAATACAAGGACAGCGGATGTCGAGGCGACTGCAGAGCAGATATTAAGGCTTGAAGAGGCAGGATGTGACATCATCCGCTGTACGGTGCCGGATGAGGAGTCGGCGCATGCGATAGCCGGGATAAAAAAGAGGATACATATCCCGCTTGTCGCCGACATTCATTTCGATCACCGCATGGCGATCCTCGCCATCGAAAACGGCGCAGATAAGATAAGGATCAATCCCGGGAACATAGGCGGAGAGGAAAAGCTCATAAAAGTGGTGGAAGCCGCCAGGGAACGGGATATCCCGATAAGGGTAGGGGTAAATTCAGGCTCTCTTGAAAGGGAGATCGTGGAGCGTTACGGCGGAGTAACGGCAGAGGGCATAGTGGAGTCCGCTCTTGATAAAGTATCAATGATAGAGCGAGCCGGCTACGAGAATATAGTCGTATCCATCAAATCCTCGGACGTGATGATGTCGGTGAAGGCCCATGAAAAGCTGGCGCCCGTGTGTCCATATCCGCTGCATGTCGGGATAACCGAATCAGGCTCTCTGGTATCGGGAAATATCAAGTCCGGGGTAGGCATAGGGATCATCCTCTATGAGGGCATAGGGGATACCGTCAGGGTCTCCCTTACCGGGGATCCGGTCGAAGAGATAAAGAGCGCCCGGATCATCCTGAGATCACTGGGCCTCAGGAGCGGCGGGGTGGAGATAGTCTCCTGCCCCACCTGCGGACGTACCGAGATCGACCTCATATCACTTGAGGGCAGGATAGAGCAGATGCTCGTGAAATACAAAGACCTTAATATCAAGGTGGCCGTGATGGGCTGCGCGGTGAACGGTCCGGGGGAAGCAAGAGAGGCGGACATAGGCGTTGCCGGAGGCCATGGGGAAGGTCTTATATTCAGAAAGGGAGAGATCATAAGGAAGGTTTCCGAATCAGAGATAGTGGGGGCATTGGAAGATGAGCTTAAAAAAGCCTTTCTTTGAAGTTTTTATGGCCTATGAGCCGGGATCGGAGGAGATAAAGGGGCTTTTATCCGATGTGAGCGTGTCCGGCATAACGATGAAGTCGGACAGGTCGAAGATCGATGTATTCATAGAAAGTCCGCATCCTTTGCACAGGAAGGATATATATGCGATCCAGAAGGAGCTTGCGGGATCGCTCGATAAAAAAGGGAGAGTACGGGTTAAGCTTCATGAGCACTATAACCTGTCCTCACAGTACAATGCGTCCAATTTTTACGATGAATACAAGGGAAGCCTTGCATACGGGATGAAGTCCGAAAAGCCGATGATGTATTCCATCTTTCATCAGGCCAAAAAGAGGTTTGAGGACAGTGAAAGCATGGTCGTTACGCTTCCGGATACCGTCATAGCCCATGATATGGCGGACGAGCTTGAGAAATATCTGCATGATGTCTTTGAGGAGAAGGCGGGACTTGAATTTACCGTAAAGATAGACTATGAAAAACCCGAGGTTTCGGCTGAGAGCCTGGAAGCCGAAAGAAGGCTTCAGATGGTAATATCAGAGATCTCGGAAAGGGCATCGCAGGTTCGCGAAAAGGCAGAACGCGATCCCGAAAAAACAAAAGCCGCGCGTAAGAGCACTGGGAACGAAGGCTATAACCGTGGCAGCGGTAACGACCGGAACGACGGAAAGAGCAGGAACGGAGGCAAAAGCTGGAGCGGAGGCAAAAGCTGGAGCGGCTCATCCCGTTCGTCTTCGGGAGCGGGGAAAAGAAGATCTTATTCATTGGAAAATGATGATCCGGATGTGATCTACAGCTATGGGAGGGAGGATGTTTCGGATCCGTCCGTTCCGATATCCGAGATAGACACCATAAACGGTGAAGTAACGATAAAAGGCGAGGTTGTTTCCTATGAGGATAAGGTGGTCAAGGAAGGAACCCTTCTCCTGATGATGTTCAATATCACCGATTATACCGATACTGTCGGCGTAAAGATGTTCCCGCCGGTAGAGGTAGGGGAGAAGCTTAAAAAGGACATAGCGCCCGGGAAATTCCTGAAGATAAAAGGAGTCATGGGCATGGGCAAATATGAGCATGAGCCTTCCTTAGGCATGATAAAGGGCGTGAGAAAGATACCGGACTTCAGGGAGAAGCGTCATGACAATGCCGTCAGTACAAGGGTCGAGCTTCACTGCCATACCAAGATGAGCAACATGGATGCGACAGGACCGGTCAAGGATCTTCTGGCAACGGCGGACAGATGGGGGTGGAAGGCGCTTGCGATAACCGATCACGGATCGGTACAGGCATTCACAGAGGCCAACCATCAGGAGTTTGAGAATAAGGACTTCAAGATAATCTACGGGATGGAAGCCTACATGGTCGATGATATGAAGGCTTCTGTCGATCATACGGGAGACCCGGATCTGACGGTCCCGCATATGCTTGATGACACTTATTGCGTGTTTGATATAGAGACCACAGGTTTTTCTCCGGTACATAACCGGATAATAGAGATCGGTGCCGTCATCGTGCAGGGCGGACAGATAATCGACAGCTATGACGAGTTTGTGAATCCGGAATGCCCGATCCCGTACCGGATCACAAAGCTTACCTCGATAACCGACAATATGGTAAAGGATGCCGATACCATAGACAAGGTGCTCCCGAGATTTCTGGAGTTTTCAAGAGGCGCCGTGATGGTCGGTCATAATGTCACCTTTGATATCTCCTTTATCGCGGAAAACGCCAGAAGGCTTAACATACCTTTTGACCGGGTGTATGCGGATACTCTCATATTCTCGAGGATATTGCTTCCGAGACTTGCAAGGCATACTCTGGACAGAGTGGCTAAGGAGCTCGGAGTTGTCCTGACCCAGCATCACAGGGCGGTGGATGACGCGACCGCTACCGGAGGCATATGGGTGAAGCTGTGCGATCTGCTAAGGGATAACGGGATAGAAGAGCTGATGGAGGCGAAGGAGAAGCTTTCCATGCCCGATGAGGCGATGAAGCATCTGATGCCGTTCCATGTGACGATACTTGCAAAGAATGAGACCGGAAGGGTAAATCTGTACAGACTGGTATCGATGTCACATATGAAATATTTCGGCGGTTCTTATGAAAAAGTCCCCCGTATCCCCAAGAGTGAGCTCATCAAACACCGGGAAGGCCTGATACTCGGGACCGCCTGTGAGCGAGGGGAGCTCTACAGGGCGCTGATAGATGACAGACCGGAGCAGGAGATAGCAAATATAGTGGCATTTTATGATTATCTTGAGATCCAGCCTGCCGTAAACTATCTTTCGCTCATCGAACGGGATAACGATATCAACTCGGAGGAGGACATCAGGAACCTGAACCGCAGGATCGTAGAGCTGGGAGAGCTTTGGGACAAGCCGGTATGCGCCACGGGCGACGTGCATTTTATCGATCCGGATGACTGGATATACCGTGAGATCATTAAGTTCAATCCCGATGACAAGAGACAGACGGGACAGCCTCCGCTTTTCCTCAGGACTACTGACGAAATGCTTGCCGAATTCCAGTATCTCGGTTCGGATAAAGCCCGGGAGGTCGTAATAGAGAATACGAACCTGATAGCGGACATGATCGACCGCATCAAGCCGGTCCGTCCCGACAAATGCCCGCCTGTCATCGAAAAATCCGATGAGACGCTGAGAGCCATCTGCGTCAACAGAGCGCATGAACTCTACGGGGAGGAGCTTCCGGAGGTCGTGCAGGACAGGATGGATACGGAGCTTAAGTCGATAATCGGTAACGGATATGCCGTCATGTATATCATCGCCCAGAAGCTCGTATGGAAGAGCAATGAGGACGGATATCTGGTCGGAAGCCGTGGATCTGTCGGCTCGTCCTTTGCGGCATATCTGGCGGGAATAACCGAGGTCAATTCGCTCCGCCCGCATTATCTGTGCCCTAAATGCAAGTACTCTGATTTCGATTCGGATATCGTGAAAAAGTATCATGAGGAAAATACCTGCGGGATAGACCTTCCCGATGCGGATTGTCCCGTGTGCGGAGAGAAGCTCCAGAAGATGGGCTTTGATATACCGTTCGAAACATTCCTGGGATTCAAGGGTGACAAAGAGCCTGATATCGACCTGAATTTCTCGTCGGATTATCAGTCCAAATCGCATAAATACACGGAGGTCATCTTTGGCAGCGGTTATGCGTTCAGGGCAGGGACACTGGAGACGGTTGCGGAAAAGACCGCTTTCGGATATACGAAGAAGTATTATGAAGGTCACGGTGAGAACCCGAGATCGGCGGAGATCGACAGGATCTCCCGCGGATGCAGGGGGATCCTCAGCACTACCGGACAGCATCCGGGGGGGATGATAGTGCTCCCGCACGGCGAAGAGATCGATACCTTCACTCCGGTACAGCATCCGGCCGACAAGATGGATGACCCGACCATCACCACCCATTTTGATTATCATTCGATAGAGCACAATCTGCTGAAGCTTGATAATCTGGGACATCAGGATCCGGAGATGATCAAGTTCCTTCAGGATATCACCGGTGTCGATCCTACCGGGATACCCCTTGACGATCATAAGGTAATGACTCTGTTTAAGGATACCTCGGCTCTCGGGATCAAGACCTCCGATATCGGTGGAACGCAGAACGGATCCATGGGACTTCCTGAGTTTGGGACCGATAACGCGATCAAGATGGTAATGGATGCGGACCCTCAAAACTTTACGGATCTGGTAAGGATCTCGGGGCTTGCCCACGGGACCGACGTCTGGAAGGGGAATGCGGAAACCCTGATAAAAAACGGGACGGCGACTCTGTCAACCTGTATCTGCTGCCGTGACGATATCATGCTGTATCTTATCGGGAAAGGACTCGACAGTCAGGAATCCTTCAAGATAATGGAGAATGTCCGTAAGGGTAAAGTGGCCAAGGGCAAGTGCAAGGAATGGGATCAATGGAAACAGGATATGGCGGACCACGGGGTCCCCGACTGGTACATAAGCTCATGTGAGACCATTAAATACATGTTCCCCAAGGCGCATGCGGCCGCATATGTCATGATGGCATACAGGATCGCCTGGTTTAAAGTATACATGCCCCTTGCATATTACTGCGGGTATTTCTCGGTCAGAGCCAAGGGCTTCAGTTATGAGAAGTGCTGTCAGGGCGCAGCGATGCTCTCCGAGCTGATAACCGATTACAGGAAACGTGAGAACAGCCTTTCGGATGCCGAGACCAAGGAACTTAAGGATATGCGCATAGCCCAGGAGATGTACGCAAGGGGGCTGGAGTTCTGTCCGATCGATCTTTACAAGGTTTCCGCCAGGAGCTTTCAGATAGTAGACGGTAAGATCATGCCGGCGCTCTCATCGATCTCGGCGGTAGGCGCGAAGGCGGCGGATGCGCTCATCACCAGGATAAGGGCGACTGCAGACGGTGGACCTTTCCTCTCAAAGGAGGATTTTTGCAACCGCAGCGGGGCGTCAAAGGCGATGGCGGACAGACTGCAGGAACTCGGCATACTTGAGGAGCTTCCGGAATCCAATCAGTTGTCGTTATTTGATATGTGAGAGCGGAATGGCCGTATATTTTGACTATATTGGTGGATTAACATATAATTATTAGGCATTATAAGGCTTTTATCAGCCGCATCACGGAAAATCCGGGTCAACAGATCAATGCGACGAGGTTTATATGGAAGAAAATACAGAAAAAAAGAAGCACGGTAAGAGAAGGCACTATCGCGGAAAGAATAACGACAAGTCCGGAGGACAGGGAAAACAGACAGGTCAGGAGCAGTCAGCGGACGAAGGGGTGAAGACCCGGGAGAAGAAGGAAAACCGTCCAAAACCGCATGAGAAAAAAGACGGATCGGATAAGAAACAGGACCGCAAACCCAAAGGCGGAAAACCGCACAACCGTAATGACCGTCCCGGGAAAAAGGAGAAGCAGGAAAAAGGTCATAAACAGGAAGACAGAAAACAGGCTTCGGCCGAGTCGGCACAGGAGGCTTCCGGAGCGGATGATAAGCAGGTCCGCATAAAACGCGAGCAGGTTGAGCCGGTATTTGAATTTACCTGGGCGGATGCCTGGGGATTGTACCGTACCGGATATCACATCGTGGTAAAGGAAAGTCAGGAAAAGATGTATCTTTCCTGGTCCGTGGATCTGTCATACGGGGAGATGAAACTGGGACAGCGCCTTCAGGAGTTTCTTGATGATATGAAGGCTATAGGACTCTCTTCATGGGACGGACGCAGATATACAAAGCCCGGGATATTCGACGGGGACACGTGGTCGGTAAAAGCAAACAGTCTGACACTTAAGTGTGAAAGCCAGGGGACGAACGAGTATCCGGAAGAATGGAAGGCATTTCTTGAATGTCTGCATAAGAAATGGAGCATCCCCGTTTCCAAAAGAGAGCAGTGGGAATAAAAAATAATAATGCACCGGGGCGTTTTGTGGTGTATAATTATAGTCGCGGTCAGACTTGATAAATCGTCTGTCCGGGGGTATCGGGCCGAAAGGCTTTTTTGAGATCCGTAAACGTTTTTGAATAATAAATCACAGGAGAGGGACAAGACATGCTTGCTACTTTGATACCGTTATTTGACAAGAACATGATGACATGCGCTTACTCCGTATTCGCCCAGAAGGAAAATCTTCTGATGACTCCCGCGGCGGCAGGTTCTGCGAGGTTTGACGGCGCCGGATTTGTCACCGGACTTGATATCGTGGATTCGACGGGGATAGATACACTGTCGGGAAGCAAAGAGGTCTTTATTGAAGTAAACGACATATCCATTTTTGCGGATATCGATTCCCAGTGCAATGCGCCTCATGACAAGCTGGTGCTCCTCATGGAGCCGGATATAACTCCCACGGAGAATTACGTAAGACGTCTTGCAGCGCTTAAGAACGAGGGATATAAGCTTGCGATCAGAAATCTTCCGATAGATAAATTTGAAGAATACCGGGTCATCCTCAAGCTCCTTGATTATATCTTCCTTGATCACAAGAAGATCAAGATCCAGGTGGCAAGGGTATATTTCCAGACCCAGTTCCCGAACCTCAAGCTGGTCGGCATAAATGTGGACTCACAGGAGGAGTATGATAAGCTCACCGCAGACGGAGGCTACAGCCTTTATGAGGGAGATTTCTTCAGACTTCCCAAGACTTCCGGAGAAAGAGAGCTTGCTCCCTTAAAGATGAATTATCTTGACCTTCTGAATATAGTGAACGATACCGACTTTGATCTTACAAAGGCGGCGGACATCATTCAGAACGACGCGGCGCTGGTCGTATCGCTCCTTGAGATCGTCAATCACATGGCGATGAATTCCGAGATCACATCGGTCAGACATGCGGCGGCGATGCTCGGACAGAAGGAGCTGAAAAAATGGATCAATACGGCGGTGACGAAGGAACTTTGCGCAGACAGACCTTCAGAGATCACCCGTATATCGATGCTCCGCGCGAAATTTGCGGAGAATCTGGCCGAGATCTTCGGGATCGGAGGCCTGGCTCAGGAGCTTTTCCTTACCGGAATGTTCTCTGTGCTTGATCTTATGCTTGACAAGACCATGGAGGAGGCTCTTTCGATGGTCAAGATCTCAAAGACGATAGACGAAGCGCTCCTAAAGAGAAAAGGAGATCTCGGAGAAGTCCTTTCATTTATAGAGGAGTATGAGACGGCTTCCTGGCAGGAAGTTTCCAGACAGATGGTACTGCGCGATATCGATATGGATTCCGTATACTCCGCATATCTTGATTCTCTCAGATGGTTCAAGGACCTTCTGACAGTAGGGTGAAAAAGTGCTTGCAAAAGGTATAGCGGTCTGCTAATATACCTTTTGTGCGGCTCGTTGGTCAAGCGGTTAAGACGCCGCCCTCTCACGGCGGAAACAGCGGTTCGATTCCGCTACGAGCTACGAAAGCCTCGAAGATGAGTTGCATCTTCGGGGTTTTTTTGTTCGGATCATTCATGACAGGATCATTCACGACAGAATCTTTCATGATCGTATCTTTCATGATCGTATCTTTCGTGACAGGTTCTTTCATGAACGGATCCGGGGAGAGTTGATTTAAGTATAGTAAGGAGGCTGGTAATGAACGGAACATTTTGGGCACTTGTACCGCCGATAATAGCTATCGTGCTGGCACTTATCACAAAAGAGGTTTACAGTTCCCTCTTTGTCGGGATCATAGTCGGAGCGCTGTTTTGCTCCGGATTCAATTTCGAGGGGGCCATGAACCAGATCTTCAGCGGCGGTCTGATCACGGCGCTTTCGGACCCTTACAATGTCGGAATACTTATTTTCCTGGTATTTCTGGGGGCGATCGTTGCGCTTATGAATAAAGCCGGAGGTTCTGCGTCTTTCGGGAAATGGGCATCGGAGCATATAAAGACAAGGGTTGGAGCGCAACTTGCCACTATTCTTTTAGGCTGCCTCATATTCATAGACGATTATTTCAACTGCCTTACCGTGGGATCGGTGATGCGTCCCGTGACGGACAGGCATAAGATCTCGAGGGCCAAGCTTGCTTACATTATCGATGCAACGGCCGCTCCTATATGTATAATCGCTCCAATTTCATCCTGGGCGGCGGCCGTATCCGGATTTGCACCGGAGGGGACTAACGGATTCATGCTTTTTGTCCGTGCCATACCCTATAACTATTATGCTCTGCTCACGCTCGTGATGATGATCGGACTTGTCCTTACAAAGCAGGAGTACGGTCCGATGCTGAAGCATGAAAAGAATGCATTGGCAGGGGATCTTTTTACGGTCAATCCCGGAAAGAAGGCAGATGATGAGGTCGCTTCGCAGGGGAAGGGGAAGGTCGTAGATCTTTTGTTTCCGGTCATCGTGCTCATAATCGCCAGTGTTATCGGGATGATCTATTCGGGCGGATTCTTTGAGGGCGAGGATATAGTAAATGCATTTGCTAATTCCGACGCATCGGTAGGACTCGTTCTCGGGGCGTTCTGCGCACTGTTTATCACGATAGTGTTTTATCTGATAAGAAGGGTTCTTCCGTTCAAGGACTGCATGAGCTGTATAACGGAAGGCTTTAAGGCCATGGTCCCCGCGATCTGCATCCTTTCGCTTGCCTGGACGCTCAAGGGGATAACCGATGTTTTGGAGGCAAAAGAATACGTGGCTTCCATCGTGTCGAATACGGCAGGATCCCTGCTCAATCTGCTCCCGGCGATAATCTTCCTTATCTCATGCTTCCTTGCATTTGCGACAGGAACGTCATGGGGAACCTTCGGGAT
>JAILQK010000046.1 GCA_024699045.1 Lachnospiraceae bacterium | reverse complement strand
TTCCCTGGAGTACAGATTACCGTTGAGTCGCAGCCATATAAGGCCTCCGTCGGCCCCTACTATACGAAACTCCGCCTCCGCAGCCCCGTTATCCGACAGGATATCCGTTATCCCCTGTTCAAACATGGGGATATCATCAGGTATTATGATCCTGCGGATATCACCAAACATCCTGTCCACGATATCCTTTGCTCCCCCGATCATCCTGTACAGACCGTCGTTCAGAAAAACCGGTGTTATGTCTCTGGTCTTCGAATCAACCTCCAGCACACATATACCGCCTATGAAATTATTGACAACCGAAGTAATAAATTCCTGTTCTTCTTTTATCATAATCCCGTCACCCCAATGCTTCTGAAACCCTTACCAACTCGTCACGTATCCTTATGTGCTGCGGACAGGCCTCCTCGCATGCTCCGCATTTTATACACTCTGAGGCCTTTCTCTTCTGGTGTCTTGCCACAAGCCAGTCCTCCTGTCCTTTGGCAAGCTCCACATTTCCGTACAGCGTAAGGTAGTTCATTGCCGTAAATGAACCCGATATACCGATATCCTTAGGACATACCTTTGCGCAATAATTACACGTCGTACACGGTATCAAAGGTATCCTGCCGAGCTCGGCCCTTGCCTTTTCGATCACCTGCTCCTGGCTTTCGGAAAGCTTATCAAAATCCTTCATAAAAGACAGATTGTCCTCCATCTGCTCTATTGAACTCATCCCCGAAAGTACCGTGATCAGGCCGTCAAGACTTGCGGCAAAGCGTATCGCCCAGCTTGCGCATGACGATCCCGGTTCCGCCGCCTTGAATATATCCTCCACAGTCTTCGGGGGACTCGCGAGCATTCCTCCTTTGACCGGCTCCATGATGACGATCGGGATGTTGTGCTTTCGTGCCACCTCATAAACCGCCCTTGACTGGATGGCCGGATTTTCCCAATCTCCATAGTTGATCTGAAGCTGCACGAACTCTGCTTCCGGATGTGCATTGAGTATCTCCTCGAGCTCTTCAGGGGTTGAATGGAAAGAAAAACCTATATGCTTTATGAGTCCTTCTTCCTTCTTCTCGCGGACAAATGACCACATATCAAAATCATCAAAAAAATGTGTCCGGCCTTCCCCGAGATTATGAAGCAGATAAAAATCAAAATATCCGGCTCCGGTCTGTTTCAACGAAATATCAAACTGGGAGATCGCATCCTCTCTTCTCCTGCACATGATCCAGGCTGCATTCTTCGTTGCAAGCTGAAATCTGTCTCTCGGATAGCGCTCAACAAGCGCCTGCCTGATAGCATCCTCACTCCCGGGATATGCCCAGGCGGTATCAAAATAGGTGAATCCCGCATCCAAAAAGGCATCCACCATTTTCTCGATCTGCGCCATATCAAAATCGTCGGTTCCTTTGATCTTAGGCAGTCTCATAAGACCGAAACCCAGTTTGCCGATATCTTCTCCCAAATACCCCATATCATCCCCCGTTTTCACTGTTCAATGTGACATAATACTCCCCACCCGTCACGACTCCCTACCGAAAACCGTCTGACAGCCGGCATGACAATGAAACAAAATTCCGGTAAGTCTGATACTATTTAGTATAAAAAATGAACGGATCTAATTCAAGCATTGTATAATGATTATAGTGCAAGTCAACCTTCATCGGCAGATGATCTCATACATACAGGAGGATGACCTATACCCATGTTTCGATTTTTCATGCCGGAAAAACCTGAGGATCCCCGGGAAAAGCTTCGGATCCTCAAAACCCAGATCGATGATCTGCTGAACTCCGAAGCGCTGAATGACATTTTTGATCTGCTGGATGTTGACAAGAAAAGCATTGTCCAACGATTCAATAAACGCAGCATGGACGGCAATGCTGTAAGGGAGGTTCAGACCCTGCCGCCGCTTACCGTATCGGAATCCGTTCGCAATGATCTCTTCCCGTGCTTCAAAGAACTGGGATTTATCGATATCAACAGGCCTTTGAATAAAACCCCCGACCGTATCCTTATCCTCGGAGGAAGTCTTAAGGCCTGCTTCGACCGTACCGCTGCCGCCGCCGGTATGATCTCAGACAGAACTCTGTCTATAGACGGACTCAGCTGCTACCGTCCGATAAATCCGGTGGAAAGAGTGGCTGCTTCGTTTTCTTCTGCCTGCGAAACCGAGTTCGGAGCTATGTCCGAGGCTTTCATTCGTTTTTTCGGGACTGACAGTTGCAGATGGAAGGAAGACTTTCACGGCGACCGCAATCTTAACCGTATATCCTGCATCAGGACACTTAACGGTGTTTCAGAGAACCATATTTTTCGCATCTTTGCGGCCCCTTCCGAAGAACCGGGGCTCAGGAGGGCCGATACCGGTGATACGCTGGTCCACTATCTGCAAAGCGCTTCCCCGGGCCCGGATGAAACGTTGCTTGGGGTTACCGGTAACCGATACTGCAACCGACAGTTTCTCCAGCTTGCCTTTGTCACAATGTCTCTTTGGAAAAAAGGACATCCCGTCCCCGTCCGGATTGACGTGACAGGATGCAACTCAGATGACCGGACAGATACGGTCGAAACATATGACCCCGGTCATTATCTTCAGGAACTCATCGCATTGCTGGACTGGGCCGACCGGCTGCAACAGCTTTAAGATCCCGGCCGGATATCGGATCACGCAAGTGGTCCGCTACATCTCATCGAGTGACCGTATCACTCTGATCCCCTCAGGGCCTTTTTCCCCCTTACGCGATAAATAGATTGGTGTGATGCCTATTGCTTTTGCAGGCTCCACATCCGAAGTGATGGAATCACCGATATGAATGCACTCCTCAGGGCTTACCCCTGCCAGCTCCATAGCCTTTTCAAATATAGCCCGGTTGGGCTTGCATGCCCTGGCCGTCTCCGCCGACACGATCCCTGCCGGGTGCAGATCCTTAAGCCGCATGGATTCTTCAAGATAGCACAGATCATCATTGGACAGCACATATATCGGAAGTGCGGATCTTTCAAAAAAGGGTTTCACGTCCTCAAAAAGCGGGGCATGAACCCAGATCTTTCTCCAT
>JAILQK010000035.1 GCA_024699045.1 Lachnospiraceae bacterium | reverse complement strand
CTGCCGTATCCGATTTATCTTCCTCTGCGGTGTCCGACTTCTTTTCTTCTGCAGCTTCCGATTTACTGTCTTCAGACGTTTCTGTATCATTTTCGATTTTTTCGGAAACATCCTCCTTCTCTGAAGGTTCTGACTTTATTTCTTCCGTTTGCTCCTGACGGGTTTCGGTATTTCCGTTCGCTGCCGCGGGATCACTCCCGCCGCACCCCACAAACAATAAGCATCCAAGCATAAAGCTTAATGCCATGATCTTATTATTTTTGACCATCTCTCCTCCTAAGTTTAAGATAGAATGTCCAAAAGCTTATCGCCCGGATCGTCTGTTATTCACAGATCCCAAAGCTTATTGCCCGGCACTCTTCTCATATTTTGAAATAAAGTTTAGATTATAGATCTCATTATCATTGAGCAGACCTTTATCGAACTCAGCCGCATCATACTTTGGAGTATACCATTCCATCCCGTCAAAGTGCTCCTGAAGTTCCTTGTCGGAAAACTTCCTTCCATGACGGGCATATATCTCATTCCGGGCAATTCTCAGTTGTCCGGAGCTTAATCCCTTAAGATCTTTTTCCGTAAGCTTTCTTTTATCACTGTACGGTATAACCATCCCGTCGGTGCTCCTGCTTTCGGCCTTCTCCTTATCTTCCTCCGCGCCGGTCACCGACCGTTTCAAAAGATTTGATATGAACCGGATCGTATCACCCTTCTCAGTGAAGGTTACACAGCATGTCTCACCGTCCCATGTATCATAGGTTGCCGTATACTCGCCGTTCTCCAGATGTACCGCCGTCAGGTCAACATTCGATTTATTGGTATCACCATGCTGATAGAGGTACAGATCCTGATCCTTAAGGTATACCCAGTCCTCAAGAGGATGCCTCATTTGCGAAAGATCATAACCCGTTGTCGCCTTGACGTAGTCTCTTACATCCTTTCCGCTCAGTGTCGTTAAGTCAGTATATATCTCATCATCACCGGTTTCTTTAAGATATGCCTCTTTAATCTTATTTGAAGGACTTCCCTGATCAAAACCTGCACCGATATAGAACACCAGATTCCAGTCAATATCCTTCGGATCACTGTACAGACTTTGCAAGAAACCGTAATAACCTATGCTGTTAAGCTTTTTTTCTATCCTCTTCAATTCACTGTCAGATACATTGTTGGAAACATCCACACCCTTGCTCGCGCTGTCATGAATATCACCGGTGTTTTTTTCGTTACCGGAAGAGGCCCCGTCCTTGTACATGTTATCCGAAAAACCACCTGACTCCTCGCTGTCAGGATCGGTAAAATAAAGGATGTCTCCGGCCAGTCCGTTCTCATCCTCTCTGCCGGGGCCGTACGGGATCGCACAGATATGCCATCCTGTCCTCCTGTATCCCTGACGCCAGCCGATATCATATTCACTGTCAGGTTCCGCATCCGCATATATAACGAATATCGTATCGCTGGCTGATGTGATATCCTGGATGATCTGACAGGGGTCGCCAAGATCGTTTTTGATGAAATCGACCACCAACGGACATTCCTCAAAAATATCATTATAATAACATAGATCGTTACGATTTTGATCGTCTTCTCCCATATAGGCCTGATAGGGCAGATGCATTGAAAAGCCTAAAGTCTGTGTCTCATCAAAATAAAACCTGGGGACCGCATTCTCCGGACCCTCACCGTCATTCTCCTGATGATCGCTTTCGTCACTAACCTTCTCAAGACTATCCTTTACGCCCGGCACAGCCTTAAAAGTATCCCAGCCGCTCAGATAATGTCCCGATCCCTCAAAATACCCGATATTCACATACACATCGCCCTTAAAGGATCCGAACTGCTTGACCTCCGGGTCTCCGTATCCGTCGCATTCAATGGTTCCAAGCTCCGTGATGTTACCGCTCTCGTCCATAGAACATAAAACATACTGCCCGTCTTCGGTATGCTTCATTGAAATAAGATCTTCTCCTGCAAACCCGCAGAATTCGTAATAAACATTATCACCGCCAAAACTTGCTGCCTCTTTCCCATCTTTTATAAGAACTGTCATCATCTTCTGTCCGGCATACTGCTCTACGGCCAGAAGCTTCCCGCTCTCGGATACCCCGAGCGGAGTCCCGCTGCAATACTCCCCGGACTCGCCGGTTGCCGGATCATACAGAAAGGTCCGACAGTTATCCGGACTGTCCGTATCGTTTTCTTCAATATAAAAACCGTCAGGACAGGCATAAAGTTTTCCGGTTCCTTTTATCCTGCCAGTCTCCTCCCATTTGCATGTATCGAGGTCATAACATATAAGAGCGCATTCTACGGGCTTCTTTTCATACTGCAGGAACTCGCCGAATATTGCGCCTTCTTCCATAGAATCCGGTGAAATATTCCGTAAATAAACCTTGTTTCCTACCGTAACAAAATAATCTCCGTTATTATGCACATCTCCTTCCGTGAAAGCATCCGCAAAAGATAATGTTGCCTTATCCGAGTTATCATCTTCCTCCCCTACGGTATTTTCACCGGAGTCTTCAGCTGAATTCTCGTCGGCATCGGCCTTATCATCCTCCCCGGGATCTTCATCATCGGCCTTTTCATCATCTTTAGCGGACTCGCTTACGTCTTCCTTATCCGACACACCCGGTTCCTCCGCCTCATCTTTCCTGCCACAGCTTATATTTACCAGACAGGACATCACAAGGATAAGGATCACGGTCAGTATAGTCGTGCTTTTGATCTTTATTGTTTTCCCATTAAACATATGATCATCAGCCTCC
>JAILQK010000222.1 GCA_024699045.1 Lachnospiraceae bacterium | reverse complement strand
TACCCATGCCTGGGCATCCGGTACGTTTGCTCCGTAGTACTGTTCAACTTCTGCCAGATTGCTTCGAAGTCTCAAAGCTCTCACTGCTATGATCGGATCGTCAGACGGTTTGGTGATCTTTTTCTGTGTTGCCATCTGATTATTGAGCTTGTCAAGATACTGCTTATTGGTATTTATATTTGCCAGCGAGTTATTTGACATCATCTTATTGGTTATTCTCATAGACCGTTCTCCTTACTGCTTATCTTCTTCCGCGCCCTGTTTTTACTTATACTCCGGTATTCAGTATCAGTCTGTCATACATTTCCGTCATTGTCTGCATTACTTTTGCAGACAGCTCATAGGCATGCTGGAACTTCACCAGATTCAGTGCTTCTTCATCAGTATCGACTCCCGATACAGAAAGTCTTTGATTATCAAGCGTCTGTCCTATAGTTGTGAAATTGGTTTCAAATGTATTTGCACTCTGTTTATTAAGAGCTATATCCGAGAGCAGGCTTTGAAGAAACTCTGCGCTTGAGCATCCTCTGAATGACATTTTGCTCTTATCGGTCTTTATGGAAGACAGATCCTTCACCAGATCAGCTGAGTCCACTGAAGTGGAAGCCTCTTTATCATACGTTGTAGCCATCTTAGTAGGATCCTCTAATATCTCCGCATTAATGATAAAATTTTTGGCTGTAAGCTGGTTATAAGTATATGTGCCGTTACCAAGGACACCGGTTCCGATGGCATACGTTCCGTCTTCTATCCTGCTGTCATCGAGCTGTGTCATATCATGCTGGGTACCCTCGCTGTCTACCATCTGGAAGAAACACTTTTCTCCCATATAATCTCCGTTGAGATCATATCCCCTGCCCTCTATTTTATTAAATGTTGCTGCAAAGTTACGCACCCATTCATTGAGCTGAGACTGATAATAAGGTATGCCCATATAGTCCACTTTCCAGCCTACCCTTACAGTAGCATCCGCCGGCACGCCATCAAGCAGGCCGCTTTGATACACCCCGTCATTATCTTTATACCTAAGACCCGTAAATGTATATGTTCCTTCGCCTGTAGATTCATCATAAACATAGGACCATGAGTCATATATATAATCAAATCCGCTGACAGTGACTATACCGCTGTCGGGAAGTGTGCATTTATTCAGATCCGTAAGCTTGCTTCCCGAGGGAACCGTAACCTCTATGCTTTCAGCCTCTTTTGCAAATGCTGTCTTAAGAGTGCCGTCAAAAAACTCATTGTTATTTCCATCCCTGAGTTCGAGCAGTCCCTTCAGTTGTCCGCTGAGCGTGGCTGAAACCGGTGAAAACTTTGTATTTGTGCTCTTCCAGTAGATATCATAAAGTCCGTCTATGTCGGACTGGTTTATCTTCTCATCTCTTGCCCTGCATTCAAGCTCCTGGTACTCATATCCGTCAACCAGTGTATAAGCTCCCCCTACGCTGACTGAAAATACCTTTGCACCCGTAGGGTTATCGGGATCGGCATAGTTGTATACATCTACCTCTCTGGTCTCCACATCAACATATGATGATAGCTCATCGAGCAGGTTGTTACGCTTGTCCCTGAGCTCATTGGCTGTCACACCTCTGTTCTCGATGACATTTATCTGCTTGTTTAATGATGCGATCTGTTCAGCGATCGAATTGATCTTATCGACTACATCTTTAACTTCCTGATTCAGATTATCCTGGATCTTGGAAAGATCTTCAGCCATTGTATTGAAATATTCAACCACTGTATTTGCCGTTCCGATAAAAGACTGGCGTGTGGTTGTACTGCCCGGATCATCCTCAAGCTTTGAAAGTGCGTTGTAGAAATCCTCCACATATACACTGTTAAATCCGGGAACCACCGTCGTATCCGTGAAATAGTTCTCAATCTCAGCCATATACTGGTTCTTTTGAGCATATTCGCCGAGCGAAGTATTATTGGCTCTGTATTTCATATCAAGATACTTATTTCTGATCTGGTCTATACTAACCGCATCTACTCCTGCTCCTGCCATTCCGTAACGGGAATATGTACGGAGTGCCTCTGAAGCCGTTTGCGTGAGCTCCTGTCTGGAATAACCCTCGGTATTTATATTTGCAATATTGTTTGCTGTGGTATTCTGCGATGCCTGAGCAGCTGTCAGTCCCGAATATGCTATCGTTAATCCGAAAAATTGTGATGGCATTCTTTACCCTCCTGTTTACGTCAAAGAGTTGATCAATGAATCAAGCATCGAATTTATGGTATTTATGTATCTCGATGATGCATTATATGCGTTCTGGTATTTTATCATCTGTGTCAGCTCATCACTGTCGGAAACTCCTACCACTTCCTGTCTCTGGCTGTCTATGGAAGTTCTCATGGCTTCCTGATTGGTGGATATTGAATAATATGTGCTCCCGTTGGTGGCATTTTCACTTACAAGCGTCCTGTAATATGCCTCAAATGTGAGTTTTGTATTAGTAGTAGGATTGAGCGTATCAAATTCTTTTGAGAAAAGATTCACCAGGGAATCAGCCTTTGCTCTGTCCTCCGAGCCGTCATCCAGCTTAAATCCATTATTAACGGATGTCGGCACCTGCTGTGCATCCGGATTGACTCTTATATTACCTGTAGACCATCCGTCTGTGCCGTCATTTACCGTATCCGCGATCTTTGAAAAGAGAAGAACGTCATCACTTGTTCCTTCTGCGGTCCCGTCGGATGAAAGTATGGAATTCATTCCTGTTACAACACCGTGCACCAGATTGTCAAACTCTGCCATAACTGTCATGATCGCTGATCTTTTGGTGATACCCTCATATCTGAGCAGGCTCTCAGCTTCCGATATGGGAGCTGTAGTTCCGGGATTTGAATAATCAGGATACTCTTCACCCACCGGATAGAGATCCCTGTATGTACCCTTTTGATTACCACGCAGATGGACCAGAGCTTTTAATGCCCCAATATCGGTATTTTTATCGGAGCTTATTTCTTCTGTTGTGGAGAAAACCTCCTGGTTGGAAAGCTTTGGCCATACCGGCACATGGAAGTTTACATCATATGCAAGCCTTGTTCCGTTAGCTATATCTTCAGCATATCTTTCGTTATATTCTGTCCCGGTCATATAACCCATTTCGTTCACATAGTCCTGGGTTACAAAATCAGCACCTTCAAACTGAACCGTTACTATACCGCTGTATTGCTCTTCATAAGTTATCTTCCCGTATGCCGAAAGATTATCAAGCAGCAGATCTCTGGCATCCCTCAGATCGTTTGCACGTTCTATGCCACCTGCTTCTATCGCAACTATTTTCTGGTTGAGCTCCCAAAGTTGCTTTCCGTATTCGTTTATCTTGTCTATATTACCTACTATTTGGGAATCTATATTATCCTGATATTCGGAAAGTCCATCGTATACTGCCTGCGCTCTTTCAATAAAGGATGTTGCCTTGCTGACTACAAGCCCCTGGTTTGTAGCATCGCTCGGACTCTTTGCAAGCTCCTCCACCGCTCTTGTAAACTCTACGAGAGCAGTCTGAAAGGCAGTCCCCTCCATCTCTCCGAAAAGATTTTCCATCTCTGTTATAGCATTGTAACTGGTGGAATAATATTCTGCTCTGCCTGATTCGGCGCGATAAGCTTTATCAAGAAAATAATCCCGCACGGAACGTACATCTGCATACTGCACTCCGTTTCCGACCTGCTGAGCACTGATAGCCGCCTGTCCAACCGTATCGTAGTTCTTGTTGGACTGGATAGTCTGCTGGCGTGTATATCCTACTGTACCCACATTAGCCAGATTGTGTGCTGTTGTATTTAATGCATTCTGATTTGTGACTAATCCTGAACTTCCTACATACAGACCTGAAAAAAGCGACATAACGTTCTCCTCGCAAAACTGTTTTTTTGATATCAGTTACTGCTTCGCGTCAAAGCCGCCTGTCGGTCCTCCTAGAGATGATCCTGCTATATCGGCAGACTTATTATAATTGCCTGTCTCGGGAGCGGATCTCTGTGATTTGATCAAATTGAGGTTGAAGTCAACTATATCCAGTGACTGCTTGATAAGCTCGCGGTTCTGGTCA
>JAILQK010000207.1 GCA_024699045.1 Lachnospiraceae bacterium | reverse complement strand
CGTCTATGATCTTCTGGAAGAGAAGTTCGTTGACAGCGGGGACTATGAAAAGCTTCCGGGCAATGAACAGACCCTGCGCAACTATGTCCACTATCTGGAGGGATCGGGGCAGATAGACAGCAGCGATGACCATCGCCGCATCTATGACCACGTATTCGATACTCCCCCCGGAGAACAGATGCTCATAGATTTCGGCGAAGAGACCCTTGACGGTAAGCACTCGATCCACTTCATATGCCTACTGCTGCGCTACAGCCGTTTACTGTGCGTCTATGCCCAGGATCATAAATATAATGCAACAGAAGCCTGCCAGGCTATATACCGGAGCTTCTGTAAGCTTGGCGGGCGTCCTTCCGTACTGGTCATAGATCAGGATGCCGTATTCGTTGCAAGCGAGACCTATGGCGAAGTAGTCAAGACCAGGGTCTTCGAAGACTTCTGTACGGAACAGGAGCTTAAGCTCTGGGTATGCAACAAAGCGGATCCGGAAAGCAAGGGTCCCATAGAAAACTCCGTAGGCTTCGTCAAAAAGAACTTTTTCAGTGCCCGCACCATCACCTGTATAGATGATGTATGGCGTTCACTTCCCGGATGGCTTGAGCGTAAGAATAAACGCATACACAGGACTACCCTGCGTATCCCCATAATGGTGTTCCAGGATGTTGAGAAGGGTTCCCTTAAGCCAATGCTGCCTTCCGTTTATGAGGTATCCCCGAACAGCTTCACGGAGTTTGAATGCAAGGGAATGCCGTATGTTTTATATAAGTCATGCAGGTATTCCGTTCCCAGGGAGTATGCATACAGCCGCCTGAAATACAAGGTAACCGTCGGAAAGATACACATATATGATGAAGGGCTGAAATATATATGCACCCATCTCCTGAGCGAGCGCAAGGGAAGCTATAACCAGCTTCCTGAGCACCGCAAAGGGGATTCCGGCGACTGGATCGATATCATGGAGCGCTTGCGCGGGAAATGGAACTGTTATGATTTCCAGCATTTCATCAACGGCGTAAAGAAGGAGAACCCACGCCATATCAGCAAACAGCTTGGTGCCATCGAGCGCTTCCTGGATTCAGAAGCCCCTGACCGTGCGCTGGTCGCTGACGTGATGAAGGCATGCTGCGAAAACTTCAGGTATCAGTTCTCCCAGTTCAGGGTTGTATATGAGTACACCAAAGCCGGCAGGAGCCTGACAGACATGCCCGGGTTCAAGGCATCGCAGGAATCCGATCCTGTTGAATACAAGGGACTGGACGTCTACGGCAAAGCTTTCAATGACCGTGTCAGGAATACAAGGGAGGAAGCTGCCATATGAACCGTCAGATCATGAAAAGCATGGGTACGAAGCGCATACCTAATGACAGGCTTACATCCCTACTGCAGACCTTTGCATTGAAACATTCGGCTAAAGCACTCCCGGAGCTGCTGGAGACGGCAGACATGGAAAACGCCTCTTATAAGCAGTTCCTGCTGGCTATGCTTGAAACAGAAGTCATCGGGAGGAATGAACGGCGCAGGAAGAGGAACCTGTCAGCTGCCCACTTCCCGCCGGGCATGCATCCGCTGGAAGAATTCGATCCGGACGAACTGGACTCAGGCATCACGCAGGCACAGCTGGATAAACTCAAGACACTTTCCTGGCTTGATAACGGCGGCAACGTCGTGCTTGCAGGCCCTCCCGGTCTTGGCAAGACCATGATAGCCGTGGGGCTCGGGCTGCATGCCATTAACAACGGCTACACGGTCTGCTTTGAGAAGATGGTCAGCCTCGTGAAGATCCTTGATAATGCTGAAACGGAGCGCACAGCCGGCTTCAGGCTTAAGAACCTTAAAAAAGCCCAGCTGATCATAATAGATGAAATAGGCTATACCCCTATTACCAGGAGCCAGGCCAACCGCTTCTTCACATTTATAAGCGATACCTATGAGACCTCCTCCATTATCTTTACCACCAACAAAGAGATAACGGATTGGGCTGAGATGATGGGGGATCCTGTCCTTACCACCGCATTGCTCGACAGGATACTCCACCACGCAAAATGCTACTCATTCAAGGGAGAATCCTACCGGCTTAAACAT
>JAILQK010000152.1 GCA_024699045.1 Lachnospiraceae bacterium | reverse complement strand
GCTCGCGCAGCCTCTGGGCCACCGCGATGGCCGGGTTGATATGTCCCGCGGTCCCCCCGCAGGTCAAAAGTATTCTCATGCCGCTTCCTCTTCAGAATCTGTCAAAGACCAATACCATGCTGGTCTACGGGATCGACATCGAAAACACCGAGTACGGGTACAGGTTCGAGGGAAGGTATGATCAGGACCGGGGACTTTTATATGACAGTGACAGGATAATGCTGGATCCGTATGCCAAGTCGGTCTCGGGCAGATCCATCTGGGGAAAGAGGCCCGACCCAAAGGATATATTTCAGCACAGGGGGCAGATAGTAAGAGAAGATTATCTGTGGGAGGGCGATAAACCCCTTGAGATAAGGCAATGCGACCTGATAATCTATGAGATGCATGTGCGTTCTTTTACGGCGCATGAGAGCAGCGGAGCCAGATATAAAGGGACCTTTGCCGGGATCAGGGAAAAGATCCCGTATTTAAAAGAACTTGGGATCAACTGTGTCGAGCTCATGCCGATATTTGAATTTGATGAATTTGAGAACGCAAGGGAGAAGGACGGCAGGCAGCTTCTGAATTACTGGGGTTATTCCACAGTGGCTTTTTTTGCTCCGAAGGCCGGATATGCCACCTCTGCCAATTTAGGGATGGAGACCGATGAGCTTAAGGGACTGATCAAGAAGCTCCATTCCGAGGGAATAGAGGTGATCCTGGATGTGGTATTTAATCACAGCGCAGAAGGGAATGAGAACGGACCGTACATTTCATTCAAGGGAATAGATAACCGTACTTATTACCTGCTCACTCCGGAAGGATGGTACTACAATTTCAGCGGATGCGGCAATACGATGAACTGCAACGATCCCGTTGTCAGGAATATGGTCATAGATTGCCTCAGATACTGGGTAGCTTCGTATCATGTCGATGGGTTCCGCTTTGATCTGGCATCGATCCTTACCAGGGATGAGGATGGGGCGCCCATGATGGATCCGCCGCTCCTTGACAGCATAGCGCATGATGCGGTGCTGGGGAAGAGCGTGCTTATTGCCGAGGCATGGGATGCAGGAGGACTCTATCAGGTCGGAAGCTTTCCTTCATGGAGAAGATGGTCTGAATGGAACGGCAGGTATCGTGATTGTCTGCGCCGCTTCATAAAGGGAGGGGCGGAGTGCGCTCCCGAGCTTTTCCGGAGGATCAGGGGATCCGATGATCTTTACGGGGGAAGAAGCGCAGCGGCTTCGATCAACTTTGTTACCTGTCATGACGGCTTTACGATGTACGACCTTGTTTCATACAATGAAAAGCATAACGAGGCAAACGGAGAAGACAACAATGACGGCTGCAATGACAATGACAGCTGGAATTGCGGTGCGGAGGGTGATTGCGAGGATCCGGAGATCCTGGCCCTCAGGTACCGTCAGATGAGAAACATGTTTACGATCCTGCTGACAAGCCGGGGGATCCCGATGCTGCTGTCGGGGGATGAGCTTGCAAATTCGCAGGGCGGCAATAATAACGCTTACTGCCAGGATAACGAGATCTCATGGATTGACTGGTCGGCATTGGAGAAGCACCGGGATCTGTTTGAATATGTAAAGAGACTGATCGCTTTCAGAAAAGCCCATCCGGTGATCAAGGCAAGCAAATATGATTTTTCGGAAAACGGAACAGGTTATCCAGAGCTTTCATTTCATGGACTGACTCCATGGGAGATAGATGACAGCGCTCCCACACTGACTTTTGCATACATGTACGCTGAGGATCATGTAAGATACAGGACTCCTGATGACAGCTTTATCTATGTAGCCGTAAATTCGCATTGGGAGGAGCATGAATTCAACCTGCCCGTGATCCCCGAGGGATTCAGCTGGCATCTTGCTTTCGAGGCATATGGATTTTCCTGTGAGCCGGGGAAGGAAACCAAACGATCGGGAACAACCGGTCTCACTCTCGGACCGCGGTCTACCGCGATACTTATCGCTAAAACCGGCTGAACCTGTTATGACTTTGATCTTTTGCGCGGCCTGATATCAGGGCATGGATAAGGAATGGCTTTTTGATAATACTTATTGCCCGGAGTATAATATCATAAAGCTTTTTCCGGATATACTAAGGAGGTATAGGAGAAATGAATCACAAGATCGATACAAAGTGCGTACAGTCGGGATACCGTCCGGGAAACGGTGATCCGAG
>JAILQK010000150.1 GCA_024699045.1 Lachnospiraceae bacterium | reverse complement strand
AATGAACTGCTGTTTCTGATCCCTTCTTCTGCAACACTTATAGCCAGCAGCGGGTGCTTCTATTTTGCATATGTTAAGAAAAAACGCGAAACAGCTATCCTGTTCCCCACTATATTCTGCATCGTCTTCATAACCATATATGTAGTCAACGCAAGCGGGAATGGTTCCTTCATCCTGTGGGCAATCCTTTTACCGCTTGGGATGTGCTATTTCGTAAGCGTAAAATACGGACTGATCCTTTCTTCATATTATACGGTCCTTATAATAGTCGTATTTTATTCCCCGCTGAATGAACGTTTCATTGAATACTATAACCCCGAATTCATAAAACGTTTTCCCATACTCTATGCCACGCTTTCGGTCTTTACCGCGATGTCGATGATACAGTATCACAGGACTGCGCTTTTCGAGATAGATCATGCCAACCTCCTGACCGAAGAAGTCGAACGTCAGACTGCAGTCGTAAAGGAGCAGAGCCGGAGGATCGAACTGATGTCTTTTCAGATGATCCATGCCCTGGCTAATGCGATTGATGCCAAGGATCCCTATACAAAAGGACACTCCACACGCGTAAGCGAGTACAGCGTGAAGATGGCGGAAGCTCTTGGATGGGATAAGCAGCGCATCGATGATCTGAAGTTTGCCGCCCTGCTTCACGATATAGGAAAGATCGGTATCCCGGACTCCATCCTCAACAGTCCGAGGAAACTGACCGATGTCGAATTCAATATAATCAGATCTCATACGACGATAGGGCGGGATATATTAAAAGACAGGATCATGATCCGCATTGCAGAAGACGTCGCGGGAGATCATCATGAGCGATATGACGGAAGCGGTTATCCTCTCGGCCTTAAGGGAGAGGCTATCTCCGAGGAAGCACGTATCGTCGCTATCGCCGATTCCTTTGACGCCATGAGTTCCGACAGGATATACCGCAGAGCATGCAGCAAAGATCATATAAGAAAAGAGCTGACCGAGGGACGGGGACACCAGTTTGACCCCCACTTTACGGATGTATTCATCAGCCTTTGGGAAAAAGGAGAGCTCGACGAGATACTTAAGACTGAATCCGTCGATGATAAAGAAGAAACGGAAGCCTCATCCATCCTTTTGCAGGAAGTCGTAGAGACATTTGTGACGCAGGGAGCAAAGGACGATATCGATATAACTACAGGTATCCTGAGCAGAAATGCCGGTGAAAAAGATATAGCGCAGTTAATGCATGAGGAGAGCGGCTGCCTTACATTCATAGATCTGGACAATCTAAAAAAGATCAATGATACGTACGGTCACGATGCAGGAGACAGGGTTCTGCATATGATGGGAGAGACGCTTATGAAGCACAGTTCGGACTGTATGTGCTGCAGGCTCGGCGGTGATGAATTCCTGCTCTTCATGAAGGGTGTGTCGAAGGATGAAGCCATCGACAGGATCTCAAAGATCATCCATGATTTTGAGGATGAAAAGAAGAAGGATCCCAAGACCGTCATGGTTACGATCTCTGCAGGTATGGTCATGTGTAATACTGACGATACTTATCCCGATGCGTACAACAAAGCCGATAAGGCACTGTATCATGTAAAACAGAACGGAAAGAGCGGATACTTCTTCTACGACAACAGTTCCGAAAATGACATGAGTGAAAGCATAGAAGTCGATAAGCTCATCGAAACCATCAAAAACAGCGGAAGCTATGACGGAGCGATGAACGTAGAATACAGGGAATTTGCAAAGCTCTACGAATACGTCACTAATCTGGAGCAAAGATTCTCGTGCTCATTTAAGCTGATAATGATATCTCTGGATTCATCAAACGGAGCATCGGTCAGTATCGAGGAGCTCGAAAGATCCATGTATAACATGGAACAGTCGATACGTCAGACGATACGTGAAGTAGATGTTCTTACGCGATACAGCAGACGACAGTTTCTCGTCATCCTTCTCGGCGCTGATGATGATGGCATCAGATCGGCCGTTGACAGGATATTCAGGGGTTATTTCAAGATGAACGGAAGCGGTAGTCTGATACCGGCATATTCAAGCATAAGCGTATAATGCTCCGTCCCCCGGGGCCACCTGCTTACCCTATTCTATACGTTCCATGGCAACCGAGTTCATACCCGCTTCCTTCATAAGGTCTCTCATGGCTTTCGCATACAGTTCACCGTGAAATCCCTGATACCAGTTAATATAGAAGATGCCTCCGACTTCAATAGCCTGTGCCATCACTCCTTTTTCCTGCATGGCATGAAATGCCGTCATACGTATGCGGCTGCCGTACTCATCCGTCCTCAATGTCCCGAGATAGCTGACCATGGCTCCGATCTTTGCCGAAGCCCGTGACTCAAGCACGATATTGTCAAGCGCTCCGGCCAAAAAAGCTTTTGCATATCCTTCACATATACCGCGGTA
>JAILQK010000143.1 GCA_024699045.1 Lachnospiraceae bacterium | reverse complement strand
GCCATCTGTCCCTGATGTAAATCGCACCTAAGCAGCAATCAGCAGTAAACTGCAGCTTGCTACCAGAATATAACAACTGAATAACTGTCAGTATCTGTAAGGAGCTGTGATTACTGTAAGGTTCGAGCTATCTGCGTCTTGACTATGTTAGCGCTTCGGTGATCCACGCTTTTAGATCGCAGGACTCACAGCGGAACCATTAGCCTGTCGGTAACCAATCCACGAATAACAGAGTGGCCACATGCCGGGAACTGTTAAATCAGGGCTCCTTCCAGATGCTGACAGATCATACAAATGTGACGGTCAAGAAAAGGTTTATTGAGCACTCAATTTACCTCTTGACAAAGGTCACTTCATAACAGCCTACCACCGTTCCTGCCATTGCCGCAATATAATGTTTGTTAGAATAAACACATGTTTTTTACTTTTAGTTATAGAAAAATGGATATATTTAACTATCCTAAAACTCTTAAAATAATCATTTAACTTTCTTTACAAACATATCTTTAATCTAATGTCTGTACAGCGCATTGCAACTATGATTAAAAACATAATTCTCTCATTAAAGCGTTAAAACCATGTACTATTCCCTGTTCTTCAGTATTTCTGCCGGCGTATACTTATCCAGCCTCTTCACCAGCAGCTTATTGATCACAAGATAAAGCACGATGATGACTGCGTATGTGATGATATAAAACAGTTTTGGTGTATTCAGGTTCAGTCCGCAGGAGACGTTGGATATCATGAACGGGAAAAGGGAATTCATGATCACCTTGGACAGCGGAATAACGATTAACGCACCTATTGCGATCACATAAAAGTTTCCATCCAGATAAAGCTTTCTGATCTCATTTCTCCTGTATCCAAATACCTTGATCAGCGAAATATTCTGCGCGCTCCTGTCGATCATCACCTTCATCATAAGATACAGAACAACACAGAAAATAATCACTGATGCAGCGGACACGACGCAGATCATAGGCATCATCAGATCGGTAAATACAGTTGTCCCCTTTACCACATCCTCTCTTGTGGTTTCGGAATACAGACTGTCCGGATCAATATCCAGTTTCCTGTCCGAGAAGAGGACATTGTAATAGTCGTCGGATACTCCCATCATGCCTCTCATTTCGTCTATGTCCATAAAGATGTAAAAACCGGCCGAATACTGCGTTATCGCTTTAACGGTAAACGCATATTTCATTTCCTTCTCATCGTCGGTAACAACAAACTCCTCACCCTTTTTCAGCCCGAATTTCTCTGCAAAGGCATTTGATACCACCACATCCATCCGGCTTTTCCCCGGATCAACATCAAAGAACCTGTTATCCTCATCAATCCCCAAAATGGTCACATCAAAATTCAGGCCCATAGTCTTCTTCCTGCATGTATATGCATAGGCTGCCTCTGCATCCTTTGGAATATCCATCTCCGAATATTTCAGCATATACATATATTCGTATTTCGTGTCGGCCTTATAATCTTTAGCAATATTAGTGCAAAGCGTGTAACAGTCAACTGCGATCATGAATACAAGAAGCGAAAGGAACATACCCAGAACGACCGCAAATGTCGATCTCAGCTCCCGGAGCATCTGCCTGATCCTGAACGCTCTTACAAAGTCCATCCGTCCCAGCCTGATCTTCTTATTCTTCCCCTGCTTAACCTCGTTTCTGATCAGCGAGAGCGCCGTCCTGCTCAGCTTTGACCGGATCACGATCACATTGACGGCCACGGCCATAAGCGGGGGGCAGACCAGAGAATAGATCCAGAGATACTTTGGCACACGGAAGGAGAATACCGGTATGGAAAAGTACATATATGAGCTTTCCGCGATCATCGGAGCCAGAATACCGGTGGATGCTGCCATCAGACCCACAAGCCCGGCGATAAAGGACACTACCACCGGAAGCGTAACATAGTGAAGGAGCAGATCATTCCTTGTCACGCCCATGGAGTAGAGCGTTCCGATGATGCTGCTTTCCCTTTCAATGGAGTGTACCACAAATACGGAGATAACGTATGCGAGAAGGATAAATATGATCACCCCCGCGATCATTCCCACTTCGATATCAACGATCTTGTCATTCTTAGTCGCAAATATCCTCGGATTATCCGACTGCTTCAGAAAAGAGGTAAGCTTCGGCATGCCGTCGTAAGCCCCGGGCAGATCAGCCTTAAGCTCCTTTAAATAATCCTTCAGATCCCCGTCTTCTTTTCCCCCGCCAAGCTTATACGAATAGGAATAATCCTCGGACCTCTGCGCCTTACCGGATGTCTTAAACTCTTCATATGCTTCTTCCGTTAAGAATACCAGTCCGAATGCTTTTGAATTACATGATGTGTCGGATATTTCCTTAAATGGTCCGTCATAATCCGACACCACACCTATTCCGGAAATGCAGAAGCTCTTCCCGGCTATCTCAAAGCTGTCACCAACCTTCAGGTCATGCTCCTCAGCATACCTCTTTTCCATGACTAAGCCGGTTTTATCTTCGGGCTCTTTGCCGGAAATATAATGAATCCTGTTAATCCTGTCACGGATCTTAAAAATCCTTACAGTACCCTCATCTTCATCCTCCATCTGATAGTCAAAGTAAAACTGCTCTTCGAGCTCTATGCCCATATCCCCGATCTGTTTGACCTCACTATCATTCAGCGGAGAAAAGACCTTGAACTCGCCGTCTTCAAGATTCGTCTTCTCAGCCAGATCTACGGTTCCTCTTGAGAGCGTTTCCCCCGATCCAACGATCGTTACCACAAGAAAGATGCTCATGGCGATCATGATCCCCAGCATAAAATATCTGACAAAGTGTTTTCTAAGATTTCTGAACACTCTTTTCCTAAGCACTCTCTGCATCTTATAAATCCTCCAATTCTGCCGCCGGTATCCTCTTCTCGTTTGTATAATGCTTACTGATCTCTCCATCCTTTATATAAATGACTCTGTGAACCATATCCTTGATGGAATTATTATGTGTGACGATCAGCATGGTCGTTCCATACTTTTCATTGATCTTTTCAAGCAGGATCAGAATATCTCTCGAAGTCTTTGAATCAAGTGCGCCTGTGGGCTCATCGCAAAGAAGCAGCTTTGGATTCTTGATCAGTGCTCTGGCGATTGCCGTACGCTGCTGCTGTCCGCCGGATAACTGCGATGGGAATTTATCTTCATGTTCCTTTAGTCCCAATGTTTCCAGTAATTCATCCATATCCAGAGGCTCCTTTGTCAGATATCTGCAGACCTCAATATTTTCCCTTACCGTAAGATTCGGCACTAGATTGTAAAACTGGAAAATAAAGCCCAGTGTATCCCTTCGGTAATCGGAAAGGGCATCCTTCCTGAGGCCTGCGATCTCCAATCCGTCCACCTTGCAGGAACCCGAATCAATATCATCAAGACCGCCAATACAGTTCAGAAGAGTAGACTTTCCCGAACCGGATGTACCCTGGATCACACACATCTCACCTCGCTCCACTCCCGCTGTAATGCCCTTTAATACCTGAACGTAGCTGCCGCCCTCTCCGTAGCTTTTCTTTAAATCCTTTACCTCAACATACATACCCTTTTCCTCTCTTCCTATATTGTTCTTTTGTATCCTTCTTTTATATCCTTCTTTTATTTCTTTTATATCCTTCTTTTATCCACCGGCATAACATTGTTTTGCAGAAATACACATTATCGGGTTCTTATAAGACCGCCCGTAACATAACATTGTTATGTGATTGTTATGTTTATAGGTGGAGCTCGATGCCCCACCTTGATAAATCATTTACAAAATATGTGTAACAACTATTCAGGTCATGCGATCGCTGAACCCTTTTTCTCCAAAAACGCCTGTTCAGCGACGATGCGGCCTTTACCGTTTATGTATTGTTAATAACACCGAACCATCCACCGATTATATAACTGAACATTCCGCGAAGCTGTTTCAGAGCTTCCTTCTCAGTCCTGCAATGCGTAAGCAGATGAACAAATATATCTACCTGATCATGAGACATCCAATGAACGATGAACTTATCCTCTTTGGTCATCTCCTTCCCGGATTTATACCCCTTCATATTCCAGAACATATCCGTATAGTGTTTATTCATAACATCAGCTATATCATCAATAACATGTTCCATGCTTGAACCTTGTGCTTTAGTTATAAGAATCTCAAATTCTTCCTTATGCTTGAAAAGTATCTTAACTGCCTCCGCTGCGGCGGCCATGTCATCTTCAAGATCAACCTTCATCCCCGGAGTATAACTATCCAGTTCTTTAAGCTCAGCTGACATATGCTTTTCCAAACAGGTTCTGAGCTCCTGAAGCGGTTCGCCCACAACCCCATTAAAAAGATCATCCTTATCCTTAAAGAAAAAATAGAGCGCTCCTGTAGTGACGCCTGCCCCTTTACAGATACTTCGAAGGGACGCTTTCATATATCCCTTTTCACTAAATTCTTTTTTCGCGCTCAGCAAGAGCTTTTCTACTGTTTCGCGGCTACTATCATTCCCCATATCAAACCCCAAATCAAAAATAACACTGTTATGTAACAAATCGTATTATATACATAACAGTGTTATCTTGTCAACTATTACCTTCAAATTCTTTTCTGCCACCAGCAAAGATATTGTTTTTTTACCATATTGCTGTATGTACTGCTGATTTCATATTCCTTTCCGTTCTCCAAAAGGATCCGTTTGGCTGTTATGGACTTTGCATGTCTTAGATTAACCAGTGTTGCGTTGTTGCAACGTACGATCGGTTCCTCTTTGATCTCATTTGCGAAGCGTCTCAGGGACTTGATGCAAATATACTCACCTGATTCAGTCAGGATCTTAATATTCCTTTCGTCCTTTTCCACCGAATAGATATCCCGGAGCTTTACCCAGGTTTTCTGTGATTTATGAAAAAACTCAACAAAATCCTCTCTTGCATCATCATTATATGCCGCGATTGCTTTTCGAATCGCATCCTCCAGAAAATACTCCAGATTCTTTTTCAGAATAAAGTAGATATGATCCGTCCGGTAAACATGCTCCGTAAAAACCATATACTGGGATATAAAAATGATCTTACAGAGTGGATACCTCCTGTTAATGAGCGCAGCCATATCCACGCCATCATATGCTTTTTCGCCTGTTCCGCTCTGCCCGAAATATATATCGGTGATCAGAATCTGACAATCAAAAAAGCCCTCCGTAAGATCCACACAGAGGCTGTCCGGATTGTATTCCTCGATGATCAGCTCTTCATCCAGCGATTGCATCCCATCGATCAGTTTTTTTACCCTGATGATTTCTGTCGGACGGTCATCACATATTCCTATCTTCATATCCGATCCTTCTCCCGGTCATTTTCAGATTTCTGTTTTATCAGCGTGATCAGTTCCGTTCCGCAGTCCGTATACGCAATATCCATGCCCTTCTCCGAGCAGTAGGTTTCCAGAATGCTCATTCCAAATCCATGCCGTCCGGGATCAGATTTGTTCGTGATCCTTGACGGATGCCCGTTCTCTGCCTTACTGTTTATTATCTGTAACTGCTTTCCAAAGCTCAGCTCGACCTTTTTTTCTTCCACGGCCGCATCCGCCGCCGCTTCTATGGCATTCTCGATCAGGTTCAAGAAGAAGGAGATACATTCGTTCTCTGAAAAGAGAAGAAGTATACGTTCCACATCCCGTGATACTTCCGCATGAAAGCTTACCGACGCTTCCTTTGCCCGTGCCGATTCATACAAAATAATCTCATCCAGAACCCTGTGTTCCGAAACAACCCTGGAGCCGTATTTTTCCCGGAGAATCATCCGGATCGTCTCGATCTTTTCCTGCTCATGGGCAATTCGGTACATGGCCCTTCGATGGTTTTTCTCCTTATCCAGACTTGATTTCAGGAGTTTATACCGATCCCGTAATTCTTCATTGACTTTGCGTAACCGATAGCGTTCCCACATGGTAAAGGCTGCATAGAGACAGGAACCCCCGATCAGAATGGCAATCAGCAAGTATTTCATATCTTATCAGCCCCCTCATCTGCAGCGCTGAACACCATGACAGAAAGCCTTTCTTTTTCTACGGCAGCAGTCCCGCCCAGCTTCTCTGCAAGTTCCTCAATCTCATCCGACTCGATCTCCGAGGAGGGTCTCTGACTGCCGGTGACAGAAACGCCGATCATGAGCATATCATTTCTTTCTTCGATACGGATATCCACACATTCCGGATATTTCATCCGGATCCAGTTAAATACCTTATCAACAAGAAGCTCGACTTCTTCAGTTACCGTACGGTTATCCAGCCTTTCAAAGCAGTTGACACGCACCCGATTCTCTTCCAGCCTGTGAATGCTCTGCTCCACGACGCTCTGTAACCCTGTCGATTCATTCAAAGCTCCGGTGGCATCCATTATTTTCTCTTCATACCATGCATTTTCCGCTTTCAGCCGATCCTTCTCCGCCTTTGTGTATAAGGCACTGATCAGAACGCATAAAAATGCACTGAGCATAAGCAGCATCATTGCGGAATACTCAGGATTATATTCACCGTTCGGAATATCCTTGACCGACGATATCCCGGATGCGATGCCGCAGATAAAATACCCGATTGAGATCCAGATGTAGATCCTTTTATGCTCCGGCTTCCAGCGTTTTACTATAGATCGGAGGAGTAAACATGTCAGTGTCACCTGAAGCAGCGTAAAGACAGCGTTGATCATCTGCGCACCCAGGCTGTTATTTACCAGTCCATCATTCCAGATCTCTATATCAAGCCTCGAAAAACCAAGCCGATATAACATGTATTCCATGTAATAGAATATCACACACGCCATCTGAAATACGATCCGGATCACGATATTTCTCCATGGATCACCCTTACACAAAAAGATAACCGGAAAATATGTAATACAAAACTCTATAACAATGGCACCAAGGATGTTTCCCGCATTTGTCTCATCCTTCAGAAGCTGATACCCCAGGATTGTCAAAAGGATCACCGCAACTTTTATCCATATGCTCAGTTTTTTTAAGGGGAGTACAAAAAATACACATGTAATGGAATACATGGAATTCACAACCGTCCCAATTATGTTGGATAAAACCATAGCGCATTCCTGCCTTCATTCCGCACTTCCCGGATCTGTGACACTACGGAGTCTTCACAGATTCAGGCCTTTACGGCAGAATATTATATCACTTTCACCCCCTGTTTCATAGTATCGGTTCATAGTATCATACTTTATCATTTTTCTTGTCGTTTTGTAGCGTCGTATGCACATCCGGCAACCGCCATGATCGTTGCAATGATTATAAGGTATGCGCCTGCACCGAGAGAACAATCGATACCAAAGCTATCTTCTATTTCTTTTGCCAGTCCGGAAGATAATACCAGGATGACACCTGCAAATATTACGCTCATTATAACCTTCGCTGTACTGATCTTTCTGAATGCATCCACAAACAGTACGATCAAATATAATGAAATTGTTAAGACCAAAAATGATTTCATAGATCCTTGGTCAGCTGTTGATTCACTGTCAAAGGAATTCTTTAGCCCAATTATATCGATCCAGTTAAAAAATGTCCCTCCTCCCGTAGCCATTTCGCTATATCCGTCACTTGTCGAAAAAAACGGAACCCTAAGTGCGAATATCACTATAAAAGCAGCAAGTAACGAAAAAGGATTCACCACAATCTTCTTTCTCTGTTTCATCTCGTAGAGCTTATTCTGAAGCTCCGCCTGCTCCTTCTGCATCTTCATCATTTGTTCGTTCTGCTGACGGAGATATTCGGCCTGACGGCGCTCATTCTCATACATTTTCTGGAAGTACTGTTCCCTGTAATTCCCGTTTGCGGCACCTGTACTCTGATGAAATTCCGTTTTCTGCTGTCCGGCATTTACATTCTGATCCATATTGCGTTCACCAGCCTTTGATGAACGCCCGACATTTACGACCCTCCCACAAGCATTGCAGACATTGAATCCATCGGGGATCATATTTCCACAATTAGTACAGTATCTAACGCCCATTTTCCCATCCTCCATTTTATTCCTATCCAACCAGAACGATATCCGTATCAAAAGGCCACAAACGACGTTTTTACACGTCAGTCTGTGCCTTTACGCCCCGCGACAATCCGCTCTCCTGAATTATACATCATCAGCACGCCGTTCCATTTCCATTTGCAAAAATGGCATATGGATTTGCGTTTTTCAGGAATTGCGGCCTTGACTTATGATCAGCGTTTCATCATCTTTTCCAAATCTTTTATAATATCTCTATACATAACAGTTCCTCCAAAAGTGCTATCATATTTGTGTATATTACAGCAAAAGTCCTATGACATTTGCAGAAATAACTGCATTAGATAATATGAAGTGACCTCACATTTGTAGTAACGTGGATTTACCTGTATACTGATGATTGTCAAGATCAATGGTAACAGGGATTACCGCATACAAAAGGAGGTCACCTATGAATAGAATAATCAAAATCGGAATGGATGTCCATAGTACAAACTATACCTTATGTGCCATGGAACCCACAATCGGAGCAGAAGACAGAGTTTTCGGAGAAATCCAGGTTGCCCCGGACTATAAAGAGATCCTTCTTTTCATTGAATCTCTTAAGATGAAACTTGGTTTCCTTGATGATTATTCTATTGAATGCGGTTATGAGGCCGGCTGTCTTGGTTATACTTTATACCATCAGCTCACCAATGCAGGGATTAAATGCGTTATTCTTGCTCCGACAACTATGCTTTCTACAAAAGGCAAGCGTATCAAAACGGATAAGCGTGACGCTCACTTAATTGCACAGTGTCTGTGCTATGGCGGATACCACCCGGTTTATATCCCAACCAAAGAGGATGATGCTGTTAAAGAATACATACGGATGCGGGATGACCATAAGCAGATGCTGAAAAGTCTGAAGCAGCAGATCAATGCGTTTGTTCTCCGGCATGGGCATCAGTATAGCGGCACAAAATGGACAATTAAGCATATCATTTGGCTTAGAACGTTGGAACTCGATCCGATGTATCGGGAAACACTGGACGAATATATGGCCTCCCATGAAGAGCAGGAAGCGAAGATTGAGCGTTATGATAAACGGATCGAAGAGATCGCTGCGGAAGAACGTTACCAGGAAAGTGCACGAAAGCTTGGATGCTTTCTTGGAATCAGCACACATACAGCACTTTCACTTATCGTGGAAACCGGTGACTTTATACGCTTTGCCAAAGGAAATATCTATGCAGCATACCTGGGTCTGACGCCTGGAGAGCATTCCAGTTCTACAAGTGTGAACCGGCTTGGCCTTTCCAAGGCAGGGAATACGCACCTTCGCTGTTTGTTGGTCGAAGCAGCAAGAAGCATCTGTAAAGGAGCGGTTGGTCATAAGTCTAAGAGACTTCGTGCAAGACAAATCGGACAATCAGCTGAAGTTATTGCATACGCTGATAAGGCAAACACACGGCTTCGTAGTAAATACTATCGGATGATCCGCCACGGAAAAGCGAAAAATGTGGCAGTTGCAGCAGTTGCCAGGGAGCTTGCCTGCTTTATCTGGGGTATGATGAGCGGCAATATCAGTACAGTTTCCGGAGCAGATACATCAGTGCCTGCTGTCAGTCAAGGGTAAAATGAACCGCTGCGCGGCCCTTGACAGTCATCAGTCCCAGATGTAAATCGCACCTAAGCAGCAATCAGCAGTAAACTGCAGCTTGCTACCCAAAATAACAATTGAATATCTGTCAGTATCTGCAAGGTGCTGTGATCACTGTAAGGTTTGAACTATCTGCAGCACGACTATGTTGGCACTTTGGTGATCCACGACTTTAGATAGCAGAGTTCACGGCGAAACCATTAGCCTGTCGGTAACCAATCCACGAATAACAGAGTGGCCATATGCCGGGAACTGTTAAATCAGAGCTTCTTACAGGTGCTGACAGAAACAAATGTGACTGTCAAAAAAAAGTTTCCGGATGAGAAATTT
>JAILQK010000119.1 GCA_024699045.1 Lachnospiraceae bacterium | reverse complement strand
GTAAAGATCATATCTTTGTATCGCCTGATCCAGCACCCGGATCTTTCTTTCATAAGCTTCATCCGAAAGACCGGAGCCTCTGCCGGCAGTCTCTGATGCAGGGAGCTTCAATAAGGCCGACGTTATCCCCGCAGCGGTTGTGGTATTCCCTATCCCCATTTCTCCCGTGCATATGATCTGATAACCTCTTTCGGAAAGCTCTCCCGCCAGTCTGACACCGTTAAAAAAGGCGGCATCAAACTGCTGTTCAGTCATTGCCGGCTGCACCGCAAAGTCAGCCGTTCCGTTAGCCACTTTGCGGTTAAGAAGCCTGTAATGTCCTTTTTCTCCTTCCGTAAGATCATCGAAGGAACAGATATCGCCGGTCTGTTTAATCCCTATATCCACGGGAAGCGTATCCGCTCCGGCGCTCTCTGCCATAAGACATACCGACGAACGGCCTTTCGACATGGATCCGACGACTTTTGCGGTAACCTCACAGGACGTCTGGGATATCCCTTCCTCAGTGATCCCGTTATCGGCACACATTATCACTACGATCCGTTTTGATATATCTACATCCGTTCTCCCCTGTATGCCCGCTATACGGCATATAAGGTCTTCAAGCACTCCAAGTCCGTCGATCGGCTTGGCGATACGATCAAATCTTTCCTTTGCTTTTCTCTCCGAGGATGTGTCGTACGTGCGTATGTCGAGCCGTTTATTAAGATCATCCGCCATACTTTAATTCCTCCGCCGTCCCGTATATGATCCTCGTTATTCCACCGGCTTTCTCCGCAAGCCTGCACAGGGTATTCCCTGTTTCCTCACGCCACCTGTTCTCATCGGGCTCTGTCGGGATCACCCCGGCCCCTGTCTCATCACAGATCAGGATGCAGTCAGGATGTCCTGTTATGTACTTATCCAGAATGCTGTTATGATCGATCCCATTTAAGACCGAAGCCTTTATAAAGGCCTCGAGATGATATAAGACGGGATACTCTCCCATCTTATCTATCGCTGCAGAGATATCGACTGAAGCCATGTCGCAGATATCCGACATTGGTATCTTCAGCTGCTCCGTAACATACCTCAGTTTTCCGTTATACTTTCCGCCCACTATGATCTTCATAGCTTAGCTTTCCGCAGGACATCCCGCATGTATCACTTCAGAAACTTGTCAACACCGTTGGCTATTCCCTTGGCTATCTTCCATTGATAATCGTCGGTCGCCATCAATGCGTCCTCCTGCGGGTTTGTCATATATCCCATCTCAACTATAGTGACGGGGACCTGACACCAGTTTATGCCACTCATAGTGTCGGTCTCCCAGACCCTTTCCTTTTTACAGCCGGTTGCTGCCACCAGTTCGTTCAGGACATCGGTCGAAAGCTCCTTGCTTTGTGCCCACAACGAAGCATTCCACGGATTAGACGAGGTCTGACATATCGTCATTGCCCCGTTAGCCGATGAATTCGTCGAGCCGTTGGCATGTATGCGGATAAAAGCGTTCGCCCCGGCGTTATTGGCTATCTGTGCACGTTCGGCATTCGTTATATTGACATCGTTGGTAGTACGTATCATCACGACATCGTATCCCCTGTTCTGAAGCTCCTGCTGCAGCTTAAGAGAAACCTGAAGTGTAAGCTGATACTCCGCGAGTCCGCTGGCTACGCCGCTCGTTCCGCCCGCAACTTTTGTTTTCATCTCGCTTGATCCCGGCCCAAGCGGTTCCTTTCCGTTATTCCCCTTCGACTGATGTCCCGCATCGATCGCGACTACTCTTCCGGAGCCTGACATTTTAACCTGCTGCGCTTCTGAGGAAGCCTCCTCGGAACTCCCCTCCGTATCCCCGGCCGCATTATTATCGGATACCGCCTCTTCGGGAGTCACCGCCACATTATCGGATACGGCTTCGATCTGATCTTCGGTCTGATCTTCACTCACCGTCGTATCGACGGAAACGCTTTCCGCCACGGTAAACAGATCATCCGCCACGGGGGCCGTCGGATTTCCTTCTTCTGCCGCCTCCCCGGCCTTGATCTCAACCATCTTCGATACTCCGGGCTGCTCCCCTGCCGCAAATACCGATGATGTGACATCGGATTCGATCATAATCGGCTCACTCGTGACCGCTTCTTCTGTCCCGGCCGCCTCCGTTGCCTCATCGGCTTTAATATCCTTTTCGGAACACCCTGCCATAAGCAGAGCCATCATGAGAAGTATTATCGCTATGAACCTGTTTTTATTCCCGTTCTTTTCCATACAGTCTCCTGAGTCCTTATTTCTCGACCCTTATAAAGAGAATATCTCCCGCCTCTATCTCTATATCATGCTCCGCCGTGATCGTGACACCCCTGCGCATGATCTTCTCTATGGACATACACCGGGGAAGGCTTATCTCCCCTACCGCCTTTTCCGACCAGACATCTCCCGCAGCGATACTCACACTTAATATCTGCTCGTCGGGATCATACTGGTCAACGTGTTTTTTTGCCTCCATCTCCTTGACTTCATTGTACTGCTCGATGAATCCCGCCGACATTATGCCGGTGGGAATAGCCACAACGCCGACTCCCAGAAAGGCTATCATAGTCCCCATAAGCTGTCCGGCCGGTGTGATCGGATATATGTCTCCGTACCCCACCGTCAACAGTGTGGATCCCGCCCACCAAAGACCCGAAAGCGCATTTCTGAATACCTCGGGCTGCGCTAAATGCTCCGCACTGTACATACACAGGCTTGATGCCAGCATTAGTACAACTATTATAAACATCGATGATATAAGCTGCTGCCTTTTATTATACAATAT
>JAILQK010000051.1 GCA_024699045.1 Lachnospiraceae bacterium | reverse complement strand
TGACCCCCTGACTCCGTCCCCCAGGTCCATTTTTGGGTCTGCATGGGTTGCGGCAGGGGTGATTTAAGGATATCATTAGCATTGACGGGAAATGACTGAAGGGAGGGAATGTATGAAAAAATCTCTTGTGATAGCGGTTCTTGGAACGGCTCTTGTATTTTCAGGCTGCGGCAGTTTATCTGAAAACAGTGCGGCTTACCGGAGCGATGAATATGCGGCAGAACCCGCGGTAGCCGAAGAAGCTTATTATGAAGGATCCGACGAATTCTCGTCCGGCTATTCGGCTGATTATGATACTTCGTCATATGCGGAGGATAAGGCGTATGACGAGTCCGAAGATTATGATGAGACCACGGATGATGCCGGCTCTACGGCTGAAGCCGATGCCGGAACGGATGTGGTCGAATACGGCAGCAAGATCATACGGAATGCCAGTGTTTCCCTGGAAGTTTCCAGTCTGGAGGAGTTTTCGGACAACCTTAAGAGGACAGTTAAGGATTATGGCGGATATATGGAGAGTATGGATATCAATTCCTATGATTCCGAATACTCTGAGTCGAGATACGGATATTTCACGGCACGTATCCCTTCCGAAAAGCTTGATGATTTTCTTAACATCGTAAATGATGAGGGAATAATCACTTCCAAGAGCGAGTCCGCCGAAGACGTGACGTTGAAGTATGTGGATACACAGGCAAAGATCGCGACGTATGAGGCGGAGAGGGACAGTCTTCTGGAGCTTTTGAAAGAGGCGACCTCGTTAAAGGATATACTCACGATAAGGGAAGAGATCGCAAAGATCAATTATGAGCTTGAAAGCCTGCAAAGACAGCTTAAGTCCATGCAGAACAAGGTAAGCTACAGCACCGTTCAGATCGATGCGGAGGAAACCAGGACCGTAAATCTTGGGGGCGGCGGTGAGAAGTCCCTGGGTCAGAAGCTCTGGGAGGATTTCACGGAGCAGCTTGCCGACGGTCTTGAGATCGCATTCCATGTGGCAGTGTTCATAATCACAAGGCTTCCGTTATTTGCTATCCTTGGACTCTTTGCTTACCTGGTGGTATGGATCATAAGGAAGATCATCGGCTCGGGGAAAAAATCAAAGACACCTAAGATGAGCAGACAGGAGAAGAAAGCCGCAAAGGAGCAGGCGAAGATGCAGGGCAGGCCGGTCACGGGTCAGGGACAGACAGCTCAGGCAGGACAGAGTCAGGCTGCAGCAGGACAGACGACTGCGGACGGACAGACGGCCGCGGGCGGAGCGGATATTCAGATGCCGGCGCCTCCTCCGATAACCGGAAAGCCCGCCGGAAACGGTCAGCAGGGTGGACACTATACAAGCAATACCCCTCTTTCATCTAAGGACGAAGAGAAAGATGACGGGGAGAATAAAGAGGAGTCCGGGAAGAATGAGTAAATATCTGGACAGAGCAAAAGAGATCCGCGCGATAGAATCGCCTCATTACAACTGCGCACAGTCAGTGCTGGTCCCTTTCGCCGAGGAGGCGGGGATTGACCATGACACGGCAATGAAGATGGGGGCGAATTTCGGAAGCGGAATGAGACTTGCCTCCGTTTGCGGGGCTTTTACCGGAGGTCTGATGACCCTGGGACTTTTCGGTGTGGACGATCCCAAGGTCGTGGCGGATTTCGCGAACCGTATAAAAAATAACCATGAGGGCTTCATAGAGTGCCGGGATCTTTTGAGGATCAATCATGAAAAAGGTCTTCCCAAGAAACCCCACTGCGACTCTATGGTATACGAGAGCATCGGCATAGTCGAGGATATCCTCAGGGAGAAGGGCAAGATTAGCTGAGACAATGCTGACGGAGAATTATCATACACATACGGTAAGATGCAAGCATGCCACGGGAAGTGAGAGAGAGTATGTCGAAAAAGCGATAGAAAACGGGTTCAGGGTACTGGGCTTTTCCGATCATACGCCGCAGCCTTATGAAAGCGGATTTGTATCACCTATCCGTATGGATATGGATCAGCTTGACGATTATGTCGATACGGTCAGGACCCTTAAATACGAATATGCCGACAGGATCGACATACGGATCGGGCTTGAGGTCGAGTATTTCAAAGGATATTTTGACAGGCTCATGAAGGAGATCAGAAGCCGGGAGCTTGATTACATCATCCTCGGACAGCATTATGTTCCCGATGAGGAGAACGGCTTTTATGCCGGCAATGCCACCGACAGTGAGGAAAGGCTGAAGGACTATGTGGATATAGTCATAGAAGCGCTGGAAACACATGAGTTCATGTATCTTGCGCATCCCGATCTCATACATTTCACCGGAGACCGGGAGGTATATTTAAGGCATATGACACGGATATGCGAGTATGCCCGGGATAATGATGTTCCGCTTGAGATCAACGGACTCGGGATCATTACCGGAAGATGGTATCCCAGAGTGGATTTTTTCAGGCTTGCGAAGTCTATGGGATGCCGTCTCATATACGGGTGTGATGCTCACAGTCCCGATCAGGTAAGCCAGCCCCAATCGGATATAAGGATAAAGACCATTCTTGAAGAGATCGGTTTTGAGACATGATATCCAGACCATAGACAATAGACGTTTTTTATATTAAAATAGTCTGACCGCTGTTTAAGCGGTCAGACTTGCGTTTGAAAGCCCGTTATGAAGGATTGATGATGATAAATTCAGTGATAAACAAAATTGAACGTAAACTTGGCAGATATGCCGTACCGCAGCTTACAAAATATATGATCCTCACCTATATCATAGGGTATATACTGTATTTTCTGAATCTTGCGGGCGTTCCCGTGATCTCGCTCATATACCTGAGCCCGGAATTGATCCTTCACGGTCAGATATGGAGACTTTTTACCTGGATATTCATGCCTCCGTCGGCCCCGGGGATATTTACCATCATCATGCTTCTTTTTTATTACCAGATAGGAACTGCGCTGGAGCAGACCTGGGGGGATTTCAAGTACAATTTCTATATCTTTTCGGGGCTTATCCTTATGATGGTAGGGGCCTTCGTGCTCTATGCCTTTGGCTACAGCATAGACGGGATGTTTACGACTTATTACATCAATATGTCGATCTTTCTGGCGTTTGCGGCATGCTACCCCGATATGCAGGTCATGCTGTATTTCCTGATCCCGCTCAAGATCAAATATCTGGCGTTTGTTGATGTAGCGTTCCTTGTATACCAGGCGCTGGTGTCTAGCTGGGCGGAGAGGGTAGCCATCATAGTTTCGCTTTTGAACTTCATCATCTTTTTCTTCACTACGAGAAACTATCATTCGATCTCGCCGGGAGAAAGAGCCAGAAAGAAGAATTTTAAGAAGGCTTATGAGAGAGGTCCTTATTATCAGGGTAACAGGAACCGAAAAGGCTGGAGCTCCGTGAACGGAGGACAGAATTCCGGCGCTGCATCGGGTGCTGCAGGTCAGACGACCGGGCAGGATACATCGGCATTCCATACGATAACGCATCCCGCGGATGACAGGATCACAAAGCACAGGTGCGCCGTATGCGGACGGACTGAGCTTGACGGAGATGAACTTGAGTTCAGATTCTGCAGCAAGTGTGCGGGCAACTATGAATACTGCCAGGACCATCTTTTCAGTCATACACATGTCAAATTCGGAAAATGAGCATGGTCGAGGCGGAATACAGAGCGGCGCTTGAGAAAGCCATAAGGACTGCCCACGAAAACCGGAATCATATAACCGAAGAGGAGTATGGCAGGATCCTCGGTCCGGTCGGGATGGATAAACGGGAAGATGAGCTTACAAGAGGCTATCTTAAAAATATAGGGATAAGCTTCGGCGAAGCCGGTCCGGAGGATGACGGATCCCCCGAGCTTACAAAAGAGGCCGGCGAATATCTGAAGATATACCTTAAGGATCTTGAAACTCTGCCCGGATATACCGAAGAGGAGATAATCGAAGCCAAGAGCAGGGCGGTCGAAGATGATGATGAAGAAGCACAGACAGTGCTGATGAACCATTATCTTAGAAACGTGGTCGATATCGCAAAACTGTATATGTATCAGGCACTATCCGTAGAGGATCTTATCGGCGAAGGCAATATAGGACTGATGACTGCGATACGGTCTCTTACCGTGCTGGAAAATGCGGACGAGGTCGACGGATATGTGGGCGGTCTGATCATGGACGCCATGGATGCCGCGATATATGAAGATACGGATATCAGACAGAGGATAGATGAGATGCTGGAGCGCATAAATGATATCAACGAGAAAGCAAGGGGCATGTCGGAGGAGATGAAAAGACCGGTGACAGCAGCCGAGCTTTCCGAAGAAACAGGGATCGAAATTTTCGAGATACAGGAAGCATTGAGGATCTCGGGCGGGCAGATTGAGGGCCTGATCCCATAAGGGGGTAATATGAAGACTATAGAAGATCTTAAACAGTACAGGATAGTAAAAAAGAAAGAGATGCCGGACATCTCTTCCAAAGGATATCTTTTGCAGCATATAAAGAGCGGAGCCAGGATCTTTGTCGTTTCAAATGATGACAGGAACAAGGTCTTTTATATCGCGTTCCGGACCCCGCCTTCCGATTCGACGGGGACTCCGCATATATTGGAGCATACAGTGCTGTGCGGTTCGAGAAAATATAAGGCAAAGGATCCTTTTATCGAGCTTGCAAAGGGGTCGCTCAACACATTCCTTAATGCGATGACTTATCCCGACAAAACGGTATTTCCGGTCGCGAGCACGAATGACAAGGATTTTGCGAACCTTTCCGACGTATACATGGACGCCGTGCTCAATCCTGCGATCTACAGCAATAAAAAGATCTTCCAGCAGGAGGGGTGGCATTATGAGCTCATGTCGGAAAGAGATGAGCTTAAGTATAACGGAGTAGTGTATAACGAGATGAAGGGCGCTTATTCCAATCCCGATGATGTGCTCGAAAGATATATCCTGGCATCGCTGTATCCGGATACCGCCTATGCACTGGAATCCGGCGGAGATCCCGAGGAGATCCCGCAGCTTACCTATGAGCAGTTTCTGGAGATGCACCGCAAGTACTATCATCCTTCCAATTCGTACATCTATCTGTACGGCGATTGTGACATGGTGGAGCGCCTGACATGGCTTGACAAGGAATATCTTTCAAAATACAAGGCCGAGAAGATCAAGTCCGCGATAGAAAGACAGGATCCGTTTACCAAGACCGTGGACTTCGAGAAGACCTACGGACTTTCCGATTCCGAAAGCACTCTGCATAACACCTATCTTTCTTATAACTGTGTGATAAAGGATAATCTGGATCCGAGACTCAATGTGGCTTTTTCCATTCTGCAGTATGCACTGCTCGAGAGTCCGGGAGCGCCGCTTAAGCAGGCCCTGCTCGATGCAAAGATCGGACAGGATGTTGAGAGCTCCTACGAGAACGGGATACTTCAGCCTTATTTTGCGGTCATTTCAAAGTACGCCGATGTGTCGGACAAGGATAAATTCCTGAGGGTGATCAGAAAGACTCTCACGGATATCGTAAAGAACGGTCTTAACAGGAAAACACTGCTTGCCGGGATAAATGCCTCCGAATTCAGATACAGGGAGGCCGATTTCGGGTCTTACCCGAAGGGACTCATGTACGGCCTTAAATCACTCGATTCATGGCTTTATAAGGACAGCGATCCCTTCATGCATATCGAGCAGAACCAGACCTATGCCTTTCTTAAAAAGGAGGTCGAATCGGGAAGCAGATATTTTGAGGAGCTTATTGAAAAATATCTCATAGACAATCCGCATTCGTCAGTAGTCCTTCTTAAGCCGGAGAAGGGTCTTACCCTGAAACGGGAAAAGGCGGTCCAAAGCGCGCTCAGAAAGTACAAGGCTTCCCTTTCTCAGGAAGAGATACAGGAGATCGTAAAGGAGACCAGGGAGCTTAAAGCCTATCAGGAGGAGCCGTCTACCGAGGAGGAGCTCCTTACCGTGCCGCTCCTTGAGATATCGGATATCGACAAAGAGGCACTTCCGCTTAAGAACACCGAACTCAGTGTTTCCGGAGTAAAGCTCATACATCATGAGGTGCAGACCAACGGGATAGCCTATATAGGGCTTATGTTCTCGGCTCAGGCGGTTCCCGAACGGCTCGTTCCCTATCTGGGGCTTCTCGGAGCGGTACTCGGCAATGTGAATACCGCAAAGCATACATACGAGGATCTGAATTCCGAGATCAACCTTGCTACGGGCGGGATGGCTTTTGTTCCTTCGGCGTACCCGGATATCGTCTCAGGATCTGATTTTGATCAGGAGTTTGAGGTGAGGACAAGAGTGTTTGCGGACAATATCCCCGATTTCCTGAAGCTTGCCGATGAGATATTGTTCTCAACCGATTTTTCGGATGACAAGAGACTCAGAGAGATAATCCGGATGATAAAGTCAAGGCTTCAGGCTTCGCTTGTAGCCGGGGGCAATGTCACCGCTACCGAGAGGGCGCTCTCATATATCTCAGATATTTATTATTACGGTGATAAGGTTCACGGGATCGACTTTTACCGTTTTATCGATGACCTCGAGAAGAATTTCGAGACCATGTCTTCGAAGCTGAAGGCCGGTCTGCAGGAGACCCTGGACATACTGCTGCATAAAGACAATCTGATGCTCGACATAACAGGTTCATCGGAGATGGCCGAAAGCTTTACTTCGCAGGTCAAAGGTTTTATCGGGAAGCTTTCGGACAAGAGATCGAAGATGACCGATTTTGTATTTGCACAGACCAGGAAGAACGAGGGCTTCAGGACGGCTTCTCAGGTTCAGTTCGTGGCAAAGGCAGGTAATTTCAGGACCCACGGACTTCCCTACAGAGGGGAGCTCAGGGTGCTTCGCGTGATACTCGGATATGATTATCTTTGGAACAATATAAGGGTGATGGGCGGCGCTTACGGATGCGGGGCCGCATTCAGAAGAACGGGGCATGCATATTTCAGCACCTACAGGGATCCGCATTTAAGAAATTCCATAAAGGTCTTTGAAAACGCTGCGGATCATATCAGGAATTTTGAGGTTTCCGATAGGGATATGGTCAAATTCATCATAGGGACGATCTCCGATATCGATACACCGCTTACGCCGAAGACCGAGGGAATGAGGAGCCTTTCGGCATATATGCAGGGGATATCCTTTGAAGACATACAAAAGGAGAGGGATGAGATCCTTGCCTGCAATAAAGACAGCATCAGGGCGCTTGCAGCTTATCTGGATGCCATTATCGAGGACAATACTCTTGTGGTCGTCGGCTCCGAGTCAAAGATAGACGAGAACCGCGAGCTGTTCGGAAAGGTTGATAATCTGCTTTGAGTGAAGCATTCCGTTCCGGTTTTGTTGCGATAGTCGGGCGCACCAACGTGGGTAAATCCACGCTCATGAACCGTCTTATCGGCATGAAGATAGCCATAACCTCAGGGAAGCCTCAGACGACCCGTCGCAGACTGCAGACAGTCTTTACCAATGAGAAGGGACAGATAGTATTTGTAGATACTCCGGGGATCCATCTTCCGCACAACAGGCTTTCGGAGTATATGGACAATACGGCTTACAAGTCGGTGTCCGAGGTGGATCTCATATTATTCGTGGTCGAGCCCGAGACCTATATAGGCAAGGGCGAGCAGCGGATGATCGAGCGGATAAAAAGAGCCGGAAGACCGGTGATACTTGCGGTCAATAAATCCGATACGACGGACGGGGAGCACATCGAAGCGGCAATAAGGACATACCGCGAAGCGCTTGAGATCTGCGAGGCAGTCCCGGTTTCCGCCCTGAAGGGGATAAATACCGATGCTCTCATCGATACGATCATAAGCCGGCTTCCGGAAGGGCCGATGTTGTATGACGAGGACACAGTGACAGATGAGACCGAAAGAGACATAGTCGCGGAGATCATACGGGAAAAGACTCTCAGGAACCTCAAGGAAGAAGTTCCGCATGGGATAGCGGTAAGCGTTCTCACGTTCAGGGAAAGAGACAACGGACTTATAGATATAGAGGCTGATGTGATCTGTGAGAAGGATTCCCACAAAGGGATCGTGATCGGCAAGGGCGGTTCGATGTTGAAGAAGATAGGCACTGAAAGCCGGAAGGATATCGAGCAGCTGCTTGAGAGCAGAGTGAACCTGAAGCTTTTTGTCAAGGTGCGACAGGACTGGAGACAGGATCCCATGATGCTGAAGAGCCTCGGTTATACCGATAAGGATAAAGGGCGGAAGTGAATGATCTTATAACCACAACAGGGATGGTGATCGCGGGTTATGATCATATGGAGTACGACAAAAGACTTGTGGTGCTGACTTCCGATCTGGGCAGGATCACGGTCTTTGCCAGAGGAGTAAGGAGACAGAATTCAAAATTCATCGGGATGACAGACCCGTTCGCTTTCGGAGAGTTCAAGGTTTTTGCCGGCAAGAATGCTTATAATCTTTCGGATATCCGGATAACGAATTATTTTGAGAGTATCAGGCAGGATATGGAGCTTATGTGCTACGCTTCATATTTTGCGGATCTGGCGGGATACTGTGTCCGGGAGAATATGGACGGCAGGGAGATCCTGCTGCTCCTGTACCGCTCTCTCCAGGCCCTCGGCACGGAGAGCATTGATAACAGACTGATACGCGCGGTGTATGAACTGCGGATGGTACAGGAAAACGGGCTCTATCCCGGAATCCCCGAAAGGGCGCTCCTTGGGGGCACGGCAAGAGCCATGGATCATATCGTAAGCTCCGGGATAAAGGATATTTATTCCTTTAAGGTAAAAGAGGATGTGGAAGCGGAGCTTTCGGACATAGCCGATGAATACAGAAAAAGATACATCCAGGGAAATTTCAGATCCCTTGATGTTATGAGAGAATTGGGATATTGCAGGTGAGAAGATGCCTCAGACAAAAAGACATTACAGCAATAATCAGACAAAGAAAAAAAGAAAGAAAAAAAAGAAAAACGCCAGGATAATCTTTATCAGGAAATTATTACTGTCACTGGGGCTGCTCTTATCGATCGTCCTTATATTTCTGGGGATCTATCAGATCTACAATGCCTTGGCGGGGGGCACATCATCGGATTTCACGGTGACGACCATAACCGTAGGGAGAAAGGGAAACATATCGGAGACGATAATCGAGGAGTTCAATCCCGGATTCTATGATGAAGCCTCCCTGAGGACGGATATCGAAAACAGGGTGGCGGCTTCCGAAGGCAGGATCAGCATGAAGGATCTTGATTTCGACGACGGACAGGCATGGCTTGAGCTTGAATATGAAAGTGATGATGATGTGGCGGCTTTCAATGATGAGGTCTTTTATGCCGATACGATCGATAATCTTTTGTCTCAGGGAGTGAGTTTTGACAGTGGTGCGATAAAGGCGGGAGGATCCCATGCGGTGATCGTTTCCGAGCCGCTCGATATCCTTTGTCCTAAAAAGATACTGTATACCGGAGGTTCCGTGACGATCGATCCGGAGAATCCGAAACTTGCGCATTGTACAACGGAAGAAGGCAACATAGCTTTTGTGATCTATTAGAGTTAAGTATTTGTTCCCGGTCCCCGGAGAAATATCACGGCATCCGGGAACGCCATCATATCAACAGAAAGAGAGGGTTTTGAAGTGGTTGATTCTATGGAGAAGATCGTAAATCTTTGTAAGGGCAGGGGATTTATCTATCCCGGATCGGAGATATACGGCGGACTTGCAAACACCTGGGATTACGGAAATCTCGGAGTGGAGCTTAAGAACAATATGAAAAAAGCGTGGTGGAGCCGCTTTGTAACGGGCAATAAATATAATGTCGGCGTCGATTGCGCGATCCTGATGAATACGCAGACATATGTGGCATCGGGACACATAGGGAGCTTCTCGGACCCCCTGATCGATTGTAAGGAGTGCCACGAGAGATTCAGGGCGGATAATATAATCGAAGACTGGACAAAGGCCAACGGGGTAACCACGGAGACCTCGGTCGACGGCTGGTCAAATGAAGAAATGATGGATTTCATCAAGAAGAATTCGATCCCGTGTCCGACCTGCGGCAAACACAATTTTACCGATATCAGACAGTTTAACCTTATGTTCAAGACCTTCCAGGGAGTCACCGAGGATGCAAAGAACGTTGTCTATCTAAGACCCGAGACGGCCCAGGGAATCTTTGTAAACTTCAAGAATGTACAGCGGACCTCAAGAAAGAAGGTTCCGTTCGGCATAGGTCAGATCGGTAAATCCTTCAGAAACGAGATCACTCCGGGTAACTTCACTTTCAGGACCCGGGAATTCGAGCAGATGGAGCTTGAATTTTTCTGTAAGCCCGGAACCGATCTGGAATGGTTCGCATACTGGAAACAGTATTGCATAGATTTCCTTCACGATCTTGGCATGAAACCGGAGCATATCAAGACAAGGGACCATGATCCTGCGGAGCTTGCTTTTTATTCCAAAGCGACGACCGATCTGGAGTACTTATTCCCGTTCGGATGGGGAGAGCTGTGGGGGATCGCCGACAGGACCGATTATGATCTGTCCCAGCATCAGAATACTTCAGGCCAGGATATGACTTATTTTGATGATACGACCAATGAAAAATATCTGCCTTATGTTATCGAGCCTTCACTCGGAGCGGACAGAGTAGTGCTTGCATTTCTCTGCGAAGCTTACGATGAGGAGACCCTTGAGGGCGGAGATGTAAGGACGGTGATGCATTTCCATCCTGCGCTTGCTCCCGTTAAGATAGGGGTCCTGCCTCTGTCCAAGAAGCTTAACGAGGGCGCCGAAAAGATATACGATATGCTCTCAAAGCATTACAACTGTGAGTTTGATGACAGGGGAGCGATAGGCAAACGGTACAGGAGACAGGACGAGATAGGCACTCCGTACTGCGTGACATATGATTTTGATTCCGAAACGGATAATGCCGTAACAATAAGAGACCGTGATACCATGGAGCAGGAGAGGGTTCCGATCGCGGAGCTTGAAGCATACTTTAACGGCAGATTTGATCTTTGACAGAAAACCGAACGGAGAATGATACCAATGAAGCAGTTTACATCAGACGAATTAAGGAATGCGTGGAAGGAGTTCTATAAGGAGAGAGGTCATGTGGACGTAGGCGCGGTGTCGCTCGTGTCGGACGGCTCAACCGGAGTCCTGTTCAATGTGGCGGGGATGCAGCCTCTGATGCCCTATCTGCTGGGCCAGAAGCATCCGAAGGGGCAGAGGCTTTGTAACGTGCAGGGCTGCGTCAGAACGAACGATATCGATTCCGTGGGAGACAAGAGCCACGTGACTTTCTTTGAGATGATGGGGAGCTGGAGCCTCGGTGATTATTTCAAGAAGGAGAGGTGCCGGTGGAGCTATGAGCTCCTTACAGGAGTACTCGGCTTTGACAGGGAGCATCTTGCGGCTACGGTATTTGCCGGGGATGACAATGCTCCAAGAGACGAGGAAGGCGCCAGATATCGCATAGAGTCGGGGTTCAAGGAGGAGAATATCTATTATCTTCCGGCTTCGGACAACTGGTGGGGTCTGGAATACGGTCCCTGCGGTCCCGACAGTGAGATGTTTTATATCGCGGATGTCCCCGATTGCGGGCCTGACTGCGGTCCGGGCTGTGACTGCGGCAAGTACACAGAACTCGGAAACGATGTCTTCATGCAGTACGAAAAGCATAAGGACGGAAGCCTGACCCCTCTTAAGCAGAAGAACGTGGATACGGGCTGGGGGCTTGAGAGGATACTTGCTTTTCTTAACGGGACGAAGGATGTGTACCGGACGGATCTTTTCGTGCCGGTCATAGAGTATGTGGAGAAGGCTTCGGGAAAGAAGTACGAGCAGGATGAGAACATGACGAAGTCGATGAGGATCCTGGCGGATCATCTTCGAACCTCCGTGATGCTTATCGGAGATGAGGCACGGCTTACACCGTCAAATGCCGGTGCAGGCTATGTGCTGAGAAGACTTATCCGCAGGGCCATAAGACACGGGCGTATCCTCGGACTTAAAAAGGAGCAGCTGCTCGATATCGCCGGGATCTATATTGACAGGATCTATGTGAAAAGTTATCCGCTCCTTTCAAAGAGCCGTGACTTTATCATAAGGGAACTCGGAAACGAGATCGACAGGTTTGAGAGCGCCCTTGAGAACGGTATGAAGGAGCTTGAAAAGATAGTATCCAAAAAGGGAGGGGCGGACAGGACGATCGACGGAAGGTCGGCATTTTACCTGTACGATACCTTTGGCTTCCCTCTTGAGCTTACCAGAGAGCTGGCCGGAGAGAAAGGCCTTGAAGTGGATGAAAAGGGCTTTGAGGCTGCCATGGAAGAGCAGAAAAAGAAGGCAAGGGAGAATCAGAGCTTTTCGGCGGATCTTTCAAATGATATGTCGGTGTATGATGCGATGGATCCCGGTATCGTAAGTGTGTTCAAGGGCTATGACAGGCTTAAGACCGAGGACAGTATCGTTGCGATTTCCGACGGAAAAGCGCTCGTGGATTCCCTGAAGGCCGGTGAGACCGGAACCGTGATCACCGTGGAGACTCCTTTCTACGCAACCATGGGCGGACAGAAGGGAGACATCGGAAGGATAGTCACAAAAGACGCAGAGTTTGTCGTGGAGGACACCATAAAGCTTCCCGGCGACAGAACGGGACATGTGGGCGTCGTTAAGTCAGGAGAGCTTAAAACCGGTGATAAGGCTTCCTTTGAGGTCGATGCCGTAAACAGGGCAAATACCTGCAGGAATCACTCGGCTACGCATCTTTTACAGAAGGCGCTGCAGGAGGTTCTCGGTGAAGGGGTCGAGCAGCAGGGGTCATATCAGGACAGCTTACGGACAAGGTTTGATTTCAGCTATTCAAAAGCTATGAGCCCCGATGAGGTAAAGAAGACCGAGGACATCGTAAACGCAAAGATAGCGGAATCACTTTCCGTGGATACGAAGATAATGTCCATGGAGGACGCAAAAAAGACCGGAGCCATGGCGCTTTTCGGTGAGAAGTACGGTGACGAGGTAAGGGTCGTCAATATGGGTGACTGGTCCATTGAGCTCTGCGGAGGAACGCATGTTGGCAACACCTCGGACATAAGATATTTCAAGATCCTTTCGGAGTCGGGCATATCGGCCGGGGTGAGGCGTATAGAGGCAGTGACCGGCGATAATGTGATCAAATACTATGAGGGAGTCGAAAAGACCCTGGAGGAGGCCGCAAAGACCGCCAGATCCACCCCTTCGGAGCTTGCAGCCCATATAGGAAAGATGCAGAAGGAAATAAAAGAGCTGAAGGCCGAAAACGATTCGCTCAAGTCCAGGGCGGCAAAGGAGGCGCTCGGTAATGTCATGGACGGTGTAAAGGAGATAAAAGGGATAAAGCTTCTCACCGCATCTCCCGCAGGCGTCGACATGAACGGTCTGAGAGAGCTTTCGGATGAGCTTAAGGCGAAGCTGAAAGAAGGGGTCGTGGTCCTTTTGTCCGAGGCGGGCGGCAAGGTGAATGTCGTGGTTTCCGCAACCGAGGGTGCGATAGCCGGCGGGGCGCATGCGGGCAATCTGATAAAGGAAGTTGCAAAGTGTGTGGGAGGCGGCGGAGGAGGTCGTCCCAATATGGCGCAGGCCGGCGGCAAGGATCCCTCCGGGATCCCCGCAGCTTTGGAAAAAGCCGCCGAGATCCTTGAAACCCAGATAAAGTGACCGGACACTCATACCGGACACAGCAGTATAGTTTTAATGCAGTAAATGCAATATCGGTACGAAGGAGGTACTTGCAATGAAGATCCAGGAATTTTGTGACATGAAGAAGTTTAATGATATCATGGTCCAGTGGGGGAAGGCTACAGGACTGGCAACGGTAGCGGTAGGCTCTGACGGCGAATACATTTCCGATTGCATCAATTTTACCGATTTTTGTATCAAATATACCAGGGGGAATGAAGAGGGCTGCAGGAGATGTGTCAGGAACGATCAGGAAGGAGAGGGCGTATATGAGTGTCACGCCGGACTGATGGATTTTGGCATCCCGCTTACGCTCAGCGATGGCACGGTTTTAGGGTCGGTCATAGGCGGACAGGTCCTTCCTCAAAACCCGGATGAGGAAAAGTTCAGGGAATACGCGAGGGAGCTTGGGATAGACGAGGATAAGTATATAACAGCTCTCAAGGATGTAAGCGTAAAGACAAGGGAAGAGATAGAAGCTTCGGCTCATATGCTCGGTGATGCGCTCAATATGTATATACGGTCATGCTACAGCGAATCGACGAACGGACGCCTTCTGGAAAAGATGACCGGGGGGATCCGTGATGCCGCAGAGCAGATCGAGAACATCAATGAGATCAACAATAAGATCTCCGGCTTTGGCGGCAGACAGAAGATCCTCGCGCTTAATGCATCGATCGAAGCGGCAAGAGCGGGAGAGGCCGGAAGAGGTTTTGCGGTCGTCGCACAGGAGGTTCAGAACCTCGCTTCGGATATGTCGGCATCGGCGGCAGCCATCAACAATGAGCTTAAAAAGCTGACCGCGACTATCGGAAGTCTGACGGAATAAAAAACTGCGGGACGGTCCGCAGAAATATGGGAGGAAGATATGTTCAGGATATATGCTGACAGCACCAACGATCTAAGCCCCGATTATATAAGCAGAAACGATATCAGGATAATACCGCTTTATATCACTATGGGTGACCGGACAGGAAAGGACGGGATCGATATCGGCGCCGATGAGATATTTAAATGGGCGGAGGCTAACAAAACGGTTCCAAAGACCGCGGCATTTTCTCCGGAAGATATCACGGACATAATAAAGGAACTGAAGGGTGCAGGCGAAGATGCGGTCTTTATCGGCATCTCGGGAGATTTTTCCAGTACCTGTCAGGCGGTAAGACTTGCCGTACAGGAGCATGAATACGAGGAACACTTTGAGGTCATAGATTCGAGGAATCTGTCCACAGGGATAGGGCTTGTGATCATGGAAGCGGTGCGACTCCGCGAGCAGGGGAAGGATATAAGGGAAACGGCGGCTTCTCTTAATGAGATGATCCCCAGAGTCAGGGCCAGCTTTGTGATAGATACGCTGGAGTATCTGCATCGCGGGGGAAGATGCTCATCCGTAGCTAAGGTCTTTGCGGGAGCTTTGAACATAAAGCCGAAGATCGTGGTTGAGGACGGAAAGATGCATGTAGACAAAAAGTACCGGGGAAGTCTGCGTCAGGTCATCATGAAATATGTCAGGGACATGGAGGGAGCGCTTGAGCAGGCTGACAGGAGAACGGTCTACATCACTCATTCGGGAGTGGATAAAGAGATCGTCACGGAGGTAAAGGCTTACCTTGAATCCCTGTCACGCTTTGAGGAGATCACGGAGACCCGTGCAGGGGGGATAATCTCATGTCACTGCGGACCGGGAACCCTTGGAGTCCTGTTTGTAAGTGAAGGATAAGTACGGAAAGACCGGAGTAAGGCAGCGGTATAAGGAGGTAAAATGAGGACGGATAACATAGCGATAGTCGGAATGGGAGCCCTGGGGCTTTTGTTCGGCGGTGAGCTTGCGGAAAACCATGAAGGACATACTGCGTTTGTCATGGATCCCGAAAGGGCCGGACGGCACAGAAAGGATCGCTATGTCATAAACGGAAGAGAGGTTTCCTATACGATCGAAACCCCCGAAGAATTCCTTGAAAACGGAAAAGCGGATGTGATCCTTGTAGGGGTGAAATTTCCGACTCTTAATGAGGCGCTTGACCTTATCGCCCCTTTGGCGCACGAGGATACGGTCTTTGTCTCCATGCTCAACGGGATCTCAAGCGAGAGGATAATAGCGGAGCGGTTCGGAGCCGATAACGTTATCTATACGGTGTCCCAGGGAATGGACGCCCAAAGAGAAGGGGCGGAGATAGTATACAGCAAGCACGGAGAGCTGATCATCGGGGTGCCTCACGGAGCGGATCAAAAGCTCAGGGAGAGGCTTGCCGGCATCGATGAGCTCTTTGAAAGATGTAAGGTCCCTCATACATTGGAGCCCGAGATATTGTACAGACTGTGGTGCAAATTCATGCTCAATGTCGGGATAAATCAGACCTGCATGGTATATGATTCGGATTACGCCGGAGTAACGAGACCGGGATCGGAAGAGTATGCCATGAATGTTGCGGCCATGCGTGAGGTCGCTGCATTAGGGCAGGCCGAAGGGATACCCCTCGGGGAAAAGGAGATCAACCAGTATCTCGATATCATCGCATCGCTTGATCCTTCGGCAACTCCTTCAATGGGACAGGACAGGAGACAGAAGCGTCCTTCAGAGGTGGATATGTTTGCCGGGGAGGTTATCGCGCTCGGCAGGAAACACGATATAAAGACCCCGGCCAATGAATTCCTTTACAGAAGGGTAAAGGAGATCGAGGCGACGTATAACTCCTGACATTCTCCCGGTTTATCCCTTCCGGTTTATTACGGTTTATCTTTTCCGCTTTATTCCGCTTTAAGCTCTTTCCAGAGTTCGTTGTAGAGTTCTGTTATCTTAGGGTCTGACTGTGTGCAGACCTCACATTTATCGACGGCCTGATCCGGAGGGACTATCGCCGGATCTTCTTTCAGCTCCGGATCCATTGAAGCAAGAACGGCTTCATTGGGAGTGGAGTAGTATATGTATTCGAAGTTTGCGGTCGCGACATCCTCCCTGCAGAGAAAATCAAGGAATTTGGCTGCGGCTTCGGGATTCTGGCATTTTTTCGTCACGATCCATGAGTCAAGCCAGACATTTGAGCCTTCTTTCGGAACGACATAGCGAAGATTGGAATTATATTCGTGCCCCAGATAAGCTTCGCCCGAATATACCACTGCCATAGTCGCGTTGCCGGCCACGACTTCGTCCCGCGCCTCATCCACAAGATAAGCCTGGACATCGGGCTTTTGCTGCTTGAGGGCTTCAGCCGCTTCCCTTATCTCGTTTTCATCAGAGGTGTTGAGTGAATATCCAAGATGCTTCAGAGTGATCATGAAGGTGTCGCGCATCGAGTCCTGCATGATTATATCCCCGGCATATTCGCCGTTAAAGAGCACATCCCAGCTGTCGATATCCTCATATACCCGGGTGCTGTCATAGAGCAGACCGATCGTTCCCCAGAAATAGGGGAGTGCATATTTGTTATCGGGATCTATCGACTTTGACATTTCCCAGAAACGGTCGCCGATATTGGAGGAATACTGCATAGATCCGAAATCGACAGGCTGAGCCTCGCCCTCTCCGATAAGCTGTTTGACCATATAATCGGAGGTGCATATCAGGTCATAGGAGATCCCTCCGGACATATACTTTGTATAAAGCTCCTCGGGAGTGGTCGCTTCTTCGTATTTTACTTTTATCCCGGTTTCTTTGGTAAATAGTTCGAGCATTTCGGGATCAAGATATTCGCTGTAATTAAATACAGTGAGGGTTTCCCCCGTTTCCGCGGCGCCTCCGCATCCGGATGTCAGGCAAAGAACCGCGCTTATCACGCAAATAACGGCAATGATCTTACTTTTCATGTTCCACCTCTCTTACCGATCCTGTGCCTGCCGTCATAAAGAAACGGTCATACGGCAAATTAACCAATATAAGTAATACTAGCACAATAAAGAACAAAACTGTAGATAAAGCATACATTTCGGGTTTGATCCCTTTCCTTATCTCTCCGTAGATGAGCGTGGAGAGGGTATTTATTCCCGCGCCCTTGGTGAAATAGGTTATGACAAAATCGTCCATCGAAAGGGTCACCGCCATCAAAAAACCCGACAGGATCCCGGGCAATATCTGCGGGATAAGGATGTGAAAGAAAGCGTAAGGGCTGCCTGCGCCGAGGTCGAGCGCCGCTTCATACTGGTATATGTCCATGGTGCGAAGCTTAGGCAGTATGCAAAGTATGACATAGGGAATGTTGAAGGTGACATGCGCGAGCAGGATCGAGCCGAATCCAAGAGGAAGGAATCTCACGAACCAGAGCATGAGCGCTATGCCGGTGACGATATCGGCATTTAACATGGGGATCTTTGTCCCAAACAGCATGATGCGGTAGCTCCTCTTTTTCATCGAATAGATCCCTAAAGCTCCGAAAAGCCCGAGGACGGTCGATATGAGGGCAGAGAGCACGGCCAGGAGGAAAGTGGTCCATAGCGCATTCATGATGGTGGTGCTCTTCAAAAGCGAGCCGTACCATTTTAAGGTAAAGCCTCCCCATACAACCCTTGATCTGGAAGAATTGAAGCTCAGTACGATAAGGACCAGTATCGGGGCATAGAGGAAGATCAGTATAAGCCCCACATATATCTTTCCCAGGATGCGGCTCATTTTCATAGCGTGATACCCGTAGCCGTGTCTTCGGTACCTCTTCCGAAGATTAAGGAGGTAATAAGGACGAAGGCCATAAGCGTGACACTGAGACCCGATCCCAGATTCCAGTTTCTCGTGACGGTGAATTCCTGCTCGATTATATTCCCCAGAAGCTGGATCTTGCCTCCTCCGAGTATATTGGCAATGACAAATTCCGTCATCGAGGGGACGAACACCATTGTTATCCCGCTACCCACGCCCCCGAGAGAAAGGGGGATGATTATTCTGGTGATCACATGTTTTTTGTCGGACCCCAGATCCTGCGCGGCTTCTATCACATCCTGAGGGATGGCAAGCACACTGTTCAGGACGGGGAGGATCATATATGGCAGATAATCGTAGACCATTCCGAGGACGATGGCGGCCGGAGTGTTTATGATAGCAAGCGGCGGCAGACCGAAATGTCCCAGCATATTATTTATTATCCCGTTATTGGATATGAGAAGCTGGAGCGCCAGGATGCGGAGAATGAAGTTCATCCACATCGGAAGTATCAGTATAAAAAGTATCAGGTTTTTGTCGGTGAGGCGGCTGCCCCGGAGGATTATCGCAAGAGGATAGGCGATAAGGATACAGATCACAGTGCTCAAAAAGGCCAGCAGAACGGAAATGACAAGGGCCTTGCGGTGAAGGGGATCGAAGATCGCAAGCAGGTTGGCAAGCGTCAGCGACCCGTTTTCGTCGGTCAGGGATTTTGAGACGATGAACATCAGAGGGATCACGGTAAAGCCTATGACCCATATGATATATGGAGTTGCAAGAAAACGCGTGCGGCTCCGGTTCATAGATCTTCTCCGGGAATGGTTTCAAGCTGGTCGAAAACCTGCGCATCTTCACTGGAAGGTTTGTGCATTATCTGAATATTGTACGGATCCACATTTATTCCCACCACGCTTCCTACGGGGAAGTGCTCCGTCGTCTGTACAAGGAAGGTGATCCCGATACTGCTTTCAACATGCATTTCCCAGTGCACCCCTTTGAAAACGATCGAGATGACCGTCCCTTTGATCGGACCGTTTCCGTCAGCATCCAGCTCTACGTCTTCAGGTCTTATCACGACGTCTACCGGATTGTTGTTTCCGAAGCCGGTGTCAACGCAGGGGAGATCAAGGCCGCCTATATTGACCAGACAGTCATGTATCATTATGCCGTCGATGAGGTTGCTTTCGCCTATAAAATCCGCAACAAAAGCATTCTGTGGTTCATTATATATATCCTCGGGAGTGCCGATCTGCTGTATAAGCCCCTGATTCATCACTACCACGGTGTCGGACATCGTAAGGGCTTCCTCCTGATCATGCGTGACATATACAAAGGTTATGCCGAGCTCTTCTTTGAGTCTTATGAGCTCGTACTGCATTCCCTGTCTGAGCTTAAGATCCAGCGCGCCGAGGGGTTCATCAAGGAGCAGAACCTGCGGCTCGTTTACTATGGCCCGGGCGATCGCTATCCTTTGCTGCTGGCCGCCGCTTAAGGATGAGGGGTATCGGTTTTCAAAGCCCTCAAGACCCACCAGTTTGAGTGAGTACGCGATCTTTTCCCTGATATGATCCTTGTCTTTTCCCTTGATCTTAAGGCCGAAAGCGATATTATCGGCCACATTCATATGGGTGAAAAGCGCATATTTCTGAAAGACGGTATTCAGAGGTCTTTTATTAGGGGGAATATTGGTTATATCGCCGCCGTCGAACATGACCCTGCCTTTGTCGGGGGTCTCAAATCCTCCGAGGATCCTTAAGGTAGTTGTCTTTCCGCATCCGCTTGGCCCCAGAAGTGTAACGAATTCATTTTCGTGTATGGACAATGTCAGATCCTTCAGGACTTCGGTCCCGTCAAAGGATTTGGAGATATTTTCAAATCTTATCAGCTCTTTTGCCATTTGTTTCTGTATTACCTGCTCCCGGGTTATCAGAACTGTCCTGATTGTCTTTTATGAACATCGAATGTATATTATACATAAACATGCAGGGACGGTCAAAAACGCATTTAAGCCTGCAGTTGCGGTTAAGGGAGCATGTCCGTGAATGAATTTGATGATATTCGTGTATTTGTAAAAAGGAGCAGGAGAAAGACCATTTCGGTCGAGATCGAAAGAGATCTTTCGGTCCTGGTCAGGGCACCGCTCCATATGCCGGAAAGCGAGATAAGGAAGTTTCTGCTGGATCACGAGAGCTGGATCCGGAATCACAGAAAGCTGGCGGAGCAGCGGCAGAAGGAGACAGAGGGGATCCCGAGGCTCACCATGGATGAGATCAGGGAGCTTGCCGAAAAAGCCATGGAGGACATCCCGGAGAGGGTAAGGCATTTTGCCCCCATAGTCGGCGTGACTTACGGCAGGATAACGATCCGCAACCAGAGGAGCCGCTGGGGCAGCTGCACATCAAGAGGAAACCTGAATTTTAACTGTCTGCTCATGCTTGCCCCGGATGAACACCGTGATTATGTAGTGGTGCATGAGCTCTGTCACAGAAAGCACATGGATCATTCAAAAGAATTCTGGGCAGAGGTGGAGAGGGTTCTTCCGGACTACAGGGAAAGCGTCAGATGGTTTAAGGAAAATGGGGATGCACTGATGCACCGGATGGTGGTATAATTTTTAAGGTTACTGTTATTGACAGGGATTAAGATCTCATGCCTGTCGGAAAAGAATTAAGGAGGGATTGATAATGGAACCGGGATACACTTTTTTTGATTATATTCCCAAAGTAATATGGGCAGTGATACTGCTCATCATTGCATGGGTCGTTGCTTCTGTTTGCAGAAGCATCGTAAAGAAGATGCTCAAAAAGTTTTTTGACAAGAATCAGAAAAACACTCCGCTTGAGGTGCAGGCAAAGTCGATGGGGACGGTCGATCTCGTTGGCAACCTTGTATTTGCCGTTATATTTTTCCTGTTCCTGCCCGGGGCTTTGGAGCAGCTTGGCATGTACAGTGTGATCGAGCCTATCTCTGCCACCATCGGACAGTTCTTAAACTTCATACCCAATATCGTGGCATGCATCATACTGATAGCATTCGGCAGCTTTTTGTCAAAGCTTGTGGCGCAGATCGTCAATACGCTCTTAAAGAAAACAAAGCTTGATTCGCTTCAGGAGAAGGCTCACATCAATCCCGGAGAGGGCATGAGTTTTTCCGATATCATATCCAAGCTGGTATATGCAATGATCCTGGTAGTATTTGTGATAGCGGGCATACAGGTGCTCGGGATCGCAGCGATCAGTGAACCTGCAACAGCGATGGTCGGACAGATATTTGCATTTGTTCCGGCACTTTTCGCCGCGATCATCCTGATCGCATTCGGTATTTTCCTCGGCAGGCTTACGGGAGGGATCGTGCAGTCCATCCTTGCGGGCACGGGGATCGATAAGTTCTCGAAGGACACCTATCAGAACGGCAGCGAGAATGCGGCACCGGCTTCTAAGATCATAAGCAATGTGGTCACCGTGGTCATCGATATCGTCTTTGTCGTAGCGGGAGTTAAGGTCCTCGGGATTGAGGTTCTGACCGATGTCGGAAACATGGTTATCGGATATATGCCTTCCGTACTGGCGGCATGTCTGATCCTGCTTGCGGCCTGGGCGGCGTCACTCTGGGTTCAGAAAGCTATCATAAAGGTATATCCCGGCGCGGCTTCCGTTGCTTTCGGGGCAAGAGTGGTGATCGTTGTCCTTGCAAGCTTTATGGCGATAAATCAGCTTGGGATATCACAGGATATAATCAAGGTTCTCTTTACCTGCATATGTGTGGCTGCAGGCGCGGCATTTGCGATCGCTTTCGGTGTCGGCGGTAAGGATTGGGCAAAGAAGAAGCTTGATGACATCTCAAAGAATACAGAGGATCAGTTTAAGGAAAAGAATGATCAGAAGTAAGAGTCATCCGGGTCGTTTTATTCGCGATGATCTCAGGTGAAAACGGAACGGGGGTCAGGGACATTCCGGGGAATCCCGGAGTGTCCCTTTAAATATAACCGGGCAGGGTTCTATGCTTCATTTTAAGGAAAAAATTGTAAGGCAGCATCTTTTTGACGGAATGATGGGGATAGAAAAGGAAGGGCTTCGTGTCACGAAGGACGGCTTTTTTGCGCATACGCCGCACCCTTTTGATCCTAAGGATCGGTTCATCGTCCGGGATTTCTGCGAAAACCAGACGGAGATCAATACTTCTCCAGAACCGACGGCAGAGGAAGCCTATCGGGAACTTAAGTATCATACCGAACGGGTAAAGGAGACCTTAAAGCGGATGCCGGAGAGGGAGTATCTCTGGCCTTTTTCAAATCCGCCGTATATCTTTAATGAAGACGATATCCCTATCGCGCAGTTTGAGGGAGAGGATCATAAAAAGACCGAGTACAGAGAGTATCTTGCCATGCGCTACGGCAGATACAAAATGACTTTCTCGGGGATCCATTTTAATTATTCTTTCGGAGATGCTCTGTTAGCGGAAGATTTCAGGCTTTCCGGTCAGGATGATTTTACCGGGTACAAAAACGGTTTTTATGTTGCTCTTGCGGCGATGGCTCAGTTTTACAACTGGCTCGTGGTAGCCGTGTCCGCGGCCAGTCCGTTGCTGGACAGCTCTTATTTTGAAAAGGGTCAGTACGGGAACGATGTTTTTAACGGAATGGCATCAAGCCGGTGCTCTGACATAGGTTACTGGAATTTTTTCACACCCCTTCTGGACTATACGGATCTGAAGTCGTATACCGCGAGTATCGAAAATATAGTGGAATATGATCTTATCAGATCGTCTTCGGAATTGTATTTCCCGGTAAGGCTTAAGCCGTCCGGGGAATATTCACAGTACAGTCTGATGGAAAACGGAGCCAATCATATCGAGCTGAGGATGATAGACCTGAATCCGCTGGATGAGGCGGGGATGGATATAAGGGATATAAAATTCCTCCAGCTGCTGCTGATCTATCTTGCCTGCAGCGAGCCTGAGAGTGTGGATGCGAGTGTTCAGGTCAAGGCGATAGCAAATACCAAGAATGCGGCAAGGTATGATCTTAAGACCGTCAATCTGGTGAGTGATTCGGGACAGAAGGAATCGATCGCCGCGGCGGCAGTCAGGATCATCGATGAGATGCGGGGGTTTTTCAGGGAACTGGATGCGGATGTAGACGAGGTTCTTTTATTTCAGAGAAAGAAGTTCACGAATATCGAAAACAGATACTCATGGAAGGTGCGAAATCTTTTTTCGGGGGGTTTTGTCAAAAAGGGAATGGAGTATCTTAAGGAAATGGACGGCTGATATCGGGATCCGTTCGGACAGAGAAGGCGGATACAGGGAGAAAAGCAAGTATAAGTGTATGGAAAGGAAGCATATATCATGAATGAAAATGTTGCGAAAAGGAACGGGTTACTGGCGCAGAAGGTCATAAAGGGACTTGAGTCCAGAAATATGTCAGGCTATTATGCCGAATCTGCCGGAGAAGCCCTTGAGAAAGCGCTCTCGCTTATCCCGGCGAAGAGCACTGTTACCATGGGCGGATGTATGAGCGCAAACGAAATAGGTCTTGTGGATGCGCTGAAGGAAGGCGATTATGTGTTTATTGACCGTGACAAGGAAGAGGATAAAAGAGCGGCAATGCTTAAAGCATATGATGCCGACGTATATATCGCAAGCTGCAACGCAATGACTGATGACGGCATCCTTGTAAACATCGACGGAAACGCCAACCGGGTATCGGCCATAGCGCAGGGTCCCAAAAAGGTGGTTTTCATAGTGGGAATGAATAAGGTCTGTGACGATGTCGACGGCGCCATGAAGAGGGCGAGAAATGTAGCCGCTCCGATAAACGCGCAGAGATTTGGGCTTAAGACTCCCTGCTCGTCTTTGGGCAGATGCATGGACTGCAAATCACCGGATACCATCTGCTGTCAGTTCCTGATCACAAGGTTCTCGAAGCATAAAGACAGGATCCATGTGATACTCGTAAATGATGATCTGGGCTTTTGAACGGGAAAACGACTGCGACAATGAAATCCGATAAGGATCTGAAAAAACTTCTGTCCGATATCGACCGAAAGGGTTATCCTGCCTATAAACAGACGAAGGGCGCCTACAGGTTCAAGGGATATATCCTTTCGATAGACCATGTGCAGGGGGATCCGTTCGCTTCCCCCTCTAAGGTCAGTATACGGATCGACGGGAGCTATGCCGGCTTTCCTTCGGATCATTATGACAGACCGCATCGGCGGATTGCCCTGCAGGACCTGCTTATGAGAAGATTTGCCGCAGCTTCGGGCAGAGCCGGAAGGGGAGATTCCGGTTCGGGTAAGAGCGGACTTATTATATCGAGCCGTCCGGGACAGGAAATACTTGAAAGGACGGGATGCCGCATAGAAACCGGAAACGGAGACGTCATCTTCCGGATGGAGATGGGATTTCCTGCCTTCGGAAGGAGCATAAATGCAAAAGGTCTCATTGATATGCTCTATGAACGGCTTCCGGAGCTTGTGGAAAAAGCGCTTATCTATAACGATAAAGAAAAAAAGACATTCCTGGATACGGTCTTTCTTGCCGATGATCAGCTGGAGATAAGGAAGCAGATGAAGGAGACAAAGCTTTGCGCTTTTATTGCAGACGGGGCGATCCTTCCGAGAAAGAGCGGGGCTTCGGATCTTCCCATGACGGGAGCGGTCCCTTTCAGGTCTCCCGAAAGCCTGCGCATTCGCATGGAGCTTCCTCATGCGGGAACCGTGACCGGGATGGGGATAAAGACGGGGATAACTCTTATCGTCGGGGGCGGATACCACGGTAAATCCACTCTTTTGCATGCAATGGAGCGTGGGGTGTATGATCATATAAGGGGCGACGGAAGGGAATTTGTGCTCACCGATGAGACCGCCGTAAAGATACGGTCGGAGGACGGGAGATGTGTGCACAAAGAGGACATCTCTCTGTTTATCGGCAATCTTCCGGACGGTCGGGATGCAAAGTCTTTTATGTCAGAGGATGCCAGCGGGAGCACCTCACAGGCGGCCAATGTGATGGAGGCTGTTGAATGCGGCACGGGGACACTGCTGATCGATGAGGATACCTGCGCCACGAATTTCATGGTCCGCGATGAGCTTATGCAGAAGGTGATCCATAAGGACAAGGAGCCGATCACACCTTTTATCGAGAGGATGAAATATCTCCGTGACGGACTCGGGATATCCTGTGTCCTCGTGGCGGGAAGCTCCGGAGCTTTTTTCGGAACAGCGGATACGGTAATACAGATGGACAGGTATGAACCCTGTGATATCACCGATAAGGCCAGGGAGGAATTCAGGAATTCCGGACTTGTCATCGGTGAGGCCTCATCTGCAAAGGAGCCGGTCTTTGACCGGATCATGCTGCCCGTAAGATCTTTCAGGCAGAATGAAAGGCTTAAGGTCCGGGTTCATGGAAGAGACGGATTCAGCATCGATCGCGAGGAGGTCGACATCAGATATCTGGAGCAGATAGTTGATCAGGAGCAGACTTCTGCCCTCGCTCAGATCGTCCGTATATGCGCTGCGGATATCGCCGACGGGAAGCTTAATGTCAGGGAGATACTTGACAGAGTGGATAAACTCCTTGAGACGGAGGGAACGGAGGCTTTGTGCGGGCGATGCACCTGCTGCGGTTTTGCAAGGCCGCGCAGACAGGAGATCGCCGCAACTTTGAACCGATGCAGGTTTTTACGTTTTGATTGAGGACTTCTATTCCGATATGATCAGGGGAACGACACAGATTATTATTTAAACCGGGGGGAACCATGAGGCTATTAAAAAAAGTTACTGCATTATCATTGACGATGATCCTTCTGCTGACTATGACCGGTTGCGGGAAGAAGGATGATCTGGATACACTGGGGAAGATAAAGAAAAACGGTAAGATAACCATAGGGGTGGAGAGCAATCAGGAACCCTGGTGTTATCACGCCGAAAACGGTGAACTCACAGGCTTTGATGTTGAACTGGCACAGGCTGTTGCGGAAAAGCTTGGCGTGGGAGTATTGCTGTTTGAGTGCAACTGGGACGATCTTTTCAGAGGATTTGATCAGGGAAAGTACGACATCATAATAGACAGCCTTGAGAAGACCGAAGAGAGAGAAAAAAAATATGATTTTTCAGATCCCTACGGGCAATATAATATGGTGCTCGTTGTTGCCGAGGACAATACGGATATCAAAGGATTCGAGGACCTGAAGGGAAAGAAGACATCAAATGCCAAAGGTACCACCTATGCCAACATAGCTTCCAAGTACGGAGCGGAGGTCCATGATTCCTCGGGAGTATCCGATGCGATCGGGATGGTTGCTTCCGGCTTGACGGATGCAATGATCAATACCGAACTTCCGATCTACGACTATATGAAGAGGCATCCGGAAGCTGCGCTCAAGATCGTTGCAACTTCGGATGATCCGGCGGTATTTATGATACCCGTAAGAAACGGCGGGGAATCAGCCACGTTACTGGCGGAGGTCAACAGGGCCCTTAGTGAACTAAAGGAAGAGGGGACCCTGTCGGAAATGTCGAATAAATATCTGGGCATCGATATCACAGATGAGAAGTGAGGTCGGCAAGGCTGCGGAAGAGGGTTTTGGCGTTTTGGACGCTTCGGGCGGTTCGGAGGTGAAGTGGGTTTCAAGCGGTTCGGATGCTTCGGAGGTGGAGCGGGTTTCGGACGCTTCGGATATGGAGAAGCTTTCAGGAACTTTGATGGCTGAGCCGGACGTCGAAAACACCAGGCGTGAAGCGGAGCGAAGCATAATAAAACAGTATCGGAGCGATCTCTGGTCACGTTTTACCCGGGCAGTAAACCAGTACGGGCTTATATGTCAGGGTGACCGGATCGCGGTATGTGTTTCCGGAGGCAAGGATTCTTTCCTTATGGCGAAGCTTTTTCAGGAGCTTTACAGGCATGGGGAGAGAAATTTTGAACCGGTATATCTGACGATGGACCCGGGATATAATGACCTGAACCGGAGAAAGGTCGAAGAAAACGCGAACCTTCTCGGAATAGAGCTGATCCGCTTCCGGTCTCCGATATTTGAGATAGTCGACTCCGGTGAGCAGTCTCCCTGTTATCCCTGCGCAAGGATGAGGCGTGGGGCATTGTATTCTCATGCCAAAGAACTGGGCTGTAATAAGATCGCACTCGGGCATCATTACGATGACGTTATAGAGACCATCCTCATGGGAATGCTCTACGGGGGCCAGATACAGACTATGATGCCGAAGCTTCACTCGGTCAATTTTCAGGGGATGGAGCTTATAAGGCCCATGTATCTTATCCGGGAGGAGAGCATAATAAAATGGGCAAAGCACAACGGTCTTGAGTTTATTAAATGTGCCTGTTCGCTCACGAATGGTCTGAAGGATGACGGAGACGGCGGAAAAAGAGCAGAGATCAAGGCGCTCATAAGAAAACTGCATGAGGTAAATCCCTATACTGAAGCAAATATATTCAAGAGTGTCGAAAACGTTAATCTCGCTACGATAATAGCCTATAAAAAGGATGGGGAATATCATCATTTTCTGGATGATTATGCTCATAAAAAACAATAACAGGACGGTGGTGATCAAATGTTCAGGGAAGAAACAGAGAAACACTTAAGGGAGAGCCTCATACCATTTTGGATGAAGCTGAAAGATGACAATTACGGCGGATATTTCGGTTTTATGGACAATGATCTGAATATAGCCGAAAGGTCAGGCAAAGGATGCCTGCTGAATTCGAGGATCCTGTGGTTTTTTTCAACCTGTGCCCTGCTTCTGCATGATAAAAAGTGTCTTGATTATGCAGGTCATGCATTTGATTTTCTGAAAAGATCCTATATAGACGATGAGTTTGGCGGACTGTACTGGTCGGCAACTTTTGACGGGAATCCTCTCGATACATGCAAGCACACATACTGCCAGGCTTTTGCGGTATACGGTCTTTCCGCATATTACAGGGCTTCAGGTAATAAAGAGAGTCTGGCGCTTGCAAAGGAGCTGACCGGATTTATCGAAGAAAAGTGCAGGGATGAAAACGGATATCTTGAAAGCTTTAACCGTGATCTGAGCCCGTCAGTGAATGATAAGCTGTCGGAAAACGGCGTCATAGCCGAGAGGACGATGAACACGCTGCTGCATGTATTCGAAGCATATACGGAGCTTTATGAGGCGGGAGCGGTAGAAGAAACGGCGCCAAAGATTAAGGAAATGCTCAGGATATTCAAGGACAGGATGTATGATCCCGCAAGGCATTGTCAGAAGGTATTTTTTGATAAGGATTACAACTCTTTGCTGGATCTTGTCTCATACGGACATGATATCGAAACCTCCTGGCTCCTGGACAGAGGACTGGAGGTCCTTGGAGATGAGGAGCTGACCCGGGAGATGACCCCGATCACGGACGATCTGGCAGATAATATCCTGCATAATGCATTTGACGGGCATTCTCTTCCGGCGGAGTGCGAGAAAGGGAAGGTGAATGAAGACAGGATATGGTGGGCTCAGGCTGAGACCGTTAACGGCTTTTTGAACAAATACCTGCAGGATCCTTCCAAGGAGGAATATAAGACTGCAGTCCTTGCCGAGTGGGAATATATCAAGGAGAAATTCATCTATGAGCAATCCGGGGGAGAGTGGTACAGTCAGCTCGATGCCAATGGGGTGCCTTATAAGGATAAGCCTCTGGTAGAACCCTGGAAATGTCCGTATCATAACGGACGCATGTGCCTTGAGGTGATAAGGCGGGATGTACGCTTCTGATACCGAGGCGGGATGGACGCTTCTGATGCTGAGGCTTTGACAAACGACTTTTAATGATGATTGACCAAGGAGGAGATGATCAAAATGATGAATCTTAGACCAGACCATATAACGATCAACGTGACAGACCTTAAGAAGAGTCTTGAGTTTTACGGAGATATATTGGGACTTAAGCAGTTGGAAACCGTCGACATGGGGGATCACCGGCTTTATTACTTTGAGCTTACCGAAAGTCTGATGCTTGAGCTCATCGAGTATGATGACGATTTCGGAGAGATCCATCCGGCGGTCAAGACCCGTGGGATGTACCGTCATCTTGCCTTTCAGTGCGATGACGTGGATGCGCTTTATGAAAGGCTTGTAAGCAGAGGAGTAAAGTGTGATTCCGCTCCCGAGGATGTGCCAAAGTTAAGCTTCAGGAATATCCTTGTGAAAGATCCTAACGGAGTGGAACTTGAAATAGTAACAAGGAACTGACGATACCGGATGTCGTAATCGAATCCCGGGGCTCATTATACGGAGAGCGGACGGTAAGTAAACGGAGAGCGATCGGTAAGTAAACGGACAGCAGACGGATAGTCGGATAGGAGAAAGACATGATAGAAATACTTAATACGATAGTCCCGGTGATACTTATGCTTGCCATAGGTGTGATCGCAAGAAGAAGCAATCTGCTGTCACGGGAGGGCATAAACGCGCTTAAGAGCGTTGTCGTAAACATTACGCTGCCGGCAGTCATGCTGAACGCCTTTGCGACAATGTCATATTCCTTTAATAATATAATCATAACTGCTTTGATGTTCCTTGTCTGTCTGGCGGCTCTTCTTATGGGAAAGCTGTTTGCCGGAGGATCCAGATTCGTTCCCTTCCTTACGACCGGCTTTGAGGCCGGAATGCTTGGTTATTCACTTTTTATGCTCCTTTACGGCTCCGAAAACATATCGAGTTTTGCATATGTAGACCTTGGACAGGTCTTATTCGTTTTTACCGTATATAAGATCCTTCTCGGCAACGACGGGAATAAAAAGGCGGAGCCGAAGCAGCTGGTAAGTGAAATGTTTCACTCTCCCACGATCATCGCTATCATCGCCGGCGTGATCCTTGGGGCAACGGGGCTGTATAATGCGCTTATTCCTTCAGGAGTCAGCAGTCTTATAGATGCCTGTACCGATTTTGTCAGCGCGCCTACAGGGGCTGTCATACTTATCACCATAGGCTATGATCTTGTCTTCAGCGATATACCCTGGAAAGCGGTCTGCAAGGTTGCAGCGGCGAGGATCATCATCATGGTTCTTCTCCGCGTTGTGGCAGGGCTTGTGGTACACGCCATAGGAATGGGGGAAATGCTCGATCCGGCACTCAATATCATGTTCATATTGCCACCGCCTTATGTTCTTCCGGTATTTGCGGATGATGAAAACCAGAGGAATTTTGTGTCGTCCTCCCTTTCGGTCATAACTCTTTTGAGTATTATATTCTTTATTATCCTTACCGTCGTCGCCAAGTGATCAGGAGATGTATTGATTAAGAGATGATATAAAATCGTACCTGTCGTCTGCCTGCTGATCAGCGTGAATGGAGTGTTTGGATATGAGTGATATAAGTCTGCCTGTGAATAGGGAAAACGATACGAGGATAGTCAGGAATCTGATGCTCCGTCTGCTGCCGCTTCAGATCCTTCTTGCGGTTGTAGGGATGATCAACAGTATCATTTCCAGCCTGTTTGCCAGCAACTGGATAGGGACGCAGGCTATGAGCGCCGTAGGATTATATTCTCCCATCAATCTGCTGGTGATATCCGTTTCCTGTATGCTGGTGGGAGGCTCGGCGATACTTTTCGGTACATACATGGGCAGAAGCCAGAGAGAGAAGGTCCAAAGTGTCTTTTCTCTTGATATGGCAGTATCACTTGTGACAGGGGCTTTATTCGCCCTGATCCTCATCGTGATGGCGGTAAATGACCTTACGGTCATATTCACTTCCGATCAGGAAGTCAGGCAGATCTTTAACAGCTATATCATAGGTCAGGCCATAGGTATCATTCCCCTGATCCTCGGGAACCAGATGACTTCGTTTCTTTCGCTTGAGAACAGGACAAAACGTTCGACGATCGCCAGCATTGTTTTCATAGTTCTAAACCTTATTTTTAATCTGATTTTTGTCAGCTGGCTGGAGCTGGGGGCATTCGGGCTGTCCCTTGCGTCATCGCTCGGGATGTGGGCTTATTTTGTGGTTCAGGCACAGTACTATTTTACCGATGAGTCAGAGCTTAAGATAACGTTCAGGAATATAGAATGGCGTGATATGTGGCAGATCGTAAAGATAGGATTTCCCGGGGCCGCGATCAATATCTATCAGACGATACGTGGCTTCATCGTCAACGGTCTCATGTTGACTTATGTAGGATCGGTAGGGGTTTCGGCATTTGCCGCATGTAATACTTTTTTGGGCCTGTTCTGGTGCATGCCCACGGGAATGGCTGCGGTTATCCGTATGATGCTGAGCGTCAGCACAGGGGAGGAGGACAGAAAGAGTACGGCTGATGTAACGCGTGTTGTGTTAAAGGTCTATTTGCCGATCATGGCCGTCGTTTCTTTGATCCTCATCATCTTTGCCGAGCCGATCACTCAGATGTATTATCGTGATATGAGCGATCCGGTCTATATGATGACCGTCTGGGGCTTCAGACTTCTTCCGATAGCCATGCCGCTTGCGGTTCTTGTCAATACTTTTGTCTGCTATGGCCAGGTGACCGATAAACTGCTTTTCCTACACATTATCTCTTTGTTGGACGGAGTGATAAACGTGTGCTTATACACATTTTTGCTGATCGGTACCATTGGGATGAATGCGGTTTATGTCGCGAATGTCTTAAACGGTCTGACCTCTCTTTTATATATCCTGATATACGCGGTGATCAGGAACAGGCATGTCCCGCGGAATATGGACGAGCTTATGGTGATGCCGCAGGACTTCGGGGTGCCGGAAGAGGACCGGATGGATATCACGCTGACCGATATGGATCAGGTCGTGAAGGTATCGGAAGCCGTGCAGGGATTCTGCCTGAAGAAGGGGGCGGATACACGAAGATCTTATTTTGCCGGACTGTCTCTGGAGGAGATGGCCGGGAATGTGGTGACGCATGGATTCAATTCGGATAATAAAAAGCATTCCATCGATCTCAGGGTCGTGAGTAAGGATGATGACATTATTCTTCGCATAAGGGATGATTGTATGGAGTTTGACCCGCTGGCACGTCTTGATGTCATGGATCCCGAGGATATAACAAAGAATATCGGGATACGTTTGATATATGATACTGCGCGGCATGTTTATTATCAGAGCATCTTAGGACTCAATGTCCTGACGATACGGATCTGATCCCGGACTCTTTAAGTCACATATTGATCACAATAATGTACTATCCTTTGTATTCATGAAGATATTTTTTATGATAACCGGAATAATATTTACGATATTGGGTCTTATTGGTCTGGCTGTACCGGTACTTCCGCAGGTACCGTTTTTTATCATAGCCATCGTATCGTTCTGCAACGTGTCCAAAAAATTCAGAGGATGGATCCGCGGAAAAAAACTATATCAAAAGTATCTTGCAAAATATGCCGACCGGTATTTGGCCCTGGGGGACGGAGTTGAGGGGTCATTTTTTCCTACGAGGGAGATATTGCGGGATTTATGATTGATCTCGTTTCTAAAATGGCCCCTTGACTCCGTCCCCACGGTTCATGAAAGCCTTGAGGTCTTCCAGATTCGCTTCCATAGTCCTGCGTCCGATATCATAGACTCTCTGGAGCTCTTCGGGATCATGCTCCGTATGATTGATGTGGAGTGGTTCGGGTGGCTGTATAACGAAGACGCTGCCCTCGTCACGGCATTTATAGACATAGGCGGTTTCTTTATTGTACATGATATGGCGTCGGCCTAAAGCTCTGACCATACGCGGGTATTTTTTCAGCAGTGCCCCAATCACGCGCATATCACGCATCGGTTCTTTCACATAGTCTTGCGGTTGAGTCAGTACCACCACATTTTTTTCATAGCCTTTTTTTTGCATGAATCTGAGCGGGATCGAATCGGTCATCCCTCCGTCAAGATAGCTTCGTCCCAGGATCTCAACAGGCCTTGAGGCTAACGGCATGGAGGCAGAAGCTCTGAAATAGAGCATATCGAGACCGGATCCCTCGTCAAGCCTTTTGTAGACGGCTTTGCCGGTATCGACATCGGTCATCACCGCATAGAGCGGCATGGGATTGCTGCGATAGGTCTTGAGATCGAAGGGATCGTAATGGAACGGGACCTTTTCATAGCAGAACTCGGCGCCGAACATATCTCCGGTAAGAAGGAGAGACCTGACCGAGCAATATCTCCAGTCTTTCGCAAACCTCTTATTGTACCGGATCGCCCGCCCGATCTGTTTTGATTTAAGATTGCATCCGAATACGGCGCCCGCCGATACACCGACGGCGCCCGCAAACTCTATATTGTTTTCCAGCATTACATCAATGACTCCTGCTGTAAACATGCCTCTCATAGCACCGCCTTCAAGCACTATACCTGTACCCATGATCTTTGCTCCTTTATCATCCGGCACGGGAGCTTACGCTTTCCCGTTGGAATTATATAGACAAACATATATTATATACAAAGGGTGGGAAAAAGGAAACCAAAGCCCAAATCAAAGCAAAAGCCCAAATCAAAGCGAAACCCACAACCAAGGCCAAAACCAAAGCTGTCAATAAAAAAACTTGACAGCAGGGCGGCCGGTCTGATAGTATTTATCTCCGGTGTGATGATATGGAAAAGTTTATCGAGAGGGGACTGCTCTTTGATCACTACGGCGGGCTCCTGAGTGAGAAGAATAAACGAATATATGAGGCCTGCGCCGTGGATGATATGTCCCTTTCCGAGATATCGGAGGAGATCGGGATCTCGAGACAGGCAGTATCTGAGACACTGAAGCGTCTGGATGACAAACTCAGAGGATATGAGAAGGAATTAAGGCTGATCGAAAAAACCGGAAAGATGACGGAGGGGATCGATGCCCTCAGGGAAGCATTGAAGGAAGATCCCATAGACCGGGAGAAGCTCCGGGAGATAATAAACGATATCGATGAGGCATTATAGTGGCATTTGAGAGTTTAAGCGATAAACTGCAAAACGTTTTCAAGAAGCTTCGGAGCAAGGGCACCCTTACCGAGGATGATGTAAAGACCGCGCTCAGGGAAGTCCGGATGGCGCTTCTTGAAGCGGATGTGAATTTCAAGGTCGTCAAGCAGTTCACCAAGGCTGTGGAAGAGCGGGCGATCGGGTCGGACATTATGAAAGGCCTGAATCCCGGACAGCAGGTGATCAAGCTTGTAAACGAAGAGATGACATCCCTTATGGGGGATGAGGCAGCACAGCTTTCGTTTGCAAATGCCCCTGAGCCCACGGTCATAATGATGGCCGGACTGAACGGAGCCGGAAAGACGACCACCTGCGGCAAGATCGCACTTCATCTTAAGAATAAAGGCAGGAAACCGATGCTTGCGGCGCTGGACGTATACAGGCCCGCTGCGATAGAGCAGCTTAAGGTAAACGGAGAGAAGGTCTCGACTCCGGTATTTGAAATGGGTACCGATAAGAGTCCGGTGATCATTGCGGAAGCGGCGGTGGAAGAAGCAAGAAAAGAGCGGTTTGATGTTGTTATCCTTGATACTGCCGGAAGACAGCAGATAGATGAGGCTCTTATGCAGGAGCTTCACGATATCAAGGAGAAAGTACACGTAGATGATACCCTTCTGGTGGTAGATGCCGGTACCGGTCAGGCTGCGGTCGATGTGGCGACCGGATTTGATGAGAAAGTGGGGATCGACGGAGTCATCCTTACCAAGCTTGACGGAGATACCCGCGGAGGAGCAGCGCTTTCAATAAGGGCCGTTACCGGAAAACCGATCATGTTTGCCGCAAGCGGCGAGAAGCCTCAGGATTTTGATATATTCTATCCGGACAGGATGGCGAGCCGGATCCTCGGAATGGGAGATGTCCTTTCCCTGATCGAAAAAGCCGGGGAGGCTATAGAGGAAGAGGATGCCAGAAAGGCAGCCGAGAGTCTGAAGAAGGGCCGCTTTACTTTTAATGATTATCTTGATTCCATGAAGCAGGTCAATAAGATGGGCGGAATGGGGTCGGTCATTTCGATGCTCGGTATGGGAGGCAAGGGTCTTCCCGAGATAGATGAAAGCATGCTCAAGCGGAACGAGGCGATAATCATGAGCATGACACCGGCGGAAAGGGATGACGCGAAGCTGCTCAATCCGAAACGAAAGAACCGCATCGCCAAAGGCGCAGGCGTGGATATAATGTACGTGAACCGACTGGTTAAGCAGTTTGAGCAGATGCAGAAGCTCATGAAGCAGATGACCGGCGGAGGGAAGAAGAGAGGACGCTTCGGCCAGATGGCCCAGATGCAGAACCTGATGAAGCAGTTAAAGATCTAGTTCACAGGACATGACACTTCAAAAAACGGTCGTTACGAAACAATACGTTACGAAGTGATGCCGTGCGAAATAATAACATACGAAATAATACTGCATGAAATGAATAATACTGTATGAAATAATACGGTATACTGCCATAAGCGGCAGATACGGTAGGATTTATATAATCAATGATCAATATATGGAGGAAAGAAAAATGGTAAAGATCAGACTTAAGAGAATCGGAAAGAAGAAAGCTCCTTTTTACAGGATAATCGTATCGGATGCGAGAAGGACAACCAGCAGTACTTCACTCGCCGAGATCGGCACATATGATCCCCTGAAGGAGCCTGCTGAGGTTAAGATCAATGAGGAAGAAGCCCGTAAATGGCTTTCAAACGGTGCACAGCCCACTGAGACCGTAGCCCGCCTTTTCAAGAATGCCGGCATAACCAGGTAAGACTTAGCATTTAGAAAGAATTTAGAGGAGAATAGACATGAAAGAACTGGTTGAGGTAATAGCCAGAGCTCTCGTCGATAACCCCGATAAGGTCGTAGTGACCGAGGAGGAGAACGACAGGGAGATAAATGTGACGCTCCGTGTTGCCAAGGATGACATGGGGAAAGTCATAGGCAGATCAGGACGCATCGCCAAGGCAATGAGATCTGTGGTGAAGGCGGCAGCTACCAAAACGGAAAAACGGGTGAACGTGGATATAGCCGATGAGGAAGAGAGCTGAGCTTTTATCTGTAGGACAGATCACCTCCACTCACGGTCTTAAGGGCGAGGTCAAAGTATTTCCCACAACGAACGATCCTCAAAAGCGTTTCAGGGAACTTAAGGAAGTGGTCATAAAGACCCCGAGGGAGGAAATCACGGTAAATGTCAGATCGGTCAGGTTCAGCAAGAACCTGGCCCTTTTGAAATTCGATGAGCTTGACGGGATAGATGCCGTCGAGAGGTACAAGGGAGCCTATATATGCGTGCCAAGGGATGATGCCCAGGCGCTCGGGCCTGACGAGTACTACGAGGCGGATCTTATCGGTATGGAGATCGTATCGGATGAGGGAGAGCATCTCGGTGTATTGTCGAGGGTGCTTCATACCGGGGCAAATGATGTGTATGAGGTGGAGCCGGAGGGAGAAGACAAAAAGTCTTTTCTTATCCCCGCGATAAAAGACTGTATAAAGGGTGTGGATGTAGAAAACGGAGTAATGACCATCCATGTGATGGAGGGGCTTCTTTGATGAGATTTGAGGTTCTTACTATATTTCCGGATATGGTCGGCCCGGCTTTTCGGACAGGAGTCACGGGTAGGGCCGAAGGGGAAGGCCTTATCGGGCTTGATACCGTGAATATACGTGAATACAGTACCAACTCCTATGGATCCATAGACGGATACACTTACGGCGGGGGAGCGGGGATGCTGATGCAGTGCGAACCCGTGTACAGAGCTTATCAGGAGGCGCTGAAGAGGCT